>JAKLER010000184.1 GCA_022711615.1 Acidobacteriota bacterium
CGATCGCCGGGATGATCCCCGCCTGCACCTCACCCCGCGCGAGCCGCTCCGCGCAGACCGACGGCACGTCGTTGATCGGGAGGAAGCCCTCGACCGCCCCTTTCAGGAAGCCCCAGGTGACCGGCCAAGCGTTGACGAAGTCGACGACGGAGACGGGGATCGCGGGCGTCATGTCCACGCCGATCTTACGATGCCGCCCGGCGGGCCGGACGGGGACGGGGACGCCCGCCGATCGGGCTACCCCGCCGACATCGACGAGAGGAACTCCAGGTTCGTCTTCGACTTCTCGAGCCTCTCGAGGAGCAGCTCCATCGCCTCGACCGTCGAGAGCGGCGTGAGGACCTTGCGGAGGATCCAGATCCGGTTGAGCTCCGCCTTCTCGATGAGGAGCTCCTCCTTCCGCGTCCCCGACTTGTTGATGTCGATCGACGGGAAGACGCGGCGGTCGACGAGCCGGCGATCCAGGTGGATCTCCATGTTGCCCGTCCCCTTGAACTCCTCGAAGATGACGTCGTCCATCCGCGAGCCGGTGTCGATGAGGGCCGTCGCCATGATCGTGAGCGAGCCCCCCTCCTCGACGTTGCGCGCCGCGCCGAAGAAGCGCTTCGGCTTCTGGAGCGCGTTCGCGTCGACGCCGCCCGACAGGACCTTCCCCGACGGCGGGCAGGTCGTGTTGTAGGCGCGCGCGAGGCGGGTGATCGAGTCGAGCAGGATGACGACGTCGCGCTTGTGCTCGACGAGCCGCTTCGCCTTCTCGATGACCATCTCGGCCACCTGGACGTGGCGCGTCGCCGGCTCGTCGAACGTCGAGCTGATGACCTCGCCCTTCACCGACCGCTGCATGTCGGTGACCTCCTCGGGCCGCTCGTCGATCAGGAGGACGATGAGCGTCACCTCGGGGTGGTTCGTCGTGATCGAGTTCGCGAGCGCCTGCAGGAGCATCGTCTTGCCGGTCCGAGGCGGCGCGACGATGAGACCGCGCTGCCCCTTGCCGACCGGCGCGATCAGGTCGAGGACGCGCGAGGACATGTTCGGCGTCTCGAGCCGGATCCGCTCCTGAGGGTAGAGCGGCGTCAAGTTGTCGAAGAGGATCTTCTCGCGCGCGACGTCGGGGTGCTCGAAGTTGACCGCCTCGACCTTGATCAGGGCGAAGTAGCGCTCCCCCTCCTTCGGCGGTCGGATCTGCCCCGAGATCGTGTCGCCCGTCCGGAGGCCGAACTTGCGGATCTGGGAAGGCGAGACGTAGATGTCGTCGGGCCCGGCGAGGTAGTTGTACTCGGGGGCGCGCAGGAAGCCGAAGCCGTCCGGGAGCACCTCGAGGACCCCTTCCGAGAAGATCAGGCCCATCCGCTCGGTCTGCGCCTGCAGGACCTTGAAGATGAGCTCCTGCTTTCGGAGCGCCGCGGCCCCCTCGACCTCCAGCTCCTGCGCGATCTTCAGGAGCTGCGGCATCGGGGTGTTGTGCAGCGTCCGGATGTCGAGCATCGGCGCGTCCTCGAAGTCGGGCGCGGCCGGCTCCTCGACGTCGTTCGGGAGGTCGTTCGGGTCGATCGTCGGGCTGACGTAGTCGGTTCCGGGGACCTTGCGGCGGGGCATCAGGACTCCTTCTGTGTCGGACCCTGCGGCGCCGCGGGCGCGGCGCTGTCCTTGGTCCTTCCGGTGAGCCGGTCCTTGAGAAGACGGCCGAGGGTGGGCAGATTTTCGCCCGTTTCGGACGAAACGGGCAGGAGGGGGCGTTCGGAATCTTGAAGCTCCGCGGCGAGGGCCCGGAGGTGCCGGACCCTCTGCGACGGCTTCACGGCGTCCCACTTCGTCACGGCCACGACGGTCGGGACCCCGGCGTGCCGGAGGAAGAGGGCCATCGAGACGTCCGACGCCTGCGGGGGGAGCCGGCCGTCGACGAGGAGCAGCGCGAGGTCGGGCGCCCTCTCCCCCGTCAGGAGCTCCTCGATGAGCCCCGAGAAGCGCTCGCGCGAGGCGCGCGCCGTCTTCGCCCAGCCGTAGCCGGGGCAGTCGACGACGTGGAAGGCGTCGTCCACCCGGTACCAGTGGAGCGCCTGCGTCCGGCCGGGGGTCTGCGAGACGCGGGCCACCTTCGTGGCGAGGAGGGCGTTCAGGAGGCTCGACTTCCCGACGTTCGACCGGCCGAGGACGGCGACCGCCGGGATCGGCAGGCCGCGCGGCCGCTCGCCGGCGCTGTGGGCCGGGAGCTCCAGGCGGACCGACTTCCCGAGCGGACTCCTCACGGAGACCGCCCGCGCGGCCTTGGGCGTGCGGGAGACGGGGTTCTCTTTCCGGGTCATAGACGAAGCTGAAGGAATCGTGTGCCGGTCCGGCCGGCCCCCGTGCGGGAGCCGGCCGGCGGATCAGTGAGCCAGGGTGGAGGGGGGCGTCGTCCCCGCCTCGGCCGGGACCGGCTTCGGCGGGGCGGCGACCGGGGAGCCTTCGAGGGCGAGGCGGACCACCTCGTCGACGTCGTCGACGAGGTGCGTCTCGAGGACGTTCCGGATCTCCTCGGGGAGGTCGTCGAGGTCCTTCTCGTTCTCGCGCGGGAGGACGATCGTCGTGATCCCCGCGCGGTAGGCGGCGAGGAGCTTCTCCTTGATGCCGCCCACGGGGAGGACCTTCCCGCGCAGGGTGATCTCGCCGGTCATGGCGAGGTCCTTGCGGCAGGCGATGTTCGTGACGGCCGAGAGGATCGAGGTCGCCATCGTGATCCCGGCCGAGGGGCCGTCCTTCGGGATCGCCCCCTCCGGGATGTGGACGTGGATGTCCTTCTTCTCGTAGAAGTCGGCGTCGGCGCCGTACATCTCGGCCCGGCTCCGCACGTACGAGAGCGCCGCGCGGGCCGACTCCTGCATCACGTCGCCGAGCTGGCCCGTCAGGACGAGGTTCCCCTTGCCGCGCATCAGGGTCGTCTCGATGTGGAGGACGTCGCCGCCGGCCTCGGTCCACGCGAGCCCGGTGGAGAGGCCGACCTCGGCCTTCTCCCCCTTCTTCGCGGGGCGGTGCTTCGGCTTGCCGAGGAAGTCGGGAAGGTTCTCCGCCGTGACGGTGATCCCCGCCTTCGCCGCTCCCGAGTCGTCCGCGACGACCTTCCGCGCGATCTTCCGGCAGACCGAGGCGATCTCGCGCTCGAGGTTCCGCACCCCCGCCTCGCGGGTGTACTTCTCGATGAGGCCGTAGAGGCCGGAGTCGTCGAAGCGGGCCTGCTCGGGCGTCAGCCCGTTCTCCTTGACCTGCTTCGGGACGAGGAACTGCCGGGCGATCGCCAGCTTCTCGTTCGGCGTGTAGCCCGAGAGGCTGATGATCTCCATCCGGTCCTTCAGGGCGGGCGGGATCGGGTGGATCACGTTCGCCGTCGCGATGAACATGACCTTCGAGAGGTCGTACTCCACGTCGAGGTAGTGGTCGACGAACGCGTGGTTCTGCTCGGGGTCGAGGACCTCGAGGAGCGCCGCGGACGGGTCGCCGCGGAAGTCCATCGACATCTTGTCGACCTCGTCGAGGAGGAAGACCGGGTTCACCGTCCCCGCCTTCTTCATGAGCTGGATGATCTGGCCGGGGAAGGCGCCGATGTAGGTCCGGCGGTGGCCGCGGACCTCGGCCTCGTCGCGGACGCCGCCGAGGGAGAGCCGGACGAACTTGCGGTTCAGCGAGCGGGCGATCGACTTCGCGAGCGAGGTCTTGCCGACGCCCGGAGGGCCGGCGAAGCAGAGGATCGACCCCTTCGTCTCGGTGACGAGCTGGCGGACCGCGAGGAACTCGAGGATCCGCTCCTTCACCTTGTCGAGCCCGTAGTGGTCCTCGTTCAGGACCTTCTCGGCGTTCTTGATGTCCTTCGACTCGCGCGAGGCCTTCTTCCAGGGGACGTTCACGAGCCAGTCGATGTAGTTGCGCGAGACCGTCGCCTCGGCCGAGACGTTCGGCATCGCCTCGAGCCTCTTCAGCTCGGCGAGGGCCTTCTCCTTGACGTCCTTCGGCATCCCCGCGGCGTCGATCTTCTGCCGCAGCTCCTCCAGCTCGTCGGAGCGGTCGTCCTTCCGCCCGAGCTCCTGGTGGATCGCCTTGATCTTCTCGTTGAGGTAGTACTCCTTCTGGGCCCGCTCCATCTGCTTCTTGACCTTGTTGTTGATGCGCCGGTCGATGTTGATCTTCTCGATCTCGATCTCCAGCAGGTCCTGAAGCTTCTGAAGCCGTTCCAGGGGGTTCACCGTCTCGAGGAGCCCCTGCTTCTCGGGCGTCGGGATCGACGCCGGGAGGTGGCCCGCGAGCATGTCGGCGAAGACGTCGGGGTCGTCGAGCGTGAGCGAGGCGAGGAGCCCCTCGTAGGCGAGCTGGTGCGAGAGCTTGGCGTACTGCTCGAAGACGCCGAGCACCTTCTGCATGTACGGGCCGAGCTCGGCCGCGCCGCCCGGGAGCGGCCTCGCCTCCGCCGCGGCGACCTCGACCTCCTTGTGCCCGCCCGTCGTCGCGAAGGAGCGGATGACGCCGCGCGAGACCCCCTCCACCATCACCTTGATGTGGCCGTTCGGGAGCTTGAGCGACTGGACGACCGTCGCCACGACGCCGACGTCGTGGATGTCGCCCGCGGCGGGCTCGTCGATCTTCGGGTCGCGCTGGGCGGCGAGGAAGATCTGCTTGTCGCTCGTCAGGAGCGCCGCCTCGAGCGCCGCGATCGACGAGGCGCGGCCGACGACGAAGGGGGCCATCATCCGGGGGAAGACGACCATGTCCCGGAGGGGCACGAGCGGCAGCGTCCGCGTCGCGGACCTTTGGGGCACTGTCGCGGGGTTCGTCATGCGGTCACCTTCGTGGCTGGGGGCTTCGGCCTCGCGCGCGGGGCGCGGGGCCGCTCGCCCGTCCGGGGACGGCCGTCAACCGACCTTCCGGAGCGACAGGATCGGCGCGGCGCGCCGCTGGACGACGTCCTTCGTGATGACGCACTCCTCGATCTCCTCCTCGGAGGGGACGCGGTACATCACGTCGAGCATGAGCTCCTCGAGGATCACCTTGAGGCCGCGCGCGCCGAGCGTGCGCTTCATCGCCTCGTCGGCGACCTCCTCCACGGCGTCGTCGGTGAACCGGAGGCCGACGTTCTCGAACTCGAGGAGGGTCTGGTACTGCTTCAGGAGGGAGTTCTTCGGCTCCTTCAGGATGGCGACGAGGGCCGCCTTGTCGAGGTCGTGGAGCGTCGCCGTCACCGGGACGCGGCCGATGAACTCGGGGATCATCCCGAACTTGATCAGGTCCTCCGGGTGGACCTTCTCGAGCGTGGCCCCCGAGCGCTTCTGCTTCTTCGACTCGATCTTCGCGCCGAAGCCCATCTGCTTCTCGGTCAGCCGGCGGGCGATGAGGTCCTCGAGGCCGACGAACGCCCCCCCGCAGATGAAGAGGATGTTCGTCGTGTCGATCTGGATGAACTCCTGGTGCGGGTGCTTGCGGCCGCCCTGCGGCGGGACGTTCGTGACCGTCCCCTCGAGGATCTTCAGCAGCGCCTGCTGGACCCCCTCGCCGGAGACGTCGCGCGTGATGGACGGGTTCTCCCCCTTGCGGGCGATCTTGTCGATCTCGTCGATGTAGACGATGCCGCGCTCGGTCTTGTCCTTGTCCTGCCCCGCCGCCTGGTAGAGCTTCAGGATGATGTTCTCGACGTCCTCGCCGACGTAGCCCGCCTCGGTGAGCGTCGTCGCGTCGGCGATCGTGAACGGCACCGAGAGCATCTTCGCGAGCGTCTGGGCGAGGAGCGTCTTGCCCGTGCCCGTCGGGCCGATCAGGAGGATGTTCGACTTCTGGAGCTCGACGTCGAGCTTGCGGTTCCGCTCGAAGTAGTCGATCCGCTTGTAGTGGTTGTAGACCGCGACGGCGAGCTTCTTCTTCGCCTGCTCCTGGCCGACGACGTACTCGTCGAGGAACTCCTTGATCTCGCGCGGCTTCGGGAGCTTCGACTCGGGCTTGGCCTGGTCGAGGACGCGGTCCTCCGCGATGATGTCGAGGCAGATGTCGACGCACTCGTCGCAGATGTAGACCGTCGGCCCCGCGATCAGCTTCTTCACGTCGCGCTGCGACTTGTTGCAGAAGCTGCAACGGAGGACCTCGCCGGAGCCGTTCTTCTTCGTCATCCCTGAATAGACCCTTTCCGGGGGAATTCTAGCGCCCCCGGCTCTCCGGGGGCCGTCTCGGGAGCCGGGGTCAGTCCCGGTTCCGGAGCACGTTGTCGATGAGCCCGTACTCCTTCGCGGCCTCGGCCTCGAAGATGTTGTCGCGGTCCGTGTCCTGCTCGATCCGCTCGAACGGCTGGCCCGTGTGGGCCGAGAGGATCTCGTTCAGCCGCTTCTTCATCCGGACGAGGTCGCGGGCGTGGATCTCGATGTCGGACGCCTGCCCCTCGAGGCCGTAGGCGAGCGGCTGGTGGATCAGGACGCGCGCGTTCGGGAGCGCCGCCCGCTTCCCCTTCTTCCCGCCGGCGAGGAGGACCGCCCCCATCGAGGCCGCCTGCCCGATGCAATAGGTCGCGACGTCGGGCTTGACGTACTGCATCGTGTCGTAGATCGCGAGGCCGGCCGTCACCGACCCGCCGGGGCTGTTGATGTAGAGCGTGATGTCCTTCTCGGGGTTCTCCGCCTCGAGGAAGAGCATCTGGGCGATCACGAGGTTCGCCACCTCGTCGTTGATCGCCGTGCCGAGGAAGATGACGTTGTCCTTCAGGAGGCGGGAGTAGATGTCGTACGCCCGCTCCCCGCGGTTCGTCTGCTCGATGACCATCGGGACCAGCATCGGTCTCCTCCTGTCCCTTTTATACGGTCACGACGCCGCGACGGCTTCCGTCAGGAGCAGCTCGAGGGCCTTGTCGATCCGCAGCTCCTCCCGGATCCCGTCGAGGCGGTCGTTCTTCGCAAGCTGAGACTTCAGCTCGCCGAACGCGACTCCCATCGACCGGGCGCGGCGCTTCAGGTCGGCGTCGAGCTCCGTGTCCGAGACGGAGAGCTTCTCGGCGTCGGCGATCGCGTCGAGGAGGAGGTACTCCTTCACGCGGCGGAGGGCCGACGGGCGGGCCTCCTCGCGGAGCTTGTTCCAGTCGAGCTTCGCCTCCTTCAGGTCCATCCCCTGGGAGGCGAGGAAACGCGCGTACTGCTGGAGCGACGAGTCGACCTCGGCGTTCACCATCGTCTCCGGGGCGTCGACGGGGTTCAGGGCGAGGAGCGCGTCGAGGACGGCGCGGCGCCGCTTCTCCTTCAGCGCCTGATCCTTCTCCCGCGCGAGGCTCTTGCCGACCTCGGCCTTCAGCATGTCCATCCCGGCCCCTTCCGGCGCCTCGCCCTCGCGCGGCGTCAGGACGCGGCGGGCGAGCTCGTCGTCCCACTCGGGGAGGACGCGCTTCTTCAGGGCGTGGAGCTGCACGTGGTAGAGGACCGACTTGCCGGCGAACTCCGGGTCGACCCCTTCCCCGGGGAAGTCCTTCTGGAAGCTGACCGTGACGCCGACCTCGGCGTTCCGCAGGTGGGCCGACATCTCGGGAAGCGTCTCCTCCCCGCCGACCTCGACGAGCACCTTCGGGCGCTCGAAGTCCTTCCCGTCGCCCCCGGGGAAGACCCCCTTGATGTCGACGAGGGCGAAGTCGCCGTCCATCGCCGGCCGGTCCTCGATCGGCTCGAACGCGGCGCGCCCCTCGCGGATCCGCTCCAGGGCGGCGGCGACCTCCTCCTCGGAGGGCTCCGTCGGCTCCGTCGGGACCTTCAGCCCCCGGTAGTCCTTCGGCGTGACGGACGGGCGGTGCTCGACCTCCACCTTGAAGGTGAGCGGGGCGTCGGCCTCGAACTTCAGGTCGTCGATCTTCGGCTCGCCCACGGGCGAGATCCCCTTCTCGTGGAACGCCTCGTGGAGCGTCTCGCGCACGAGCTGCTCGAGCACCTCGCTCCGGAGCTCGTCGGCGAACCGCCTCTTCACGATCTCCGGCGGCACCTTGCCGGGGCGGAAGCCGGGGAGGCGGATCTGCTTCGCGAGGCTCCGGGCGGCCTTCTCGGTCGCCTCGCGGACCTCCTCGAGAGGGACCTCCAGCGACAGCGACCTCTTCGTCGGGGACTCTTCAACGTACGACGTGATGTTCATCGGAATCTCTCGTTTCGGCTTGGTGCGGGAGGAGGGACTCGAACCCTCACGGGTCGCCCCACCGGATCCTAAGTCCGGCGCGTATGCCATTCCGCCACTCCCGCGGAGCGGACGGGGACGGCGACGTTACCACAGCGGGTCGAGGCGCCCGGGAGGGGCCGCGAGGCCCCGCGACGCCCCCGAATACGAATCGGGGGCCGGCGTTTCCGCCGACCCCCGGAAGGAGCTGGTGAGCCGTCAGGGACTCGAACCCCGAACCCAGAGATTAAGAGTCTCTTGCTCTACCAATTGAGCTAACGGCCCGTGGCGTGCGGCCGGCCGACCCGGACGCGGGATGGGGATTATACGGAGAGCGCGCCGAGATTCAAGCCCCCGGCCGGGGCGCTCCCGAAGTCGCCGCGGCCGGATTCCGGCGGATCAGCTGCTTGATCTCCTGGGTCCCGAGGGACGAGGTGGCCGAGATGATCAGCGCCGCGTTTCCGTTCCCGATGTCGGGGAGCGCCGCCGTCACCTTCACGAGGCCGTCGGCGTCG
>JAKLER010000185.1 GCA_022711615.1 Acidobacteriota bacterium
CGCCGGGGCGACGCTCCGCATCCGCCCCCGCGCCCTCAACGTCGTCACGGGCGTCGCGGGCGCGGGGAAGACGTCGCTCCTTCACGCGGCCGTCGCCCGGCTCCGCGAGAGCGGGTCGTTCGCGCGCATCGTCGCCGTCGACGCCGAGCCGATCGGCCGGACGCCCCGCTCGAACGCCGCGACCTACACGGGCGCTTTCGACGTCATCCGGGACCTCTTCGCGGCAACGCCCGAGGCGAAGGCGCGGGGCTTCGGCAGGGGGCACTTCACGTTCAACACCGCGGGCGGGCGCTGCGAGTCGTGCGAGGGAGCGGGCGTCCACGAGGTCGGGATGCGCTGGCTCGGTTCCGTCGAGCTCGTCTGCGGCGCGTGCGGCGGGCGGCGATTCCACGCGGACGTCCTCGCGGTGACGCTCGACGGCCTCTCCGTGGCCGACGTCCTCGACCTGACCGTCGCCGAGGCCATGGAGCGCTTCCGCAAGGAGAAGAAGCTCGCCCGGGTCCTCTCTGCCCTCGTCGACCTCGGCCTCGGCTACCTCCCGCTCGGCCAACCCGCGACGACGTTGTCGGGGGGCGAGGCGCAGCGGGTGAAGCTCGCGACGGAGCTGGCGAAGGCGACGGGCCCGGCCCTCTTCGTCCTCGACGAACCGACGACCGGCCTCCACCCTGCCGACGTCGCGGTGCTCGCCGCGGCCTTCCGGCACCTCTGTTCGGCCAGGCACACGCTCCTCGTCGCGGACCACGACCTCGACCTCCTCCGCGCCGCCGACCACGTCACCGAAATCGGCCCGGGGAGCGGACCGGAGGGCGGGCGTGTCGTCACGGAGGGAACGAGCGCCGACCTCGCGGCGTGCCCGGAATCGCCGACGGGCGCCGCGCTCCGCGGCGAGATCGGCGCCGCGTTGCCGTCCGAAGCGCAGGCCGGGTCGCGCGGGGACGAGCCGCTCGCGCTCTCGGGCGTGACGACGCACAACCTCCGGGGCGTCGCGGCGCGCTTTCCCTGCCCGGGTCTCACGGTCGTCACAGGGCCGTCCGGCTCGGGGAAGTCGTCGCTCGTCTTCGACACCCTCCTCGCCGAAGCGCAGGCGCGCTTCTCCGACCTCCTCTCCCCCTGGGCGCGGCGCTTCCTCCCGATGAACGGCGGCGCCGAGCTGGAGTCGGCCTCGGGGCTTCGCGCCGCGGTCGCCGTTCCGGCCGATGCCGCCCGACGCAACCCGCGCTCGACCGTCGGAACGACGACGGGGATCGACGAGCTCCTCCGCCTCCTCTTCGCGCGCGGCGGCGCGCGCCCCTGCCCCGTCTGCGGCCGTGAGGCCGCGGGGGCAACCTGCGCCTGCGGCGAGCGGCTCGAGCCGCTCCTCGCCTCCGACTTCTCGCCGCATTCCGAGCGGGGCGCCTGCCCCTCCTGCCGCGGCCTCGGCTTCGCCCCGGCGTGCGACCCGGCGCGCCTCGTGAGCCGGCCGGACCTCCCGCTCGACGGCGGCGCGCTCGACGGCACCCGTTACGGCGCCTACCTCGGAGAGGCCGACGGCCAGCACGTCGCGACGCTGCGCGCCGCGGCCGCCGCGCTCGGGCTCGACGTCTCGGGGCCGTGGAGCGCCCTCTCGCCCGAGGCGCGCGCCCTCGCGATGGACGGCGCCGGCGAGCGGACGTTTGAGGTCGACTGGAGCTGGAAGCGCGGGAAGCGGAGCGGCGTCCACCGCCTCGCGGCAAAGTGGGCCGGCATCGCGCGGCTCGTCGAAGCCGAGTACGAGAGGGTCCACGCCGACGAACGGGGCGAGGAGCTCGAGCCGCTCCTCGTCGACCGCCCCTGCACGACCTGCGGCGGCGAGCGGCTCGCGCCGCACTCCCGCGCCGTGACGTTCGCCGGAAAGCGCGCGCCCGAGACCACGGATTCCGAGTCCGACTCCCTCGTCGCCTGGCTCGACGGGATCGCGGCCCGGCACGCCGGCGTTGCGCCCTCTCTCCTCGCCGCGACGGCTCCGGTCCGCGAGGCGCTCGCGCCCCGCCTGCGCGCCCTCTGCGACGCTGGCCTCGGCTACCTCTCCCCCGCGCGCGAGATGGCCTCCCTCTCGGGCGGCGAGGCGCAGCGCGTCCGGCTCGCCGCCGCGCTCGGCGGCGGCCTCGTCGGCGTGACGTACGTCCTCGACGAGCCGACGCAGGGGCTCCACCCGCGCGACACGGAGCGCCTCGTCGGCGTGCTCCGTTCCCTCGCCGACGCGGGGAACGCCGTCGTCGTCGTGGAGCACGACGCCGCGCTCGTCGCCGCCGCGGACCACGTCATCGAGCTCGGGCCTCTGGCCGGCCCCGAGGGCGGCCTCGTCGTGGCGGATGGGCCGCCCGCCGAGCTCCGCGCCGACCCTTCGACGTACACGGCGCGCCTCCTCGCCCGCACCGACGCTTCGCCTTCCCGCGCTCCCCGCGCACTCTTCCCCGGCGTCACCGTCCGCGGCGCCCACCGCCACAACCTCAAGGACGTCGACGTCGACTTTCCCGCCGGCGGGCTCGTCGTC
This sequence comes from Acidobacteriota bacterium, assembly GCA_022711615.1. Lineage (GTDB taxonomy): Bacteria > Acidobacteriota > Thermoanaerobaculia > UBA5066 > UBA5066 > UBA5066. The sequence continues at coordinate 2,513 of JAKLER010000185.1, forward strand.
GTCGCCGGCGTCTCCGGGAGCGGCAAGTCGACGCTCGTCCTCGAGGTGCTCGCCCCGTCCCTTCGCGCCGCGCTCCGGGGCGACGACCGCGTCGGCTGCCGCGCCCTCGAGCGGCACGCCGAGATCGAAGACGTCCTGGCCTCGGACCAGGAGGGCCTCGCCGTCGGCGGCGGCAGCACCGTCGCGACGCTGACGGGAGTGGGAGAGGAGCTGCGCCGTCTCCTCGCCGCCACGCCCGAGGCGAAGAGACGGAAGCTCGCCGCCACGGCTTTCTCGACGAACGTCCCGGGCGGGCGTTGCGAGTCCTGCGCCGGCCGCGGCGTCGTCCGTGTGCCGATGGACCTCCTCCCCGACGTGACCGTCGGCTGCGAGACGTGCGCCGGGCGCCGCTTCTCGGACGACGTCCTCGCCTGCCGTCTCGACGGTCGTTCGATCACCGACCTCCTCGACGCCCCGGTCTCCGACGCCACGGCGTGGCTCGCGGACCGCCCGGCGCTCGCCGCGCCCCTCGCCGCGCTCCGCGACCTCGGCCTCGGCTACCTCCGCGTGGGCCAGGAGGGGACGACGCTCTCCTCGGGCGAGCGACAGCGCCTCCGCCTCGCGCGCCTCCTCGTCGCGCCACGTCCCGACCGCGTCGCCGTCCTCCTCGACGAGCCAACGCGAGGTCTCGCCCTCGACGACGTCGATCGCCTGCTCTCCGCCCTCGGCCGCCTCGCCGCCGAAGGCCACCTCGTCGTCGTCGTCGAGCACCACCCCGCCGTCCTCGCCGCGGCCGACCGGGTCGTCGAGCTCGGGCCGGAGGGGGGCGAGCGCGGCGGAAGGATCGTCCGGGTGAGAGAATGACGGCAGGCGAGGCCCGCGCACCACTGTCATGACCGATCGCGAACAGTCGACCGGAAGCGGCACCCTGGAGGAGAGCGAGAGCGTCCTGCGCGAGGAGCGGGCCCTCTACAGGGACCTCGTCGAAGCCCAGCCTCGAGGCATCTACCGGATCCGCTCGGTTTGCCCGGGAGCCGAGCTCCCGGAGGGGAGCCTCGAGTCCGGCCGGGCGCGGTACGTCGTGGAGTTCGTCTCGAGCCGCTTCGTCCAGCTCCTCGGCATGGACCCGGAGGAGTTCCACGCCCGCCACGGCGCCATCGACGACCTGATCCATCCGGACGACCGAAGGTCGTTCACAGAGGCGAACGAACGAGCGCTCACCGGGCAGCTCCCGCTCCACTGGGAGGGCCGCCTCACGGTTCGCGGGGCGGCGGCGGCCCGCTGGTTCCGGTTCGAGTCCGTCCCGAGGGCGCTCGAGGCGGGCGGCGCCGTCTGGACCGGGACGCTCGAGGACGTCACGGAGCAGAGGCGGGCGATTGCGAGCCTGCGGGAGTCGGAGGCGCTCCTCCGGAGCTTCTTCGAGGTCCCCCTCTTCGGCGCCTGCATCACTTCCCCGACGAAGGACTGGCTCGAGGTCAACGACAGCCTCTGCCGCATGCTCGGATACACCCGGGAGGAGCTCGTGAAGCTCACCTGGTCCGAGCTCACCCATCCCGACGACCTCGCGGCGGACGTCGAGCAGTTCGACCGCGTGATCCGAGGAGAGATCGACGGCTACTCGCTCGAGAAGCGATACCTTCGGAAGGACGGAAGCGCCGTCCCGGTCGACCTCGCCGTGAGCTGCGCGCGGTTCCCGGACGGGGCCGTCGACCACCTGATCGCGATCATCTCCGACATCACCGAGAGGAAGCGGGCCGAGGAGCAGCTCCGCTGTCATCGCGAGCGGCTCGAGGAGCTCGTCGCCGAAAGGACCGTCCAGCTCGAGAAGAGCCGGGAGCTCCTCGACGCCACCTCGCGCCTCGCGCGGATCGGCGGCTGGGAGTACGACGTCCGGACCGAGAGGCTCACCTGGACCGAGATGGTCCGTGAGATCCACGAGGTCGCTCCCGGGTACGACCTCACGGTCGCTGCCGGGCTCGACTTTTACGCCCCGGAGTCGCGACCGGTCATCGAGCCGGCCTTCCGCCGCGCGGTGGCGTCGGGAGAGCCCTTCGACCTCGAGCTCCAGCTCGTCACGGCGACGGGGAAACGCCTCTGGGTCCGCGCGATCGGCCACCCCACGGTCGAGGACGGCGAGGTCGTCCGGGTCATCGGCGTCCTCCAGGACATCGACGCCCGGAGGAGGACCGAGGAGGACCTGGCGCGCTACCGGACCCGGCTCGAGGAGCTCGTCGCCGAGAGGACGGCCGAGGTGGAGAAGGCCAACGCCCGCCTCGTCGAGGCGCAGGCGGTCGCCCACCTCGCCAGCTGGGAGTGGGATGCGCGCAACGACGAGATCCGTGGGTCGGAGGAGCTCTACCGGCTCTTCGGCGTCCCTCCGGAAGGGCTCGCGCGCGTCGAGCAGCTCCTGGACCTCGTCCACCCCGACGACCGGGAGAGCGTGCGGATCGCGATCGAGGAGGCCCGGACTCACGGCGACGGCACTCTCTTCGAGCAGTCCTACCGCGTCCTCCTCCCGGACGGTCGACTCCGTTTCGTCAATGACCGCGGCGTCGTCTCCGTCGACGCGGACGGTCAGCTGACCGGGATGTTCGGCACCTGCCACGACATCACGAGCGTCCGCGAGGCCGAGGAGGCGCTCCGGGAGAGCGAGGAGCGCCTCCGGCGCATCGTCTCCGAGGCGCCGTTCCCGATCGGGCTCTACGCCGAGGACGGCGAGATCCTCCTCGTGAACAACGCCTGGCGGCGGATCACCGGATACGCTCCCGAGGAGCTCCGGACGATCGGCGAGTGGGCGGCACGCGCCTATGGCGACCGGAGGGAGATCGCCCGAGCCGACATCGAGTCCCGCTTCTCGCTCTCCGACGCGATCCACGAGGGCGAGTACGCCATTCGGACGAAGAGCGGCGAGAGGCGGTACTGGGACTTCAGCTCGAGCCCCGTCGGACGCCTCCCCGACGGCCGGCGGCTCGTGACGACGATGGCGATGGACGTCACCGAGCGCCGTCGGGCCGAGGAGGAGGTGTATGCCTACCGGGAGCACCTCGAGGAGCTCGTCCGGGAAAGGACCGCCGAGCTCGAGGCCGCGAACCGGGAGATGGCGACCTTCTCCTACAGCGTCTCCCACGACCTGCGCGCGCCGCTCCGGGCGCTCGACGGCTTCAGCGCGATCCTCGCGCAGGAGTACCCGGACCGCCTCGACGAGCGGGGGCGCGGCTACCTCGACCGGATCCGGGCCGCGGCCCGGACCATGGCGCTCCTCGTCGACGGTCTCCTCAGCCTCGCCCAGCTCAACCGGCAGGAGCTGACCGTCGCCCCGGTCGACCTCTCCGCCCTCGCCCGAAAAATCGGGGCGGACCTGACGTCGCTGGAGCCGGGGCGCGTCGTCCGGCTGATCGTGCCGGACGGTCTGACGACCGACGGGGACCCCCGCCTCCTGCACGTCCTCCTCGAGAACCTGATCGGGAACGCCCTGAAGTTCACCTCCTTGCGTCCGGAGGCGACGATCGAGCTGGGGCGCGCGGAGCGCGACGGCGAGACGGTCTTCTTCGTGAAGGACAACGGCGTCGGCTTCGACATGACGTACGCCTCGAAGCTCTTCCTGCCCTTCCAGCGCCTCCACAGCGTGAACGAGTTCCCGGGAACGGGAATCGGCCTCGCGACAGTTCACCGGATCGTCGCGCGCCACGGCGGACGGATCTGGCCCGAATCGAGCCTCGACGCCGGCGCGACGTTCTACTTCACTCTCGGCGCCGCGGAAGGCTGACGCCGCCGGGGGCCTCCCGGTCGAGGACCTCCCGGACCTTTCGCAGCAGGTCCAGCGGGGTGACGGGCTTCATCAGGAGCTCGAAGCCCTCGAGGGCCGGCTCCCGGCTCCCGACGAGCTCCGGAGAGTAGCCGCTCGAGAAGAGCACCTTCACGTCAGGGCGCAGCCTGCGGATCTCGGTGGCGGCTTCCCGGCCTCCCTTCCTCGGCATGATCATGTCCAGGAGGACGAGGTGCACGTCGCCGCGGCGGGCCGAAAGCTTCTCGACCGCGTCCTGGCCGTCCTCCGCGAGGACGACGTCGTAGCCTGCCTCGGTCAGGACCGTCGAGAGAAGGCGACGGACGCTCGCCTCGTCCTCCGCGACCAGGATCGTCTCGTTCCCGCCGCGGACGGCCGGCGTCTCCGCAGGCTCCTCGTCCGCCGCCGGGCCGGCCTCGTGGACCGGGAGATAGATCCGGATCACGCTTCCGGCGCCAGGCTCGCTGTAGACGCTCAGGAATCCCCGGTGCTGCTTCACGATCCCGTAGACGATCGACATCCCGAGGCCGGTCCCCTTCCCCGTCGCCTTCGTCGTGAAGAACGGCTCGAAGATCCTCTTCCGCGTCTCCTCGTCCATCCCGCAGCCCGTGTCGGCCACGGAGAGGACCGCGTAGCGTCCCGGAGCGCCCCAGCCGTGGAGCGCCACGAACCTCTCGTCGAGGACCTGCAGCCCCGTCTCGATCGTCAGGAGCCCGCCCGTCGGCATCGCGTCCCTCGCGTTCGTCGCGAGGTTGATCAGCACCTGCTCGAGCTGGCCGCCGTCGGCGAAGACGGCGAGCGTCGCGTCGTTCGTCACCGTGCGGAGCCGCACGTCCTCGCCGATGATCCGGAGGAGGAGCTTCTGGACCTTGAGGACGACGTCGTTCAGGTTCAGGGCCTTCGGCGACATCGCCTGCTTGCGGCTGAACGCGAGGAGAGCCCGCGTCAGCTGGGAGGCCCTCTCCGCGGCCGCGACGACCTGGCCGAGGCGCTCGGCCTGCTTCGCGTCGTCCGAGAGCCCGCGGCCGAGCAGATGGCAGTAGCCGAGGATCACGGAGAGGATGTTGTTGAAGTCGTGGGCGACGCCCCCGGCGAGCTGGCCGATCGCCTCCATCTTCTGCGCCTGCAGGAGCTGCGCCTCGAGCTTACGCTGCTCCGTGACGTCCCGGAGGACGCAGGCCACGCGCGTCACGGCGTCGCCCTCGAGGACCGGCGTCAGGAGGGCCGAGAGATCGCGCCGGCCCCTCCCGGTAGACTCCACGATCAGCTCGAGCTCGCGCTCCCGCCCGGCGAAGCACTCGTCCAGCGCCGGACCGAGAGACGCGACGGCCTCCTCGCCGAACACGTCTCCGACGCCCCGTCCCGCGACGGGCTCGCCCGGAGCGCCGCGGAACGAGAGGAGGGCGCCGTTGGCGAGGACGAACCGGCGGGAGCCGTCGAGGACGCAGATCAGGTCCGTCGAGCTCTCGATCACCTTCCGGTATTCGTGGAGCCGCGCTTCCGCCTCCCGCCGGTCCGTCACGTCCTCGAAGATCCCGAGGACCCCGTACACCTCGCCGCCTCCGTTCGTGAGAGGGACCTTCGACGTGTCGAGCCACGTGGTCGACCCGTCCGGCAGCCGCTGGGTCTCGAGGATGTGGAGCTTCGGCCGCCGGGAGGCGACCACGTCGCGGTCGTCGGCGCGGTAGGCCTCGGCCTCGCTCCGCGTCCAGGGGAGGTCGAAGTCCGTCCGGCCGACGATCTCCGAAGGGGACCGCAGGCCGGCCCGCAGAGCCATCTGCCGGTTGCAGCCGAGGTAGACGCTCTCCCTGTCCTTCCAGAAGACCGACTGCGGGATCGCGTCCATCACGTGCGCGAGCATGTTTCGGCTCCGGCGCAGCTCCTCCTCCGCCGCCTCCCGGACGGCCACCTCGGCGACGAGAGCCGCGTTCGCGGCGGCCAGCTCGGCCGTCCGTTCCTCGACGCGGCGCTCCACCTCGGCGTACGCCCGACGAAGCTCGTCGCGCGTCCTCTCGAGGGAGACCTTCTCGTCCTCGAGCTCCCGGTTCACGACGCGCAGCTGCGCGGGGCTCGGCAGCGCGAGGATCTTCGGGAGGAGCGGCCAGAGGACGACCGCGGTCGCGAGCGACGCGGCGGCGCAGATCGAGTCCACGGTCGCCTGCCACCAGTCCACGGGCCACCAGAGGCCGAGGACGTGGACGAAGTGCGTCGTCCCGCACGCGAGGATGAAGAGCCCGAAGAGGGCGAGGACCCACGAGAACGGAAGGTCCTTCCGGCGGACCT
>JAKLER010000186.1 GCA_022711615.1 Acidobacteriota bacterium
CTCGCCGTCACGCTCGCCGTCGCGCTGGCGGGCGCGACGCAGGACATCGCGATCGACGCCTACGCCGTCGACGTCCTCCGGAAGGAGGAGCACGGCGTCGCGGTCGGCCTGCGGATGGCGCTCTACCGGGCGGCGATGACCCTCTCGGGCGGCCTCGCGATCTGGGCGGCGGCGAGCCTCGGCTGGGGCGCGGTCAACGTCCTCCTCGCCCTCTCCTACGTCCCGCTCCTCCTCGTCACGTGGCGGTCGCCCGAGCCGGAGGAGGAGACCGCGGCCCCGAAGACGCTGCGCGACGCGGTCTGGCTGCCGTTCCTCGAGTGCCTCTCGCGCCACCGCGCGGTGGAGATCCTCGTCTTCGTCGTCCTCTACAAGCTGGCCGACGCGCTCTCGCAGTCGCTCCTGCGGCCGTTCCTGATCGACATGGGGTACGGCGGCTTCGACCGCGGCTTCGTCCTCGGGACCGCGGGCGTCGCGCTGACGATCGCCGGCACGTTCCTGGGCGGCGTCGCCTGCACCCGGATCGGTCTCGGCCACGCGCTCTGGATCTTCGGCTTCTTCCAGATCTTCTCGAACATCGGCTACGTCCTGATCACCTACCAGCCGGGCAGCCGCCCCGTGATGTACGGCGCGATGGCGTTCGAGATGGTCACGAGCGGCCTCGGCATGGGGGCCTTCGGCGTCCTGCTGCTGCGGATGACCGAGAAGAGGTTCTCGGCGACGCAGTACGCCCTCTTCTCGTCGCTCTTCGGCCTCCCCCGCATCCTCGGCGGGCCGATCACCGGCCTCATCGTCGACGCCGCCGGGTGGCGGACGTTCTTCTGGTTCACGATCGCCGCCGGCGTGCCGGGCCTCCTGCTGCTGCAGCGATTCGCACCGCTCGGGACGCGGGAGCCGGTCTTCACCGTCGAGACGGCGGAGCCGCGGCGCCGCCTGACGTCCCGCCAGATCGCCCGGCGCAGCCTCCTCGGAGCGGCCGTCACGCTCGTCGCGAGCGGCCTCTGGATGATCGGCCTCGTCGCGGTCAAGGCGTACCGCAAGGACCCGGCCGCCGGCTTCGACCTCGCCGCCGCCTCGGCCGCGTTCTTCCGGCCGGCCGCGGTCGGAGGCTGGATCCAGCTCGCCGCCCTCCTCGTCGTCGCCGTCCTTGGCGGCCTCGCCACCGCCGCGCTCCTGACGGCGCGTCACGGGGAGCGGGAAACGGAGCGCCGCACGACGTAGGCGTCCGGGAGCCCGGGCTTCCCGGTCGACTCGCCTCGGGCCGGAGGACCTCCCCGCCTCTCCGGTGTGCACCGCAGCAGAGCGGATCTTTCTCCCGATCCCCGGACGGCGCGGCCGGCGCCCGTACTAAGCTGCACGCCTCCGGAGAGAGAGATGGCGCCCCGCCTCGCGTACGGGCCCCGAGACGTCGGGAGAAGGATCGCGTACGGCTACGCGGCGGCGGCTGTCGTCCTGCTCTCCGTGCTGGCCCTGCGCGCCGACGCCTTCGAGGGCTGGATGTGGGGATCGCTGATGATCCTCATGTTTCTCGTCGTGTCCCTTCGATCCGCGCTCGTCTGGGTCTTTCGGAAGAGACCCTCGAGGCTCAGCTGGTGGTTCCACCCGACGCCGGGCGTCGAGAACGAGTTCACCGTGGCCTGGCTCGTCTCTGCCGTGCTTTTCGGAGCCTTCTCGGTCCTCCCTGTCCTCCTGTAGGGACGCCCCGCCCTGGACGTGATCGCTCCGTCAACCTGATCCAGCCGGCCCGAGGCCGGGGCCGGCCGCATTGAAAGCTCCCGGCCTCGAAGCCGGATCGGCGCACTCGTCGAGGAGGTCTCCATGCACGTTCTGCCGTCCCTGCTGCTCGCCCTTCCGATCCTCGCCTCAGGCGCGCCGACCCCGACGGAGCCCGCCGGGAAGTCGCTGTCCGCCGAGGTCTCCGCCCTCACGCGTCCCCTGGTGGAGCCGGCGTACAGGAAGGCCAACGGCCGCGGCTTCTCGACCTTCTCGTGCGACGTCCCGAAGCCCGTCCCGCCGGGAGGGTCGTTCGACTGCGACGCGGTGGACGAGAAGGGGGAGAAGACACGCTACACGCTCGCGGTCGACGGCGACGGGCAGGCGACGATCGTCGTCGTCTCCTTCCCCGCGTCGAGGCTCGAGCCGGAGGAGCGCGCCCTCGTGGAGCCTCCTTGCCGCGCGTTTCTCGAGGCGTACCGCCGCGCCGCCTGGAAGGAGGTCCACGCGGCCCTGCACCCGGCGCTCCGCTCGGAGCTGCCCCTCGCCGCGCTGGAGGCGCAGCTCGGGCCGGCCCGGGACTCGATGGGCGCGCTCGGTTCCGTTTCTGTCCGAAGCGTGTCGGTCCGCTCGACGCCGGACCCCGAGGTCCGGCATTCCGAGCTCGTCTGGGACCTCGATTCCGAGAAAGGCCCGGGCGTCGCCCGGTTCCGAATCGAGTCCGACGGAGAGGTCCCGAGAGTCTCGGCGTTCCGGATCTACCCCGCCGCCGGCTCGGCCCTCCAGGCCTCCGTGCTCGAGGCGATGCTGCGCGGGAAGGCCTCGGAGCTCCTCGGCGAGCCCGTGGCTCGCCTGGCCGGGCCCCTCGAGAAGCTCGAGAAAGTCGGGGACGCCGTCCTCGGGACCGCCCATCTCGCCTCCGGGGGCGAGGTCCCCGTCCGGATCGAGCAGAGCGGCCGCAGAGACGACTTCGAGCGGAACGACTTCACGTGCCAGATCCTCGACGCACCTTGGCTGATCCGGAAGTCGTTCGCGTCGCGCTCGCTGGAGCTGAGTTCGGTCGACTGCCCCTCCCGGGTCGTCCCCGACGACGGCTCGTCGGTCTGTGACGTCCGGCTGAAGAGCGGAGAGCGCTACGCCGTCACGATCCAGCGTCGCGGCGGCGAGCACCGGATGACCGCGGAGAAGGCTCCGGATCGCTGATCGCGGCCGGCCCGGGGAAGCCGCGACGCCTTCGGGGCGGCCGGGCCGTCGCCCGGCCGCCCCGAACCGCGTTGAGCCGTCCCGAAAGTCGGGCTACGCTCACCGCCCGGAACCGAACGAGGGAGAGCCGATGACGAGCGCGACACCCATCCACGACTTCATCCTCGCGAACTACCGCAACTTCAACTCCCGCGCCACGAAGGACGCGATGCTCGCCTACTGGAAGCACGTGGAGGCCGGCGGGAAGATGTTCTGGGCCGTGGCCGGCGCGATGTCGTCGGCGCAGCTCGGGATCACGATGGCCCCGGCGATCCGCGCGGGCCTGATCCACGGGCTGTCGGTCACCGGCGCGAACCTCGAGGAGTCGCTCTTCCGGCTCGTCGCGCACCGGAGCTACAAGGACTTCCCCGACTACCGCTACCTGACGAAGCAGGACGACACGCGGATCCTCGAGGATCGGATGCGGCGCGTCACCGACACGAGCATCCCCGAGGACGAGGCCTTCCGCGCCGTCGAGAAGTACGTCGTCCCGATGTGGAAGAGGGCCACCGAGCGCGGCGAGCGCCGGTTCTGGCACGAGTATTTCTACGAGCTCGTCACGACGATCCCCGCCGACCTCTACGAGGGGAACCCCGACGAGTGCTGGCTCCTCGCCGCCGCGCGCGCCGGCCTGCCGATCGTCGTCCCGGGCCACGAGGACTCCACGTTCGGGAACATCTTCGCGTCGTACGTGAAGACGGGCGAGTGCTCGCCGAGCATCGTGAAGTCGGGGATCGAGTACATGGCCGCCTTCTACGACCAGTACCGGACGCTTTCGGAAGGGGCCGGCGTCGGGTTCTTCCAGATCGGCGGCGGCATCGCGGGGGACTTCCCGATCTGCGTCGTCCCGTCGATCAAGTACGACCTGCAGGAGCCGGTGAAGCCCTGGGCCTACTTCTGCCAGATCTCCGACTCGACGACGTCGTACGGCTCCTACTCGGGCGCGACCCCGAACGAGAAGATCACCTGGGACAAGCTGACGGAGGAGACGCCGATGTTCGTCATCGAGTCGGACGCGACGATCGTCGCGCCGCTCATCACGACGGCGCTCCTGGAGCTGAAGGCGGCGCGGTAGTCCCGGGCCGGGGCGGGGGGCGCGGAAGAAGGGCCGCGCCTTCCGCCTCTCAGCGTTTGCGGCGGAAGAGCCGTCCCCCGGCCGTCAAGACCCCGACCGCAAGGCCGCCGGCGACGACCCCGACGAGCCCGCCGAGGAGCCCCGGGCCGATCCCGCCCACGAGGCCGCCGCGAGCGACGAGCCCCTCGGCGAGGTGGTGGAGCGGCGGGAGACCGTGCACGAGGATGCCTCCTCCGACGAGGAACATCGCCGCGGTGCCGACGACCGCGAGGAGCCGCATGAGCCACGGCGCGGCCGAGAGGATCCCGCCCCCGAGCGAGCGCCGGAGGCGCGCGAGGCGCGACGCCCCTTCCTTCTGCCGGAGGTAGAGGCCGAGGTCGTCGAGCTTCACGATCCCCGCGACGAGGCCGTAGACGCCGACCGTCATCGCGAGCCCGACGGCCGTCAGGACGAGGACGCGCGTGCCGAACGGGACGTTCGCGACGATGCCGAGCGCGATCGTGATGATCTCGGCCGAGAGGACGAAGTCGGTCCGGACCGCCCCCTTGATCTTCTCCTTCTCGAGCGCCGCGAGGTCGACGTTCTTCTTCAGGAGCGCCTCGGCGAGCTCGGCGTGACGGGCCTCGTCCTCTCCCCTCCGGTGGAGGAGCTTGTGCGCGACCTTCTCGAACCCCTCGAAGCAGAGGTAGAGCCCGCCGACCATCAGGAGCGGCGTCACCGCCCACGGCGCGACGGCGCTGATCGCGAGGGCCGCGGGAACGAGGATCGCCTTGTTGACGAGGGAGCCCTTGAAGACGCCCCAGACGACGGGGAGCTCACGCTCCGCGCGGACGCCGGTCACCTGCTCGGCGTTCAGCGCGAGGTCGTCGCCGAGGACCCCCGCCGTCTTCTGCGCCGCGACCTTCGAGAGGACGGCGACGTCGTCGGCGACGGCGGTCGCCTTCCGTGCGGCGACCTTCGTCAGGATCGCGACATCGTCGAGGACGGTCGCGATGTCGTCGAGGAGGGCGAGCAGGCTGGCGGCAGGCATCGGTTCGGTGAGCCGATGCTAGCAGGGCGCCGCCCCGGAAGCGCTCGGGCGCCGCGCTCGGGCCGGGGTCGCCCCCGGCCCGCCGGAGACGGAGTCAGAAGAGCTTGTAGTTCAGCCCCAGGGTGACCGTCCAGAAGTCGCCCTTGTAGCTCGACTTCACGCTGTCGAAGAGCTCGTCGACGCTGTTGGCGTCGAGGAAGACGGCCCTTACGTCGCCGTTCAGCGTCGTCTTCTCGCCGACCTTGATGTCGATCCCGGCGCCGACGTGGGTCGACCACCCCTTCTCGGTCACTTCGCCCTGGACGACGCTCGTCCCCTTCACCTTCAGGTTGCTGTAGGTCCCTCCGCCGAGGAGGTAGACGCCGACCTTCGGGAGCTTGATCGGGTAGATCATCCCGGAGACTTGGAAGGGGATGTTCTCGACGTCGACGGAGCCGATCTGCCCGAGGTCGTAGCTGTCGGTGTAGTAGGAGGCGCGGGCCTCGGCCGCGACGATCCAGAAGAGGTTGACGCGCGCCTGTGCGCCGCCGAGGAAGCTCCCCCCTTCGCCGTCCTTGCTGTTCACGAGGCCGCCGTGGAGCCCCGCCTCCAGGCTGAGGGCGTCCGCCGCGGCGGGCGGGGCGGCGAGGACGAGGGCCAGGAGGACCAGGGCCGCGAGGCCGAGGGGCTTCTTCATCTGAGGGCGTCTCCTTCTCTCGGAAGTGAACGAAGCTAACACGGAAGGAGCCCGTCCGGCGCCGCCCGAACGGCGGCGGAGCCGGTACCCCGGCCCCGCCGCCCCGGCCTCAGCAGCCCTTCTCGAACATCGCCGCCGCCCGCCGCTCCATCTCCTCCGGCGAGACGTCCTCGACGTGCGTGGCGAACGCCCACTGGTGCCCGAACGGGTCGGTCACCTTCGCGAAGCGGTCGCCCCAGAACTCGTCCTTCGGCTCCGACACCGGGGTGCAGCCGGCCTCGACGGCCCGCTTGTAGGCGGCGTCGCAGTCCGGGACGTACATCATCATCGTGCACGTCGACCCGCCCCTCGACGTCGGCCCGAGCTGGCCGAAGTCGGGGAACTCGTCCGAGAGCATGACGATCGAGGTGCCGATCTTCACCTCGGCGTGCATCACCCTGTCGCCGGGGCCGGGCATTCGGAAGAGCTCCTCGGCGCCGAGCGCCTTCTTCCAGAGCTCGATCGCCGCCGCGGCGCCCTTGACGCAGAGGTAGGGGGTGACGGTTCCGTACCCCTCGGGAATGGGATTCACCTTTCCGGCCATGGTCGTCTCCTTTCGTGTCCGCCCCGAAGGGGCATCTCTCCCGGCCGCGGGGCGATCCCGCGGACGGTGCTCACCCGGTGTGTGGTTCCGGTGTTCTACGCGAGGCGGCGTTCCGGGTTTCCGGCCGGCCCGCCCTTCCCGTACCGGGCCGTGACGTAGCCCGTGACGAGGCCGACGAGGGCGCCGGGGAGCATCACCTCGAAGTAGTACTTCCCCATCTGCGCCGCGACGAGGTACGCGAAGAAGCCGCTCACGATCACCCCGAAGACGACCGTCGCCGGGACGGAGGCGACCTTCTTCGAGAAGAAGCCGATCAGGAGGCCCGCCACGAGCCCCTTGAAGGTCGACCCCATCACGATCCCGAGGATGTCCTTCCGGACCTCCGGCGTGAACCACGCCGTCAGCCCGTCGAGGACGCCGAGCCCTCCGCCGAGGAGGAGCCCCAGGAGCAGCTTGTTCATCGTCGTTCTCCCTTCCTTCTTCCCGTTCAACGGCGCCGCCGTTTCCTTTATCGCCGGTAGAGGACGAGGATCGCGGCCCGCGCCGCGAGGTAGGCCAGGACGAGGAGGAGCGCGACCCGGTGCCGCACGGCGAAGCGGGCGGCCCGCTCCCAGGGACGCTCGCGGTACGCCGTCACCGGCTCGCCGTCGAGGTAGCGGACCACGTCGGCCGCGAGCGCCGGAGCGCCCCCGTAGCGCTCCGCGGGCCGCTCCGCCGTCGCCTTCGCGACGATCGCCGCGAGGCGCCGGGCGCGGAGCGCTTCCGGACCGGCGAGCTCCCGGAGGAGGACGCCGAGGGCAAAGACGTCGGCCCGCCCGTCGACGTCGCCGTCGCCTCGCGCCTGCTCCGGCGCCATGTAGCCGGGCGTCCCGAGGACCGTCCCGGCGGCGGTGCCCGGGGCGGCCGCGGCGCGCGGCTCCCGCGGCTCCGTCGGGGGGGCGGCCGGCGGCCCCGGTCTCCCTTCCGACGCCTCCTCCTCGAGGAGACGCGCGATCCCCCAGTCGAGGACGAGGACCTCGCCGAACGGGCCGACCATGACGTTCGAGGGCTTCAGGTCGCGGTGGACGACCCCGCGCGCGTGGGCAAAGGCGACGGGCTCGCAGACACGCAGGAAGAGGCGGAGCCGTTCGGGCAGCGTCGAGAGCCTCGCCGCCGCCGCGTCGAGCCTCTCTCCGCGGACGAGCTTCATCGCGTACCAGGGGCGCCCGTCCGGGAGCGTCCCGACGTCATGGACCGGGACGACGCCCGGGTGCTCGAGCCGCGCGAGGACGCGCGCCTCGCGTCTCAGGCGCGCGGAGAGGTCGCCCGCGGAGTCGGGGAGGTCGAGGACCTTCAGCGCGACGCTCCGCCCGAGCTCCGGGTCGTCCGCCTCCCAGACGCTCCCCATGCCACCCCTCCCGACCTCCCGGCCGAGGAGGTAGCGCGTTTCCGACAGGTCCGGCGTGCGGAGGGCGCGCACGAGCCGGGAGAGGGCGGCGTCGGGGAGCGCGGTCACGGCGCGTCGATCCCGAGGACGGCGCGCGCCTCGAGGCGGAGCTCCTCCTCGCTCCCGGTCAGCTCGCGGAGGAGGTCGAGGACGATCCGCCGGAGCTCCCGGCGGGCGAGGGAGAGGCCGTTCGTGACGTCGGAGACGGAGACGCCGAATCGCGCCGCGAGCTCGGCGTAGGACGGCACCTCGGCCTCCGCCCCGAGCTCGCAGAGCTCGAAGAGCGCGAAGGCGATCCCTTTTCCGCGCCCCTCGAGCGCGGACGGGAGCCGTTCGAGGGCGAGCGCGAGGACGCTCCGCACCCACTCCCTTTCGAACGCCCGCTCCGGGGTCTCGTCCGCGGCGGGCGCGGCCCGCTCGAGCTCCTCCCGCGCCCCTTCGAAGTCGAGCGAGAGGGGCGCTGCCCCGCCGCCGCGCTTCTGCCGCGACGCGGCCTTCGCCGCGTTCGCCGCGAGGCCGTCGACGCAGAGCCTCAGGTAGGTCCGGAGCCTCGCCTTCCCCGGGTCGAAGCGGGCGAGGAGGTGGCGCGACAGGAGCTCGGCGAAGAAGTCCTGCGTCAGGTCGGCGGCCTCCTCGTGCCCCTTCCCCCACTTCCGCCGCACGTGCCGGTAGACCGGCCGCCAGTAGGCCGCGACGAGGGTCTCGAGGGCACGCTCGCGCTCGGCGGCGTCGCCGCTCCGGAGCGCGTCGACGACCGAGGCGCGCGTC
>JAKLER010000187.1 GCA_022711615.1 Acidobacteriota bacterium
GTCGAGTCGGGCTGGAAGGGCTTCACGAAGGGGAAGAAGGAGGACAAGCTCGGCATCCGCGCGTCCTCCACCCTCGCGCTCGCGTTCGAGGACCTGGAGGTCCCGGAGGAGAACGTCCTCGGGAAGGTCGGCGAGGGGTACAAGATCGCCATCGAAACGCTGAACGAGGGGCGGATCGGGATCGGCGCGCAGATGCTCGGCGTCGCCCGTGCGGCCCTCGACTACTCGGCGAAGTACGTCCAGACCCGCGTCCAGTTCGGCAAGCCGCTGTCGGAGTTCCAGGCGGTCCAGCACGAGCTCGGCCGGATGGACATGGAGCTCGAGTGCGCCCGCCTCGCCGTCTACAACGCCGCCCGCCTGAAGGAGGCGGGGAAGCCGTTCGCGCGCGAGGGGGCGATCGCGAAGCTGAAGGCCTCGGAGGTCGCGGAGTACTGCACCTCGAAGGGGCTCGAGCTCCTCGGCGGCTACGGCTACGTGAGGGAGTATCCGCTCGAGAAGCTCTACCGCGACGCGAAGATCGGGAAGATCTACGAGGGGACCTCGTACATGCAGCTCTCGACGATCGCGAAGGACGTCCTGAAGCGGAACGCCTGACCCCGGGAAGGCGTCTGGCCCGCCGGACCGCCCGCTGCTAGAATCCGCCTCCCAGGGCGACGTACCCAAGTGGTTAAGGGAAGGCTCTGCAAAAGCCTCATTCGTCGGTTCGAATCCGACCGTCGCCTCCAGAATGAAACCGCCGCCGCGTCTCCGGGCGCGGCGGTTCTCTTTTCGAGGCCGGGCGCGCCCCGGTCTACGATCGACCGTCCGGGACGACTGGGCCGGAGTGGCGGAATGGCAGACGCAGGGGCCTTAAAAGCCCCGGGCCCCGAAGGGCCGTGAGGGTTCGAGTCCCTCCTCCGGCAGACGCTCGAGAGGCGACCGGGCCGGTCGCCCTCTCGACGCGGGCGATCCTCGCGTTCTGGCTGCCGCTGGCGGCGACGTGGCTGATGATGTCGGTGGAGGGGCCGTACCTCTCCGCGATCGTCGCGCGCCTGGTCGACCCGGTGCCGAACCTCGCCGCGTTCGGCGTCGCGTTCACGCTCGCGTGGCTCGCGGAGTCGCCGATCATCATGCTCCTGACGGCGACGACGGCGCTGGCGAAGGACCGGGCTTCGTTCCTCGCGTTCCGGCGCTTCGCGACGCGCCTCAACGGCGCCGTGACGGCGGCCCTCCTCGTCCTCGTCCTCCCGCCGGTCTTCCGCTTCGTCGCGGAGAGGCTCCTCGCGCTGCCGCCCGAGGTCGCACGCCTCGCGCACCTGGCGACGGCGCTCCTCGTGCCGTGGCCCGCCGCGATCGGGTACCGCCGCTTCTACCAGGGGGTCCTCGTGCGGAACCGGATGACGCGGCGGGTCGCGTACGGCACGGTCGTCCGGCTCGCGACGATGTCCGCGACGGCGGCCGCGCTCGCGACGGCGACCCGGCTCCCCGGAGCGCTGATCGCGGCGGCGGCGCTGAGCGTCGGGGTCGTCGCCGAGGCGGCGGCGAGCCGGTTCATGGCGCGTCATCTCGTGGCGGGGCTCCTGTCGGAGAACGGGGACGCCTCTCCTCCGCCGCAGCGAGAGCTCGCGCGCTTCTACTTCCCGCTCGCCCTCACGTCGATGATCTCGATGACGACGGCACCGCTACTGACGTTCTTCATGAGCCACGGCCCGAACCCGGTGCCGTCGCTCGCGGCGTGGCCGGTCGTGAGCGCTCTCGTCTTCCTCTTCCGGAGCGGGGGCGTCGGGTTCCAGGAGACGAGCGTGGCATTGAGCGGGGAGGCGGGAGAGAACGTCCCGGCGGTTCGCCGGACGGGGGCGCTCCTCGGAGCGGGAGCGTCGCTCCTCCTCGCCGCGGTCGCGTTCTCGCCGCTCCTCGGGCTCTGGTACCGCGTCGTCGTCGGGCTGGGGCCCGAGCTGATCCCGGTCGCCGTCGTCCCGACGCGGATCCTCGTCCTCCTCCCGGCGCTCGAGTACGCGCTGTCGTTCCTCCGCTCGCGGTGGGTCCTCGCGCGGCAGACGCGCCCCGTGACTCTGGCCACCGCCCTCGAGGCCGTCGGGCTCCTCTCGGGCATGGTGCTCCTCGTCGTCGTGGCGAGGCTCCCGGGGACGATCGCGGCGGCGCTCGCCCTCCTGCTCGGACGCCTCGTGTCCTGCGCGTTCCTCGTCTGGCTGGGCCGGACGGCGCGGGCGCGGAGGGCCTTCGTGTCCGCCCGCCCCTGAGACGCCCGGCCCGAGACGGTGGCGCGGAAACGTCCGGCGTGGTATTCCGGCCGGTCAAGGAGGTCGCAATGTCCTTCCGTCTCCTCGCCCTGGTCCCGGCGCTCGCCCTCGCTCTGCCTGCGTTCGCTCAGTCGAAGCTCCTCGTCGTCCTCAGGAACGGAGAGGTTCGAACTTTCGAGCTGGCCGAGGTGGAGCGGATCGAGTTCGCCGGCACGTCGCTGACCGGAGGCGTCGATCCGGCCCGTCCGGTCTTTCGCGATCCGGTCGGAACGTGGGACTGGGTCGACGGGCAGACGCTCGTCCTTCGCGCCGACTCCCAGTTCGCGCTCCACAGGAGCGACGGGACGCTGATCAGCCAGGGGCGCTGGGAGCTCCTCGAGAGCGCCACGCAGCGCTACCGCCTCGTCCACGCGCGCGGCGGCTACATCGACACCGTCGCGCTTTCCGCCGACGGCTGGACGCTCTCCGGGGCTTCGAACACGGGCTACCGCCTCGAGGGACGGCGTCGCTCCGACGCGGCGACGGGCTGGGGCGGCGCCTCCGAGGCGCAGCTCGCCGGGACGTGGGACTGGGCGGACGGCCGCGTCCTGGTGCTGCGGACCGACCGGACGTTTCTGGCCTACTCGGGGAGCCGCCAGACGGACGAGGGCCGCTGGCAGGTGCTCGACGCCGCCGCCCGCCGCATCCAGCTGACGCACCGGCTGGCCGGGACCACCGACACGCTGGTCCTGTCGGCGGACGGGCGGATGCTCGAAGGGACGAACAACCGCGGCGCCCGCGTCCGGGGGCAGAAGAGGTAGAACGCGACGCGCCGGGTCGAGGGTGGCGACGCCCGCGGCCCGGCGGCCGGAGAGCCGAGATGACGAGACGAGAAGAGGATCTCGGGCGGTTCGAGGAGGCGCTCGGGTTCCGGTTCGGGGACCGGTCCCTCCTCGAGCGCGCGCTGACGCACTCCTCGTACGCGAACGAGGCTTCGCGCGCCGGCGCCGTGCGCGACAACGAGACGCTCGAGTTCCTGGGCGACAGCGTCCTCGGGTTCCTCGTCGCCGAGATGCTCCTGGAGCGCTTCCCCGACTTCCGCGAGGGCCAGCTCTCGAAGGCCCGGTCGCACCTCGTGTCGGAGGGGAGCTTCGCGCGGATCGCGCGCGGGCTCGGCGTGGGCGAGCTGCTCCTCCTCGCGGCGGGAGAGAGCCGGTCGGGGGGCCGCGTGAAGGAGTCGCTCCTCGCCGACGCGTTCGAGGCGGTCTTCGCGGCGATCACGCTCGACGCCGGCCTTCCGGCGGCGCGCGAGGTGGCGCGGCGGCTCTTCGAGGGGCCGGTCTCCGAGCTCGATCCGGGCGAGCTGTCGTTCCACGATTACAAGACCGCGCTCCAGGAGCTCGTGCAGGGCGAGGGGAAGCCGCTTCCCGTCTACCGGCTCGTCTCCGAGTCCGGCCCCGACCACCGGAAGGAGTTCGTCTTCGAGGTGGTCTTCGACGACGGGCTCTCTGCGACCGGGAGCGGCGGGACGAAGAAGGAAGCCCAGCGGCAGGCGGCGAAGACGGCGCTCGCGGCGCTCCTCGGCCGCGCGACGCGCGCCTGAGCGGCGGGGCGCGCGGGAGAGGGCCGTCCGGCCCGCTCCCGCGCGCGGGAGCTCACTTCGGGAAGCGCGAGAGGAACGCCGCCGGCTTCTCGAACTGGACGACGCGCGGGAGCGACTCCTTTCCGTCCGGGCCGAGGAAGACGATCGTCGGGACGCCCTGCACGTTCCACCGCGTCCGGAGGGCGGCCACCTCGGGGGAGGCGCTCTTCGTGAGGTCGGCCTTCAGGAGGACCCACCCGTCGAGGGCCTTCGCGACGGCCGGGTCGGTGAACGTGAACTTCTCGAGCTCCTTGCAGGGGAGGCACCAGTCGGCGAAGAAGTCGATGACGACCGGCTTGCCGGCGGCCGAGGCCTCGGCGAGCGCCGCGTCGGAGTAGGGCCGGAAGGCGAGGCCGTCGGCCTGCTTCGACGGGACGACGAACCAGGCGCCGACGGCGAGGAGCGCGAGGCCGAGCGCGACCTTCAGGCCGCGGAACCAGCGGACCCCGGCGCCCGCCTTCTCGAAGAAGAGGAACCAGACGCCGCCGGCGAGGAGCGGGAGAGCCACGGCCCAGGCGAACGCGTGCTCGGGGAGGAGCGGACGGAGGAACCAGGCGGCGAGCGCGACGAGGACGAAGCCGAAGACCTTCCTCACGGCGATCATCCACTCGCCGGAGCGGGGCATCGCCTTGAGGCTCCCCGAGACCGTCCCGAGGACGAGGTAGGGGAGGCCGAGCCCCATCGCGAGCGTGAAGAAGAGGGCGAAGCCGAGCGGGGCGGAGCCCTGCTGGGCGACGTAGGTGAGGAGCGAGAGGACGAACGGCCCGATGCAGGGCGCCGCCACGAAGCCGACGAACAGGCCCATCGTGAGCGCGCCGAGGACGCCCCCCTTGCTCCCCGTCCGGTCGGTGATGAAGTGGGGAGCCTGGAGCTCGTAGAGGCCGAACATCGAGAGCGCGAGCGCGAGGACGACGAGCGCGATGACGACGAGGACGGCCGGCTTCTGGAGCCACGAGCCGAAGAGCGACCCGGAGAGCGCGGCGAAGACGCCGAGCGCGGAGTACGTGACGCTCATTCCGAGGACGTAGGCCACCGCGAGGCCGAACGTGCGGCTCGTCTTCCCCTCGCTCTGGCGCGAGAAGAAGCCGACCGTGATCGGGATGAGGGGGTAGACGCAGGGGGTCAGGTTGAGCGCGAGGCCTGCGAGGAAGACGAGGCCGAGGATCGCGGGGAGAGAGCGGCCGGAGAACGGGCCGGACTCGGGCGCCGGGGCGGTCCCCGCGGCCGGTTCCGTCGCGCCTCCTTCCTCGGGCGACCGGGCTCCGGCGAGCGGGAAGAGCGCGGCGTTCGCCGGGGCGGCGGGCGTGCCGGCCGGGACGACCTCGATCTCGAGCGTCGCCTCGGACTGGTTCGGCGCGAGGCACTGCGCGTCGTTGCAGGGCTGGTAGTCGAGAGTCGCGCGGAGCGTCCGCGGGCCCGGCGCGGCGGCCGCGTCGGCCGTTCCCTCGAAGACGATGACGGTCTCGCCGTCGTAGAGGGCGAGCGGCTTGTCGGAGAAGGGGAGCTTCGCCTCGCGGTAGGCGGGGTAGGCGGGCGGGCCGAACTTCAGCCCTTCGGCCGGCGCGAGGGCGCCCTCCGTCGGGATGAGGTAGTCCTCGAGGGGGGTGTTCGCGTTGACGTGCCATCCCGGCGCGATCGTGGCGACGAGGGCCACGCGGAACGAGCTCCCGGCGACGATCTTCTCGGTGTCGGCGGCGAGTCGCAGAGAAAGGACCTCGGGGGGGGCGCCGATCTGGGCCGCGGCGGGGAGGCAGAGGAGGAGGGTTGCGAGCGCCGCTGCGAGGCGGCGGGCGAGGCGTGGCGTCATTCGGGTTCCCTTCACGGTCGGGCGGTGGCCAGGAGGCGGAGGAGCTCCTCGGCCTGGGCCTTCAACGGGGACTGCGGGTGTTTCTCGACGAAGGCGTTCAGTCGCGCGGCCGCCTTCTCGCGGTTTCCCCGTCCGATCTCCACGTCGGCGAGGCGAAGCTCGGCCCGCTCGAGGAGCGCAGGGTCGGCCGAGGTGGCGAGGACCTTCTCGAGGGTCTTCGCGGCGTCGTCGAAGCGGCGGGCCTCGAGCGCGAACGTGGCGAGGTAGGCGAGCGACTTCGCGCGGAGCTCGGAAGGGGCCTGCTCGTCCTCGGAGACCTTGCGGAAGCGCCGTTCGGCCATCACGTCGCCGTAGCGCCGGTAGGCCTCCTCGCCGACGGCGAAGGCGCGAGCCGGGTCGGCCGGGTTCGCCTTCTCGTCGTCGATCGAACGGAGGAACGCCGCCCACGCCTTCTCGGTCTCGAAGAAGCGCTCGATCCAGGTCGACTGGTTCGTGTCGCCTTCCTGCTTCCCGCAGAGCATCAGGTCGGTCGAGAGGACGAGCCAGGCCGGAGTCGTCCGCAGGCGGTAGCGCGCCAGGAGCTGATCGGCCTCGGGCGTCCCGCGGAGGAGGCGGACCGGGACCTTGTCCTTCAGGAAGCCCCGGAAGGACGCGGACGGGTAGAGGAGCTTCTCCATCCGCTCGCACTCCGGACACTGCGCGTCGCGGATCTCCACGAGCAGACGCCCGCCGTCGAGGGCGCCGGCGCGCTTGAGGGCGTCGGGCATGGTCGTCGCCCAGTCGAGGGGCGCGTCCGTGCCTTCGGACGGGAAGGCCGTCTGCGGTCCCTGGGCGAGGAGCAGCGGCGCGAAGAGGAGGGCGGGGGCGAGAAGGGTCCGGCGCAGTTCTCTCATTTCATCTCGGTCGGGGAGCGGCGGCGCGAAGGGCCGCGTTGACTATTCTAGTGGGCGCCGGTATAACGCCCGGCGTCGCGCTGAGGGGCGGACCGCAAGGTGCGTGCCGCGGCGCCGGGTGCCCAGGTAGCTCAGCTGGTAGAGCACGCGCCTGAAAAGTGCGGTGTCGACGGTTCAACTCCGCCCCTGGGCACCATCTCTTCTCCCCCGCGGCCCGGTGCGACCGGGCCGTTTCCGTTCGTGCGCAGCGCCGTCCGGCTCCTCGCTCCGCGCGAAACGGGGGCCGCGAGGTCCGTCTTCGGTTCGCGCCTAGAATCCGTCTCGGGAGGGTCGATTGGCCATTCTCAAGGTGATGAAGCTCGGGGCCGAGGTGCTGCGCCGCCCTGCCGCGGAGATCGAGGCGAAGGACCTGAAGCGCGGTCGCTTCAAGGGGCTCTTCGACGACCTCCGCGAGACGATGGTGGAGTACGCGGGGACCGGGCTCGCGGCGCCGCAGGTGGCGGCGCCGGTGCGCGCGCTCCTCTACATGGTCGACCCGGAGGGGCGCCGGGCGAGCGCCGGCGCCGTGCCGCCGACGATCCTCGTCAACCCGTCGTTCGAGGTGCTCGACCCGAAGGAGGTCGAGGACTGGGAGGGGTGCCTCTCGGTGCCGTTCCTCGCGGCACGGGTCCCGCGCGCCCGGAAGGTGCGGGTCCGGGCGCTGTCGGAGACGGGGAAGCCGCTCGATTTCGTGGCCGAGGACTTCCACGCCCGCGTCCTCCAGCACGAGGCCGACCACCTCGACGGCGTGATCTACCTGGACCGCGTCCGCGACCGCGCGTCGATCCGGTACACGGTCGACTTCTGAGGCCCGTGGACGACGCCCCCCTCTCCGAGAAGCACGCGCGGATCCTCCGGAAGTACAAGCCGGTCTGCATCTGCAACGGGATCAAGGTGCCGCGCGTCGAGGAAGCGATCGAGAACGGCGCGCGGAGCCTGGAAGAGGTGGCGCGGGCCACGGGCTGCACGACCGGGTCCTGTCACGGCGAGCGCTGCGTCCCGGTCATCCTCGAGATGCTCGACGGAAAGCGCTGAGAGCCCTTTACAATCGCGCTCGTGATCGGTTTCACGAGCACCGGGGGTCCCCGATGAGCGACAAGAAGTTCCCCCTGCCGGCCGCGCGGATCGAGCCGCCCCTCGCGCCCGGCGTCCCCTCCACGACGGGCTTCGACTTCCTCACGACGAAGCTCGACTGGTTCGTCCAGTGGAGCCATAAGAACTCCCTCTGGCCGATGCCGTTCGGCACGGCCTGCTGCGCCATCGAGTTCATGTCGTCGGTGTCGTCGCACTACGACCTCGCCCGGTTCGGGGCCGAGGTCGTCCGTTTCTCGCCGAGGCAGGCCGACCTGATGATCGTCTCGGGCACGATCACCGACAAGCAGGCCCCGATCCTCCGGAAGATCTACGACCAGATGCCCGAGCCGAAGTGGGTCATCTCGATGGGCGTCTGCGCCTGCACCGGCGGCTTCTACCGCGCCTACCACGTCGTCCAGGGGATCGACGAGATCATCCCGGTCGACGTCTACGTCGCGGGCTGCCCGCCGACGCCGGAGAACCTGATCTACGGGATCATCGAGCTCCAGAAGCGGATCCAGTCGGGCGACCTCGCCCGGCACCGCGAGGCGAAGACGTACGTCCCGATCCGCGTCGGCACAGACCCGCAGGTGGAGTCGCTGCCGGCCTACTCGAAGGCGGTCATGGCGGCCGGACGGAGCTCGGAGTCCGGCTTCGCAGAGATGGGCGGCTCGACGGAAGCGGAGGCGGCGAAGGCCGCGGAAGCCGCGAAGGGAGAGACGCGATGAGCGCGATCCTCGCCCCGGCGACGGGCGTCTCGTTCGCACCGGTCCTGTCGCGGACGTTCCCGGACGGCTCCGTCCGCGTCGAGCCGCGCCCCGCCT
>JAKLER010000188.1 GCA_022711615.1 Acidobacteriota bacterium
CGAAGAGCGTCCCCTCCTCCGCGAGGAGCGCCCAGCGCGCGCGGTCGCCGCTCCCCTCGAGACGGAGGCGCTTCAGGAAGGGCGCCGGGATCCCGCTCACGCGGAGGCGGTCGACGCGCCGGAGCGCACCGAGGTCGGCCTCGAATCCGCTCGCCGTCTTCGTCGCCGCGATCGGCAGGAGGGTGGCGGAAAGCCACTCCGGCTCGGCGCGCCCGGGGGAGACGAGGAGGTGCGGCACTTCCCGCCCGGCCGCGTCGTGGAGACGCAGGTCGGAGAGGAGGCCGCCCGCGGTCCGCGCCTCGGAGCCGGCAAGGAGCGAAACGTCCACGTCGAGGCGGTTCGGGCCGGGAGCGCCGGGAAGGACGGCCCGCTCGTGCCGGAAAGACGGGACGGGTCGGACCCCCTCCTCCGCCGCGCCTGGGAGGGCGGCGGCGAGGAGGCCGGCGGCGAAGAGGAGGCGAGTCGGCTTCATGCCTTCTCCCGGGGGCGGAGGACGAACTTCTGGATGGCGATCGCGACGAGCGAGAGCGAGATCGCCAGCCCGACGAACGAGGCGACGCGGTAGAGGCCGCCGAGCCGCCCGAGGTCGTGGAGGAACGCCTTCAGGACGGTCACGACGAGGAGGCCGAGCGCCGCGGCGCGCGCCGCCCGGCTTCGGCCCACGATGCCCGCCGCGAGGAGGCCGACTCCGAAGACCGCCCAGGCGAGCGTGTACGCGAGGTCCTGCGCGAGCGACGTCCCGCGCGCGAGGTGGAACGTGAGCGTGGGGCCTTCCGCGAACCAGTCCGCGATCTCGATGTTGACGAGCGCGAAGAGGAGGACCGTCCCGAAGACGACGTCGGCCGTCGAAACGCGGAGCCGGCCGTCCAGGAGGTCGTCGGCGGTCCCCCGGAGGAAACGCGCGGCGACGAAGAGCGCGACGGCCGCCGCGAGGTAGGTGTAGAGGTACCAGTTCCAGATCGGCGTCGCGCTCCGCGCGTGGTACGAGAGGACCGCCTCGTTCAGGACGAGTCGGACGAAGACGACCGCCGCGAGGCCGCCCGACGCGAGGAGGAGCCCGCGGTGCGGCACGCGCGTGTAGAGCCACGCGAGCGCCGCCGCCTCGAGCGCCCAGCCGATCGTGATCCATTCCTTGTCGAGCTGGAGCGGAATCGCGACCGTCACGAACGCGAGGGCGGCGCCGGCGACGAGGGCGAGCCGGCCGAGGTCGCGCGCGGCGGGAGCCTCGATCTTAAGGAGCGAGAGGACGAGGAGCGCTAGCGCGGCGGCGATCGCGACCGGGAGGGCTCCGACGAACCCGTCCCAGCCCGCCTCGGAGAAGCTCCGCCGCGCGAGGAGGAAGAACGCGCCGCTCGCGAGGACCGCCGTCACCCACGGCGCGCGGGCGGAGGGCGCCCGGCGTGCCGCGAGGGGCGCGTGGACGAGGAAGAGGAGCCAGACGAGGCCGGCGAAGAGGAGGCGCGGCACGGCGACGTCCGCGCCGGGCTGCGCCGCCGCCTGGAGGTGGACCGTGAAGAACCCGAGGGCCGCCGCGAGGACCGAGAGGCCGTACCACCCTTCGCGCGCGGCGACCGCCAGGAGCGCCCCCGCGAGGAGGAGTACGGCGGCCACGAGGAGCGGCAGGCCGGGCCGTCCCCGGGCCCCGGCGGCGAAGAGCGCGACGACCTGCCCGACGAGGAGCGCCGCGGCTGCCCCCTGCGCGACGGCGAGGCGGAGCCCCTCGCCTCCCCTTGGAGCCCGCGGCGCGAGGGCCCGCGCGAGGAGGCCGAGCGCGGCGACGCCGAGTGCCGAGATCAGCCCCACGGTGGGCGCCGGCGGGACCGCGGCGACGAAGACGAGGAGGACGATCTGCGACAGGACGAGCGCCGCCGCGAGGAGGGCGCCGAGGCCGCTCCAGAACGCCGCCGCCGCGAGCGCGAGGTCGAGGACGAGGAGAACCCCGAGGAGCGGCGCCGGCGGCCACGCGAGGGGCGGCTGCGTGGCGACGAAGAGGAGGAAGAGGTGCCCGACGAGGCCGAGGTGGATCCCGTCCGGCCCGGTCGTCGCTCCGGCCCCGGTCTTCGCACGCGCCCACGCGCTCCCCCCGAGGACGACGAGGGCGAAGCCGAGGACGACGAGGAGCGCCGGGACGAGGAGCGTCCCGACGGGGACCGATCTCCACCAGACCGCCAGGACGCCCCACGAGAGGAGGACGCCGAGGATCGTCGCGACCGGGTAGCGTCCGGCGGCCCCCTCCGCGAACAGGCCGACGTTCAGAACGGCGAGGAGGAGCGCGAGCCCCCAGAGCGCCGAGGCCGCCACGGGCCCGGCCGCCAGGAAGAGGAGGAGCGCGAGAGCCGCGAAGAGGAGGACGACCGACAGGCCTCCGGGCTTCAGCTCCTTCCGGAGACGACGCGCGAGGAGCGGGACGCCGAGGTAGAAGAGCGAGAAGACGCCGTAGAGCGCGAGACCCGGCAGGAGCCGCTCCGGCGTCAGGTGCTTCGCCGACCAGACCGCCTGGGCGAGGAGCGCGAAGAACGCTCCGGAGAAGAAGACGCCCCCCTCCTCGCGGCGGATCGCGTACGCGGCGCAGAGCGCGAGGAGGACGAAGACGACGCCGAAAAGGAGCGCGGGCGAGGCCGCGCGCGGCTCCTCGGACACGAGGACCGGCGCCAGCGAGAGGAGGAGCGGGGCGGCGTACGCGGCGCGGCGCCCGGGCGCATCGAAGGGGCGCCCGGCCTTCTCGGCCACGAACGGCGACGCGAGGAAGAACGCCACGAAGAGGCCGAGGAAGGCGAGGATCGCCGGCCAGGCTCCCGGGTGATAGCTGCGGAACGCCCAGACGACGAAGACGAGGAACGTCGCGAGGCCTCCGGCCAGGTGGAGCGCCGAGGGCCCGCGCCAGACCGCGACCGCGAAGAGCCCCGCGGCGAGAAGGAAGAGGAACCCGAACAGGAGTCCGTGCCGCGCCCCGTAGGCGGGCACCGCCGCGAGGAAGAGCGCGAAGATGAGCGGCAGGAGCCCGGCGAGGCGCGCGGCCCCCTCGAAGAGCGGCGCCTTCCCGTCCGCTCCCTTCTCCTCGGGCTTCCCGAGCGCGAGGCCGGCGTAGAGGACCAGGGGGAACACGAGGAAGACCCCGGCCGCGATTCCGAGCTTCCCTTCGGTCAGGAACTTCGCGACCCAGCCCCACTGGTAGATCGCGGTGAGGAGCGCGCAGAGGACGGTCAGGACGGGCCACTTCTTCCGGTGCGCCACCCAGGCGAGCCCGGCGTTCAGGAGGAGGAGGTAGCCGAAGAGGCCGAACGGCCGGTCCTCGCCCGTCGAGAGGAGGGCCGGCGTCGCGAAGCCGCCCACCAGGCCGAGGAGCGCGATGAAGATCGAGTCCCGTCGGACCGACAGGAGGACCGCGGCTCCCGTCACGAGCGCCATCAGGCCGAACGTCGGGAGGGCCGGGACGAGCTTCCAGAGCGCATGGGCCGCGAAGAACGTGGAGAAGAGGACGGCGATCGCCGCTCCGTCGAGCGCGTTCGCGGTGACCGGGTAGCGCCGCGCCGCCTTCAGCTCGCAGGCGACGAGCAGGCCGATGCCGGTCAGGAGGCCGATCGCCATCCGGAGCGGCGGGGTCAGCCAGCCGTGGTCGATCGAGTAGCGGAGGAAGAGGACCGCCGCGACGACGAGCGCGACCGCGGCGACCCAGGAGAAGAGCTTGACGCCGACGAGGCTCTCCCAGTCGAACGGGGCTTTCGGAGGCGCCGCGGGGGCGGATGCGGGCCGGGCGGGCGGCGGCGCGGGCCGCGGCGGCGCGGGAGCCGGGACCGTCGGCGCGGGGGCCCGACCCGCCGCAGCTGGGGAGGCCGGCCGCGAGGCCGCTCCGGCCGACGCGGCGGCCGGCAGCGGCGGCACGGCGAAGGTCGGAGGAACGGGCGGAACCGCAACCGACGCGGCCGGCGGAACGGGGGGCGCTGCCGGGAGAGTCGGCGCGGGGGGCGGCACCGCGGCGGGCGCCGGGACGGGAGGTGGCGGCGGAGACGCGGGGTACGGCGGGACGGGCAGCGGCGTGATCCGGTCGGTGTCCTCGAGCCGGGACGGTGCCGGCACCGGCGCGGAAACCGCCGCGGCCGGCGGCACCGGGGGCCGAGCCTCCCCTTCGGGCGCGGGCGGCGGCGCTTCCGCCACCCCTTCGCGCCTCTTTCCGATCTCGACGCGAAGCGCGCGGAGCTCCGACTCCAGCGCGCTTCTCGACCTCTCGAGCTCTCCGAGCCGCTCTTCGGCCTTCGTGAGCCGGCTCCGGCCGAGGAGCGAGACGACGAGCGAGACGATCGGCGCCAGGAGCACCGCCATCCCCAGGAAGAGGAGGAGGACCTCCGTCACGCGAGCCTCATCGCCGGCCCGTCGCTATTCCTCGGAGAGACCTTCGTCGTCGACGTCGCCGCCGAAGAAGAACGAGTCGCCGCAGGGACGGCTGCAGTAGCTTCGAGAGCCGACCCTGTACCGGCAGTAGCTGCAGTACCGCCTGCCGCAGACCGGACAGGTCTCCATCTCGGCCGGCTCGCAGATCCGCCCGCAACGCGAGCACTGGTCGGCGCGAACGCCTTCGTCTTCGTCGAGGAAGGGCATGGCGACATCATATCCCCGGGATCTGCTACCATCCGCGGCTCTGCGGCCGGCTCGTGGCGATGTAGCTCAGTCGGTAGAGCGGGGGTCTCATAAGCCCTGTGTCGGCGGTTCGAGTCCGCCCATCGCCACCACCTCTCCCCGCCCGGCCCGCGTCGGCTACCCTCCCGGAGTGCAGAAACCCGTCCCGCCGGGCCGCTCCGAGCCCCTGCCCGACGCCTTCGCCCGCCACGTCGCCTCGTCTGGGGTCCTGGACGGCGCCGCCGCGTTCGTCGCCGCCTGCTCGGGCGGGAGCGACTCTACGGCCCTCGCGCTCCTCCTCTCCGCGGAGGCCCGCCGGCGGGAGGTCCCGATCGTCCTCTTTCACGTCGACCACCAGCTCCGGGGCGTCGAGGGGCACCGGGACGCGCGCGCCGCGGCCGATCTCGCGGCGTCGCTCGGCGCGTCCTTCGTCTTCCGGAGCTTCCCGGTCCGGGACCTCCGGGAGACGGGGGAGAGCCTCGAGTCGGCCGCGCGGCGCCTTCGCTATGAATCCCTGCTCGCGCTCGGGCGGGACCTCGGCCCGGGGACGCTCCTCGGGACCGGCCACACGCTCGAGGACCAGGCGGAGACGGTCCTCCTTCACCTCGAGCGGCGTCTCGGCCGCTCGAGGGGTGGCATCCGGCCCCGCCGGGAGGACGGTGTCGTCCGCCCGCTCCTCCCCTTTCGGCGCGGCGAGCTCCGGGAATGGCTTCGCTCCGAGGGGGTGCCCTGGCGCGAGGACGCCTCGAACGCCGACGAACGGTTCGCCCGGAACCGCGTCCGCCGCCAGCTCCTCCCCGGGCTCGAGGCCCGCTGGCCGGGAGCGACGGTCCGGCTCGCGAGGGCCGGCGAGGCGCTCACGGCGCGCCTCGCCGGGCTCGACGCGGCGATCGACGCCGCTCTCGGGGAGTCCGCGCTCCCGCTCGAGGGGCCCTGGCCGCGGCGCCTCTTCGAACGCCTCGGGAGGGAGGCCGCGGGCCGTCTCCTGATCCGTGCGGCAGGGGGGACGGGCCGCCCGCCCGGACGCGCCCAGGTCGGCCGGGTCCTGGACCGGGTCGCGGCCGGGGAGACCTCGTTCCGGGAGACGTTCGCCGGGCGCCGGATCGCGGCCGACCGGTTGACCGTCCGCCTGACGCCCCCTGCTAGACTGCCGGCATGAACCTCCTGTACGACGAGCGGTTCTCTCCCGCCGAGATCGCTCACCGCGTCCAGTCGGTCGGCCAGAGGATCTCGAGCGACTTCCCGGAAAGCCCGATCGTCCTCATCGCGATCCTGAAGGGCGCGGCCGTCTTCGCGTCCGACCTGGCGCGCTCCCTGCCCCGCTCCGTACGGCTCGAGTACATCGACGTGATCCGGGGGAGCGAGGAGGAGATCGTCGATTTCCACTTCGTGACGCCGTTCAACGTCCGCGGAGCCGACATCATCATCCTCAAGGACGTGATTCGGAGCGGAATCATCGAGACCTACCTCGCCGACCAGCTCCGCGAGGAGGGTCCGACCTCGATCCGCTTCGCCGCGATCGTCGACCGCCCCCAGGAGCGGAAGAGCTCGCTCCTCGTCGACTACGTCCTGTTCCCCTCGGAGGACGGCGTCCTCGTGGGCTACGGGATGGAGTTCGCCGGAGAGGGAGGCAACTTCCCGTTCATCGCGAAGGTGAGGACGCCGGGCGAACCTCCCTTCGCGCTCGCCACCGGGCCGATCAAGGTCGTCCGGGGCTGAACTTGATGTCCCGCTGCGCTGACGCTCCGCGGGGGCGGCCCGGCGCCTTAGATTGCCGGGAAGGGTGACCCTTTGAGCACGACCGTCAAGAACGTCCTCCTCTGGCTGGTGATCCTCGTCGTCATCCTCCTCCTCTACAAGGCGGTGGACTACGGCCGGACGGCTCCCCCTCTGAGCTTCACGGAGTTCATGGAGATGGTCTCGAAGGGGGAGATCGACCGTGTCGTCATCCGCGGCGGCGAGGTCCGCGGGTTCAAGAAGGGCGTTCCCGAAGGCCGGGAGCCGTCCTACCGCACGTACGCCCCGCCGTACGACGACCTCGTGAACGACCTCCGGAAGGCGAACGTCAAGATCACGGCGGAGGAGCCGCGCGACGGCGGGCTCTTCATGATCCTCCTCCAGTGGGCCCCGATCCTGTTCCTGATCGGCCTATGGGTCTTCATCATGAGGCAGATGCAGACGGGCGGGAACCGCGCGATGGCCTTCGGGAAGTCGAAGGCCAAGATGCTGACCCCGAACCAGAAGAAGGTCACGTTCAAGGACGTCGCCGGCTGCGACGAGTCGAAGGACGAGCTCTCCGAGATCATCGACTTCCTGAAGGACCCGGCGAAATTCCAGAAGCTGGGCGGCAAGATCCCGAAGGGCGTCCTGATGATGGGCCCCCCGGGTACCGGCAAGACGCTCCTGGCGCGCGCCGTGGCCGGCGAGGCGAACGTCCCGTTCTTCTCGATCTCCGGCTCCGACTTCGTCGAGATGTTCGTCGGCGTCGGCGCGAGCCGCGTCCGCGACCTCTTCGAGCAGGGGAAGAAGAACGCCCCGTGCATCATCTTCATCGACGAGATCGACGCCGTCGGCCGGCACCGCGGCGCGGGCCTCGGCGGCGGGCACGACGAGCGCGAGCAGACCCTGAACGCGCTCCTCGTCGAGATGGACGGCTTCGAGGGGAACGACGGCGTCATCCTGATCGCCGCCACGAACCGCCCCGACGTCCTCGACCCGGCGCTCCTCCGGCCCGGCCGCTTCGACCGGCGCGTCGTCGTCGACCGCCCCGACGTGAAGGGGCGCGAGGGGATCCTCAAGGTCCACGTCAAGAACATCCCGATGTCCGACGACGTCGACCTCTCCGTCGTCGCGCGGGGCACGCCCGGGTTCGCCGGCGCCGACCTCGCGAACCTCGTGAACGAGGCGGCGCTCACGGCGGCCCGTGCCGACAAGAAGAAGGTCGAGATGGACGACTTCAACTACGCCAAGGACAAGGTCCTGATGGGGGCGGAGCGGAAGTCGATGGTCATGTCCGACAAGGAGAAGCGGAACACCGCGTACCACGAAGGCGGGCACGCCCTGATCGCCGCCTTCGAGGAGCACGCCGACCCGCTCCACAAGGTGACGATCATCCCGCGCGGCCGCGCCCTCGGCGTCACCCAGCAGCTGCCCCTCGAGGACAAGTACTCCTACAACAAGGAGTACGTCGAGGCCCGCCTCGCCGTCATGATGGGCGGCCGCCTCGCCGAGGAGGTCTGTCTCGGACAGATCACGACGGGCGCCTCGAACGACTTCGAGCAGGCGACGACGATGGCGCGCCGGATGGTCTGCGAGTGGGGGATGAGCGACCTCGGCCCGATGACGTTCGGGCACGAGGAGGGAGAGGTCTTCCTCGGCAAGGACTTCGCCCGAAGGGCCGACTACTCCGAGGACACCGCCCGGAAGATCGACGCCGAGGTGAACCGGATCATCTCGTCGGCCTACCTGCGCGGCAAGCAGATCGTCCTGGACAACCGGCCCGCCCTCGACGCGATCGCCGCCGAGCTCCTCGAGAAGGAGTCCCTCGACGGCGAGGAGGTCTACGTCCTCATCGAGAAGGTCTCCGGGAAGAGGGTCCCGCACACGATGAAGTCCCATCCCGAGGACGCCGCCCGGGGCGCGGCCTCGACCGTCTCCGCGTTCGGCGCGACCCCCGCCGTCTCGGACGGGGCGCCTCCCGCCGATCCCGTTCCGGCCTGACGGCCGGCCCGCCCCGGCCATGTCGGCTCGAGAGCTGCGCCTCGGACGCCGGACGATCCGGTTCGGGCCGTCGGCGTCCGTCATGGCGATCGCGAACGCCACTCCCGACTCGTTCTCGGACGGCGGGCGCTTC
>JAKLER010000189.1 GCA_022711615.1 Acidobacteriota bacterium
CCGGCGACGCCGGCCGGCTGCGTCGCCGTCCGCCAGCTGATCGCCGCGGGCGTCTCCGTGAACGTGACGCTCATGTTCAACCGAAAGCACTACCGCGACGTCGCCCACGCCTACCAGGCGGGGATCGAGGCCCTGGTCGCCGCCGGCGGCGACCCGTCGAAGGTCGCCTCCGTCGCGTCGTTCTTCGTCTCGCGCGTCGACACGCTCGTCGACAAGCTCCTCGGCGAGCGGGCGGCGATCGCCTCCGGCGCCCTGAAGCAGAAGCTCGAGGGGCTGACGGGGAAGGCGGCCCTCGCGAACGCGAAGGTCGTCTACCAGGACTACCTCGCGGCCTTCGGGACGGACGCCTGGAAGGCGCTCGCGGCGAAGGGCGCCCGCGTCCAGCGCCCGCTCTGGGCCTCCACCGGGACGAAGAACCCGGCCTACTCCGACCTCCTCTACGTCGAGAACCTCGTCGGCCCCGACACCGTGAACACCCTTCCCGAGAAGACCCTCCTCGCGCTCCTCGACCACGGCCGCGACCCCGGCGACACCGTCCTCGAGGGGGTCGACGAGGCGCGCCGGACGCTCGACGAGCTGGCCGAGCTCGGCCTCGACGTCGAGGCGCTCGGCGAGAAGCTCCAGGGGGAGGGAGTCGTCCTCTTCGAGCGTTCGTACGACGAGCTCCTCGCCGTCGTCGAGGAGAGGCGGCGCGCCGCCCTCCGGGAATCGGCGCAGACGGTGAGGATCCGGCCTCAGTGACGGAAGGCGCGTGAGCCCCGCCCCGGCCCCCGCGGCGACGATCGTCATCTTCGGAGGCTCGGGCGACCTCGCGCGCCGCAAGCTCGTCCCGGCCCTCTTCGAGCTCCATCGCCAGGGGCTCCTCGCCCCGGAGACGGCGATCGTCGGCTTCGCCCGGTCCGTCGGCTCCGACGAGGCGTGGCGCGACGACCTCGACGCCGCCCTCGACGAGCACGGACGGGGCGGCGCCGACGCCGGGGCGCGGCGATCGTTCGCGGCCCGGCTCCACGCCGTCCGGGGCGACCTGCGAAGCGACGCGAGCTATGGGGAGCTGAAGAGCCGCCTCGAGGCGATCGAGGCGGAGCGCGGCCTGCCGGGAAACCGGCTCTACTACCTCGCGATCCCGCCGTCCGGGATCGGCGACGCGGCCCGGCGCCTCGGCGCGGCCGGGCTCGTCCACCCGGTCGAAGGGGACGGCCCCTTCTCGCGCCTCGTCGTCGAGAAGCCGTTCGGCCACGACCTCGCCTCGGCGCACGCCCTCAACGAGGCGGTCCACGCCTCCTTCCGCGAGCGGCAGGTCTTCCGGATCGACCACTACCTCGGCAAGGAGACGACGCAGAACATCCTCGTCTTCCGCCTCGGAAACGGCATCTTCGAGCCGCTCTGGAACCGGCGGTACGTCGACCACGTCCAGATCACGGTCGCCGAGACGATCGGCGTCGAGGGGCGCGGGAAATTCTTCGAGGAGGCGGGGATCTTCCGCGACGTGGTGCAGAACCACCTCCTCCAGCTCCTCTGCCTCGTGGCGATGGAGCCGCCGGTCGCGTTCGAGGCGAACGTCGTCCGCGACGAGAAGGTGAAGGTCCTCCGCTCGGTCCGGCCGCCGTCGCCTCAGGAGGTCCTGCGCGACACGGTGCGCGGACAGTACGCCCCCGGGGCGATCGCGGGACGGGCCGTCGCCGGATACCGCGAGGAGCCCGACGTCGCAGCCGCGTCGACGCGGGAGACCTACGCCGCCTGGAAGCTCCAGATCGAGAACTGGCGCTGGGCCGGCGTCCCGTTCTACCTGCGGGCCGGCAAGCGGCTGCCGAAGCGGGTCACCGAGATCGCGATCACGTTCAAGACGCCGCCCATCGCCCTCTTCCGGCACGCGGGCTGCGCCGTCGGCGAGCCGAACGTCCTCGTCCTCCGGATCCAGCCCGACGAGGGGATCGCGCTCCGGATCGGCGCCAAGCGTCCCGGGCCGACGATGCGCGTCGAGACGGTGAAGATGGACTTCCGCTACGCGGAGCAGTTCGGCGAGGCGACGCCCGACGCGTACGAGCGGCTCCTCCTCGACGCTCTGAACGGCGACGGCACCCTCTTCGCCCGCCGCGACGAGGTGGAGGCGGCGTGGGAGCTCGTCGAGGGGGTCCTCGACGTCTGGGCCGAGAGCCCCCCGCCCGACCTGCCGAACTACGAGGCGGGGACGTGGGGCCCGGAGGCGGCGACCGAGCTTCTCGCGCGGGACGGCCGGCGGTGGCGGCGGCCGTAGCGGGAGCGAGCGCGTGACGACGACGCAGGTCACGGTCTTCCCGTCGGCGTCGGCCCTCGCGGAGGGGGTCGCCGAGCTCTTCGCCGTCCGCGCTTCGGAGGCGGTCGCCGAGCGCGGGCGGTTCCGCGCGGCGCTCGCCGGGGGCACGACCCCGCTCGCCGCCTACCGGCGCCTCGCGGCCGCGCCCTGGGCCGAGCTCGTCCCGTGGGGCTCCGTCGAGCTCTTCTTCGGCGACGAACGCTCCGTCGGCGAGTGCGACGGGGAGCGGAACGACGCCGCCGCGCGGGACGCGCTCCTCCTCCGCGTCCCGATCCCGCCCGAGAACGTCCACCCGGTCCCGGCCCTCGCGCCGGACGGAGCGGAGCGCTACGAGGCGCTCCTCCGGGCGCGGCTCGGCGCGCCGGCGCCCGCGATCCCGGTCCTCGACCTCGTCCTCCTCGGCCTCGGCGAGGACGGCCACACGGCCTCGCTCTTCCCGGGACACCCGGCGGCCGGCGAGACCGAGCGGCTCGTCGTGAGGGTCGACGGCGCGCCGAAGCCGCCGCCGTCGCGCGTCACGATGACCCTCCCGCTCCTGAACGCGGCGCGCGTCGTCGCGTTCGTCGTCTCCGGGACGGGCAAGAGCGCGGCGCTCGCCCGGGTCCTCGCGGGAGACCGCGCTCTCCCCGCCGCTCGCGTCGAGCCTCTCGACGGCGAGAGGCTCTTCCTGCTCGACCGCGCCGCCGCGGGGGAGGTGTGACGATGCTGCTCGCGGGAGACGTCGGCGGGACGAACCTTCGCCTCGCCCTCTACGACCTCGTTGACGGCGCGCTCGTCGAGCGCCGCCGCACGCGCGTGCCGACGCGCGACGTGACGGGCCTCGTCGAGGCCGCGGCCGCCTTCGTCGGCGGCGAGCCGGGCCTCGAGGGCGCGGCGTTCGGCGTGGCCGGCCCGGTCCGCGACGGGAAGGCGGAAGGGACGAACGTCGCGTTCGCGATCGACGCCGCCGAGCTGGGCTCCTCGCTCGGCGTCCCCGCGGTGGTCCTGAACGACCTCGAGGCGAACGCCTGGGGGCTCGACGAGCTCGCCCCGGAAGACTTCGAGGTCCTGAACCGGGGCGAGGCCGACGCGCGCGGAAACGGCGCTCTCATTTCCGCGGGCACCGGCCTCGGCGAGGCGATCCTCTTCCGTACGCCGTCCGGGTTCGTGCCGATGCCGTCGGAGGGCGGGCACGCCTCCTTCGCCCCGCGGAACGACGAGGAGATCGAGCTCCTGAAGACGCTCCGCCTCCGGCACGGCCACGTCTCCTGGGAGCGCGTCGTCTCCGGGCCGGGCCTCGGCACCCTCTACCGTTTCGAGCGCCAGCTCTCGGGCGTCCCCGAGCCGGAGTGGCTCGCGCGCGAGATCACCGCCTCGGGAGACCCTGCGCCCGTCGTCAGCCGCGCGGCGCTCGACGAGACGGACCCCGTCTGCCAGCGGACGCTCCACCGTTTCGTCTCCCTCTTCGGCGCCGAGGCGGGGAACCTCGCCCTGAAGGCGCTCGCCACCGGTGGCGTCTTCCTCGGCGGTGGCATCGCCCCGAAGATCCTCCCGCTCCTCAGGGACGGTTTCTTCACCGCCTTCACGGCCAAGGGGCGCTTCGCGCCGGTGCTCGCCCGAATCCCGATCCGCGTCGTCCGGAACGACTCCTGTGCCATCCTCGGCGCCGCGCGGGCGGCCGCCAGGGCGGCCCG
Source organism: Acidobacteriota bacterium (assembly GCA_022711615.1). Lineage (GTDB taxonomy): Bacteria > Acidobacteriota > Thermoanaerobaculia > UBA5066 > UBA5066 > UBA5066. The sequence continues at coordinate 3,967 of JAKLER010000189.1, forward strand.
CGGAGAGGTGACGACGTGACGACGTCGTACGGAACGATCGGGACCCGGCTCCACCGGCACCTCTTCGAGACGGAGAGGCGCTACCCGCACGCCACCGGAGAGCTCTCGGCGCTCCTCTCCCAGCTCGCGCTCGCGGGGAAGAGGATCGCGCGCGTCCTCTCCCGCGCCGGCCTCGCCGAGGTGCTCGGGCCCTCCGGCGTGACCGACGTGGAGAAGGAGCGCCTCCAGAAGCTCGACACCCTCGCGAACGAGATCTTCCTCGAGGCCTTCGCCTACGGGCAGCTCGTCCCGACCGTCGTCACGGAGCACATGGACCTCCCGGCGCGCCTCCCCGAGAACGAGACGGTCGCCGCCTCGGCGGGGAAGTACGTCGTCTTCGTCGACCCGCTCGACGGCGCCTCGAACCTCGACATCAACGGCGCGGTCGGCTCGATCTTCTCGGTCCGCCGGATCGGCGGGTCCGGGCCGATCCTCTCCGAGGCCGAGCTCCTCGCGCGGATCTCCCAGCAGCAGGTCGTCGCCGGGTACTTCGTCTACGGCCCGGCGACGATGCTCGTCTACACGGCCGGGCCGAAGTCGGGCGTCCAGGGCTTCACCCTCGACCCCGGGATCGGCGAGTTCCTCCTCTCGCACTCCGACGTGAGGATTCCGCGCCGCGGCCCCTACTACGCGTGCAACGAGGGCGGGCTCGCCGCCTGGCCCGAGGCGCCGCGACGGTTCGTGGAGTCGCTCCGCGCCCCGGACCCGTCGCGCGGGCGGCCGCTGGCGACCCGCTACTCGGGCGCCCTCGTCGTCGACGTCCACCGCATCCTCCTCCGCGGAGGCGTCTTCCTCTCCCCCGGCGCCGACGTCGAGCCGGACGGGAAGCTGCGCCTGATGTACGAGGCGGCGCCGCTCGCGGCCGTCGTCGAGGCGGCCGGCGGGATGGCGATCGACGGAACGCGGCGGATCGTCTCGATCTTCCCGGAGGAGAACCAGCAGCGGACGCCGCTCTACATCGGGAGCCGCGAGGACGTGGAGGAGCTGGAGAGGGAGATCGCGGCCGGCGGGTGAAGGCCCGGCGCGAGGCGGGCCGATCGGGTACCCTTCCGCCTCCGCCTCCGCCTCCGCCTCCGCGTCATGCGGAACGTGGAGGACGAACGATGAAGAAGACGACGGCGCTCCTCTGCGCCCTCGCGATCGCCGGGGCGCTTCCGGCCCTCGCCCAGAAGCCCGCGGCGGCGAAGGCCGCGGGCGAGAAGGCAGTTGCGACGAGAGAGCCGGCCCCCGAGGCCGCGAAGAAGGAGTCGAACATGGTGAAGACCGAATCCGGCCTCGGCTACGAGGACCTCGTCGTCGGGACCGGCGCGTCGCCCGAGACCGGCCAGACGTGCGTCATGCACTACACCGGCTGGCTCTACGAGAACGGCGCGAAGGGGGCGAAGTTCGACAGCTCCCTCGACCGGAACCGGCCTTTCGAGTTCCCGATCGGGCGCGGCCGGGTCATCAAAGGGTGGGACGAGGGCGTCGCCACGATGAAGGTGGGCGGCAAGAGGACCCTCCTCATCCCGCCGCAGCTCGGCTACGGCGACCGCGGCGCGGGGAACGTCATCCCGCCCGGCGCGACGCTCCTGTTCGAGGTCGAGCTGCTCGGCGTCAAGTAGCCCCGGGGACCCGCCTCCAGAGGACGAGCGGCCCGCTCTCCGAGCGGGTCGCGAGCGTCCCTCCCTCCGGCGACGCCGTGAGGACGACGAGGCCCGCCCCGAACGGCAGCGCGACCGACGAGCGCCCCTCGCGCTCGAGGAGGAGCGCCCGGCGGGAGGAGGCCTCGAGGACGGCGATGCTGCCGTCGCGGGCGACGGCCGGGCGGCCGCGCGGGTCGAGGCGCACGTCGGGGCCGAACGGGACGGGAGTCCCGTCGGCGATCCTCACCGAGAAGAGGTAGCCGGTCCCGGCGTTCGGGCCGCCCCGCTCGACGTCGTAGAACAGGAGGCTCTCCCCGTCGGCCGAGAAGGCGGGCCAGGCCCAGAGCGTCGCCTCGGCACGCGCCACGCGGCGCGCCTCGGATGCGTCGCGCTTCGCGACCCAGAGCTCGCTCGTCCCCCCCTCGCGCCGCACGTACGCGAGGAGCGATTCGTCGCGGGAGAAGGCCGGCTCCGCGGCGCCCGGAACGAGCGTCCGAAGCGGCGTGCCGGCCGGCAGGGGCGCCTCCACGACGCCGGCGGCGGACGTCGCCGCCACCGCCGAGCCGGTCCGGCCGACCACCAGCCCTGTCAGCGCGCCGCCGAGCGCGCGCGGGCGGAGCGCCCCCGTCGTCGTGTCGAGCAGCTCGCCGCTCCCGAGGATCGCTTTGCGGCCGCCCGGCAGGAGGGCCATTTCGGCGGGGACGGACGCCGGGAGCGGGACGGCGTGTGCGGTCCAGGCTCCGGCGAGCGTCGCCTCCGGGGCGGGGGCGGGCCGGGAACGGCCGGCGGCGAAGCCGCCGGCGAACGCCAGGAGAACGGCGAGCGCGCCGGCGAGCCAGGCCAGCGGGGACGGGCTGCGCCGGGCCGCCCCCGGCGGAGGGAGGGGAGGGAGCGCAGCCGTCGGCTCGAGAGGTGCGGTCGCGAGCTCGCGCTGGATCGACTCGAGGTGGGGCAGGAGGGCACGGGCCGAGGCGGGGCGCTGCCCGGGCTGCTTCTCGAGGCACCAGGCGACGACCCGTGCGAGCCGTTCCGGGACTCCCGCCACGAGGACCGTGAGCGACGAAGGCTCGTGGTTCAGGACGGCGTCGAGCGCCGCGTCGGGGCTCGAACGGGCGAACGGCGACGAGCCCGTCAGGAGCTCGAAGACGAGGACGCCGAACGCGAAGAGGTCGCTCCGCGCGTCGACCGGCTCGCCGCGCACCTGCTCGGGGCTCATGTAGCCGAGCGTCCCGACGACGAAACCGGTCTGAGTCAGCGCCGCCGCGCCGGCGGGGTCCTCGTCGCGCGGGGTGGGTGCGGCCGAGTGCGGGTAGATCCAGCGGACCAGGCCGAAGTCGGCGATCTTCGCGTTCCCCTGCCCGTCGACGAGGACGTTCTCGGGCTTCAGGTCGCGGTGGACGAGCCCCTTGTCGTGCGCCGCGGAGAGGGCCCGCAGGATTCCGATCGCCCAGCCGACCACCGTCGCCACGTCGGGCCGCCATCCGCTCCCGCGAAGCGCGCGGCGGAGCGAGCCGCCGTCGACATACTCCTCGACCAGATAGCGGATGCGCGTCTCGGCCCCGCCGAAGGGACCCGGAATCGTGACCGAGGCCTCGCCGACGTCGTGGATCGCGACGATGTTCGGGTGGGAGAGGGCCGCGGCCGCGCGCGCCTCGCGCAGGAACCGCTCCACGGCCCTCTCGTCCCGCATCAGCCCGGCAGGGAGCACCTTGACGGCGACGTCGCGCAGGAGCCTCCCGTCCCTCCCGCGGTAGACGGAGCCCATCCCCCCCGCCTCGATCGGCGCGAGGACCTCGTAGGGCCCGAGTCGTGTGCCGGGAGGCAGCTGCATGCGTCGTCCGTCGGCTCCGTGCCGGGCGAATGATGTTCGAGGTCCGGACGGGAGGCAACGTCCTCCGGGCGACACTAGAATCCCGCCCGATGATCCTCCTCTCGCGGACGATCCACTTCAACGCCGCCCACCGCCTCTTCCGGCGCGATCGCTCCGACGAGTGGAACCGCGCCACGTACGGCGCCGCCTCGAACCCCTCCGGCTACGGGCACAACTACGCGCTCGAGGTCGCGGTCGCGGGCGAGATCGACTCCGAGGACGGCATGGTCCTGAACCTCGTCGACCTCGACCGGATCCTCAAGGAGGAAGTCGACCGGCCGCTCGACCACCGGAACCTGAACGAGGAGATCCCGGAGTTCCGCGAGACCGTCCCCACGGCCGAGAACCTCGCTCGCTGGATCTGGGACCGCGTCGACGCCCGCCTCGTCCGCGACGGCTGCCGCTGCCGCATCGCGAGCCTCGTCCTCACCGTCACCCCGACGTTCCGCGTCGAGCTGACGCGGTAGCTCCCGAAGGGGTAGTCCCGAGGGGGTCAATCCCAAGGGGGGGCGAATCCCGAGGGGGGTCTACCATCTACACTCAATCCCGAGGGGGGGTCAGGTCTACCATCTACACTCTGCTCGAGAGCAGAGTGTAGATGGTAGACCTGACCCCCCCTCTCTTCCTGACCCCCTCGGGCGCCCGCCACGAGAAGAGGCCCGGCGGTCACCAGGGCTGCAGCGTCCGGACCCGGCAGCGGAAGGTCGCGTTCGAACCCGCCCCGGCGGCCCTCGCCGCCGCGACGACCTGCTCGAGGCCCCAGCCCACCTCGGCCGGGGCGTGGCCGTCGGAGGAGAGGACGATCGGCACCCCGGCGGCGACGAGCTTCGAGAGGAGCGCGGGCCCCGGGTATTCCTCGCCGACCGGCTTGCGGAGGCCGGCGCTCGAGACCCCGACGGCGACGTCCGCCGCGCGGATCGCCGCGACCGCCGCCTCCTCGGT
>JAKLER010000019.1 GCA_022711615.1 Acidobacteriota bacterium
GCGCTCGGGCGCTCGCACACGGAGACCGCGGCCGAGAGCCGGAGCCAGCACAAGAGCCAGGGCTTCGGCTCGTCGGAGCGGCGCGGGCGGCTCGCGAACGCCCTGATCCTCCTCGAGGGAGACGCGGTGACGGCCGACCCGTTCGAGGGGATCGACACGACGTGGGCGCGCGTGCCGGGTGGCGCGCACGTCGGCCGGCTTCTGGCGGAAGCCGAGCGGCTCTTCGACGCCCGGGAGCCCTCGCGGGTCCTCCCGAAGCTCCTCGAGGCGCACGCCGCGCTGCGCGGCCTCGGCGCCGACCCGTGGATCGAGGGCAAGCGTCGCGAGCTCCTCGCGGCGATCCGATCGGCCTCCGGCCTCTGGCTCGAGGCGATCGCGGCGAGCCCCTCGGCGACGCCGGGGAGCGCCTTCCGCCTGAACGTCACGGCCCTCGTCCGGGCCGGCACCCCGGCGACCCTCGCCCGCGTCGTCGTCCCCTGGGGCACGGGAGAAGGGCTCCCCTCCGGCGCCGAGCTGAAGCTGAACGAACCCGTGTCGGGCTCGGCGTCCGTCCCCGTTCCGGTCGACGCGGAGGCGACGCAGCCGCACTGGCTCCGGGCGCGCCCTTCACGCGGCCTCTACGCCGTTCCCGCGCCGAGGGACGCGATCCGCCCGGACGGCGCCTCCCTTCGCGTCTCCTTCGACGTCGTCATGGCGGGGGAGACGCTGACGTACGAGGAGCCGGTCTACTTCCGGAGGACCGACCCGGTGAAGGGGGAGGAGATCCGCCCGTTCGTCGTCGAGCCTCCCGTCTCCGTCGAGATCGAGGAGGAGGTCCTCGTCCTTCCGGACCACGCGCCTCGGGTCGTGAAGGTGACGGTCCGGGCCGCCGAGCTTCCGAAGGACCGCTCCGGGCCGCCCCCGCTCACGCCGTCGATCGTCGCGTCCGCCACCGGAGCGGATGGCCCGGCGGGCGAGGCGCCGCCGCCGAAGGTCGACGGCGCCGTCCGTCTCTCGGTCCCGGCGGGGTGGCGGGCCGAGCCTGCCGTGCGGCCGTTCGCCCTCGCGCCGGGCGCGAGCGCGACGTTCGAGTTCACGCTCCGCTCCCCGGAGACGCCCGCCGTCGCGACGATCGCCGCGGAGGCGGCGACGGGGGGCGATTCCTGGGGCCTGACGAAGCGCCGGATCGAGTACCCGCACCTGCCGCCGCTGACGTATTTCGAGCGCGCCGAGGCGCGAGCGGTCCACGTCGACCTCGCGCGCGGCCGGTCGCGCGTCGGCTACGTCTCCGGGCCCGGTGACGAGGTCCCCGGCGTCCTCCGCCAGATGGGCTACGCCGTCACGCTCCTGTCGGCCGACGACCTCCTTCGCGGAGACCTCGCCCGCTTCGACGCCGTCGTCCTCGGCATCCGCGCCGCGAACACGCGCGCCGAGCTGAAGGACGCGATGCCGCGGCTCTTCGACTGGGTGGAGGCGGGCGGGACGCTCGTCCTCCAGTACAACACGAGCTTCGAGCGGGTGACCGACCGGCTCGGCCCGTTCCCGCTCGAGCTGGGCCGGGACCGAGTCACGGACGAGGAGTCGAAGGTGACGCTCCTCGCGCCGGAGCATCCGCTCCTGACGACCCCGAACCGGATCGGCCCCGCCGACTTCGAAGGCTGGGTCCAGGAGCGCGGCCTCTACTTCCCGGCGACCTGGGACGAGCGCTACGTGCCTCTCCTCGGGATGGCCGACCCGGGGGAGAAGGAATCGAAGGGCGCGCTCCTCGCCGCGAGGCACGGCAAGGGGACGTACGTCTACACGGGGCTCTCGTTCTTCCGGCAGCTTCCGGCCGGCGTGCCGGGCGCGATCCGCCTCTTCGCGAACCTCGTCTCGGGCGGGACGCCGCGTGGCTGACGGAGGGCCCGTCGCCGACGAGCCGCCGCCGGTCGGGAAGCGCTGGGGCGTCCTCTACGCGGTCGTCCTCGGGGCGCTCGCGCTGGAGGTCCTCCTCTTCTGGCTCTTCGCGGAGTCGTTCCGGTGAAGGGCCTCGACTGGGCCGTCCTCGGCGCGTCGCTCCTCTTCATCGTCGGCTACGGGACGTGGCGGAGCCGGAAGCAGAAGGGGCTCGAGGGGTACCTCCTCGCCGGGCGGAGCCAGGCCTGGTGGACCGTCGCGCTGTCCATCATGGCGACGCAGGCGAGCGCGATCACGTTTCTCTCGACGCCGGGCCAGGCCTTCGCCGACGGCATGCGCTTCGTCCAGTTCTACTTCGGCCTCCCCGTCGCGATGGTGATCCTCTGCGTCACCGTCGTCCCGCTCTTCCACCGGCTGAAGGTCTACACGGCCTACGAGTACCTCGAGGGGCGCTTCGACGCGAAGACGCGGACGCTCACGGCGTCGCTCTTCCTCCTCCAGCGGGGCCTCGCCTGCGGCCTGACGATCTACGCCCCGGCGCTCGTCCTCTCGGTCCTCCTCGGCTGGAGCATCCAGGCGACGACGCTCGTGATCGGGAGCCTCGTCGTCGTCTACACGGCGACCGGCGGCGCGAAGGCGGTCAACGAGACGCAGACGTGGCAGATGGTGGTCATCCTCCTCGCAATGGGCTTCGCCCTCGCGGCCCTCCTCCGGGTCCTCCCCGAGGGGGTCGGCTTCGGCGACGCGGTCCTGGTGTCGGGGGCGCTCGGACGGATGAACGCCGTCGAGACGACGTTCGACCTCGGAGACCGCTACAACCTCTGGTCGGGGCTGATCGGGGGCGCGTTCCTCGCGCTCTCCTACTTCGGCACCGACCAGTCGCAGGTGCAGCGCTACCTCACGGGGCGCTCCGTGGCCCAGAGCCGGCTCGGCCTCCTCGCGAACGGCCTCGTGAAGGTACCGATGCAGTTCGCGATCCTTTTCGTCGGCGCGATGGTCTTCGCCTTCTACCAGTTCGTCGCCCCGCCGCTCTGGTTCAACCCGGTCGAGTCTCGGAAGGCCGCCGAGGCGCGCGGGGCCGAGATGGCCGCTCTCGAGACGGCCCACGCGGCCGCGTTCGAGGAGCGCCGGGTCGAGGCGCTGCGCCTCGTCGCGGCGGGGAGATCGGGCGACGAGGCGCAGCTCGCGGCGGCGAAGGAGTCGCTTCGCGCGGCGCACGGGAAGAGCGAGGCCGTGAAGGCGAAGGCGGCGGCCCTGGTGAAGGAGGCGGTCCCGAAAGGGGAGGGGAAGGACACGAACTACGTCTTCCTCCGATTCGTCCTGGAGGTCCTCCCGACGGGCGTCGTCGGCCTCGTCCTGGCCGCCATCTTCGCGGCGTCGATGTCGTCGACCTCGGCCGAGCTGAACGCCCTCTCGACGACCTCCGTCGTCGACGTCTATCGCCGGTACCTCGGGAAGGAGGCGTCGGACGCGAAGCTCGTCTCCATCTCCAAGTGGCTCACGGTCGCCTGGGGAGCGTTCGCGATCGTCTTCGCCCAGTACGCGGGCCGTCTCGGGACGCTCGTCGAGGCGGTGAACATCCTCGGCTCCTTCTTCTACGGGACGATCCTCGGCGTCTTCCTGACGGCCTTCTACCTCCCGAAAGTGAAGGGGGGCGCCGCGTTCTGGGGCGCCCTCGCGGGCGAGGCCGCGGTCGTCGGCGCCTGGCTCCTCACCGACGTCTCGTTCCTCTGGCTGAACGCGCTCGGGTGCGCCGTCGTCGTCGCCGTGGCGCTCGGCTTCTCCGCGGTCCGGGGGGCGCCCGGCGGGGCGTCCCGGGAGACCGCTTCCGCATGAACCCCGCGGCCCGGGCTTCATGAGCCCGGGCCGCCCTCAACGAACCGGGGCGATCCCGAGCGGCTCCGTCCCGGAAGGAGACTCGCGATGGCCTCGAAGGCCCGGCGGATGCTCCGCCTCCCAATCCTCGCCCTGGCCGCCCTCCTTGCCAGCGGCGCCTCCTTCGCGGACGAGAAGGCCGCGAAGCCCGCGACCCCGGCGACCCGCGACGAGCTCGTCGCCGCCGCCCGGAAGGTGATGACCTCGCAGACCTACTGCGCCTTGATCACTCTCGACGCGGCGGGGCGCCCCTCGGTCCGGACGATGAACCCTTTCCCGCCGGAGGACGACCTGACGGTCTGGTTCGCGACGAACGACCGGAGCCGGAAGGTCGCCGAGATGCGCGCGGACCCGCGCGTGACGCTCTACTACGCCGACCACGCGAAGGCGAGCGGCTACGTCTCCCTCAGCGGGCGGGCGGTCCTCGTCGACGATCGGGCGGAGATCCTGAAGAGGAAGCGCGCCTACTGGGACCAGTCCTTCCCGGGGCTGAAGAACCTCGTCCTCGTGAAGGTCGTCCCGGAGAAGCTCGACGTCCTGAACTACGAGGGGAAGATCGTCGTCGACCCGGTCACGTGGCGGACGCCGTCGATCGACGTCGGCGCGGTCACGCCGGCGCCGTAGGCGCGCCCCGTCTGCACGCGTCGTCCTCGCAGCGGCCGGTCAGCCGGAGGCGGTTCCGCGCGAAGACGTCATAAGCCCGGTCGAGGATCCACGAGAGGCCCGGCAGGCGCGTGGGCGCGACGAGGAGCCGGAATCCGACCGCTTCGTAGGCTTTCCGGAAGACCTCGACGCCCTCGACGATCGTCCCGTCCGGGAGGCGCCCGTGGATCCGAGCGAGGAGGCGCTCCATCGGGACGCCGGTCTCTCCCGCGTCGAAGCCCGGGGCGGCGAGGTCGGTGAGCGTCAGCCGCCCGCGCCGGTCGAGCCTCCGGAGCGCCCGCGCCTCGCGGGCGCAGAGGGGGCAGGCGCCGTCGTAGAAGAGCTCGAGGTCGGCGGCCGGCGCGCTCACGCGGCCCTCCGGAGGAGCCGGTCGACCGCCTCCCGGCGATAGTCGAAGATCCGCTCGACGGTCCTCGCGACGAAGAGGTGGTGCGCGATCGTCCCGAGCGGGCCGAACGGCTCGCGATAGTCGACGACGTCCCGCATCAGCGTCGTATCCCCGCGGCGCTCGAAGGAGTGCGTGTGGCGCCAGAGGGCGTAGGGACCGGAAAGCTGCTCGTCGACGAAGCGCACGCCCGGCTCCCAGGCGGAGATCCGGGTCTTCCATCGCACGGGGACGCCGAAGAGGGAGAGCGAGTAGTCGATGAGCGTCCCTTCCCGCATCTCGATCGGCAGGGGCGTGAGGATCCGGAAGCCGAGGAACGACGGGGTCAGCGCCTCGAGGTTCCGGGCGTCGGCGAAGAACGGGAAGACCTCCGCGGGAGTCCCGGGAAGGAGCTGCTCCCGCTCGAGCCGGTGGGCCTTCGGCATCGTTCCGGGGGCCTGGCTCTTCTGGGTCACGTCTTCCCTCTGTGTTCTCTACGGCGGCGCCCCGGACGCGGACTTCGACGCGGCCCCGGCCCGGCCGGGGGCGGTCGCCGATGGGGGCGGGACCGCCCCGGATGCGAACGCGGGCCGTGAGGCCCGCGTTCGCGAATCCCGGAGGGGCGTGGAGAGGGCTACTTCTTCGCCTTCCACTCCCCGAGCGACTTCTCGAACGCCGCGGTGTTCGGCTTCGCCGGGTCGGCCTTCGCGAGGGCGAGGGCCTCCTCGCCCGCCTTGACGGCCTCGGCCGTCTTCCCCTCTTCGGCGAGGAAGCGCGCCTTCCGGGAGACGTTCGCCCAGTTCTTGGCGGCGGAGATCGACTTCTCGAGCTGCTTCCAGGCCTCCGGGCGGTCCTGGCGCTGCTCCCAGTAGTAGCGGGCCGCCATCAGGGGCGACTGCCAGGCGCCCGCCTCGGCGGCGCCGAGGGCCTTCTTCAGCTTCCCGTCGACCTCCACGCCGACCTTCACCGGGACCCGGACCTTCTCCCACTCGATCGCGAGGACGGCGCCCGTCGCGGAGATCGAGGGGAACCCGATGTGGAGCGTCTCGGTCATCGGCGCGGCTTCGGGCTTCACCTTCACGCGGAGGGCGTCCTTGGCGGCGTCGTACTGCGTCTCCCACCAGAGCTTCGTGTCGGTGTTGAAGACGACCGTCCAGTCGTCCTTCCCGGGGATCGTCACGAGGGAGTAGGTGCCCGCGGCGAGCTTCTGCCCCTCGATCGTCACGTCGTCGGAGAAGGTGAGCGTGGTCGCGGCGTTCGCGCCGGTGCGCCACGGCGTGTCGTACGGGACGAGGTCGCCCCAGATGGCCCGGCCGCGGACGCTCGGGCGGCTGTAGGAGATCGTCACGTCGGTCAGGCCGATCCGCTGGCTCAGGGTCGCCTTCGGGCTCGGCTGCGGGGTCTCGAACTGGGCGAACGCCGGCGTGGCGAGCGCGGCGGCGGCGAGGAGAAGGGTCGGACGGAGCTTCATCGCGTGTCTCCTTCGTGAGGTTCCTTCGATGGATATCCTACGAAAGCCGGCTTTATAGCAGATGGCCCGGGGCGTCCGTCCCCCTAGAATCGGTGCATCGATCCGGACCGTTCCCGGGCTCCGGGGATCGAGGCAGGAGGTCTCATGTCCAGCCGCACGGCGTTCCCGCGCGTCTTCGGAGAGATCGTTCACGATTCCTTCTCGGTCACCTCCTTCTTCACGGGGCTCCTCGCCGCGCTCCCGACGGGGCTCGTCCTCCTCTTCGCGGCGAGCGGCCCCCGCTCGAAGGGGGACGCGGCCGCCGTCCTCGTCGTCTGGATGGGGACCGTCCTCGTCTTCGTCTCGCGTTTCGCGCAGGTCGGAGTCGCCGGGGACACGGAAGGGGGGCTCTTCTCGAGCGCCGCGGGGCCCTGGGGCGACACGCTGCTGGCGGCGACGAGGCTCCTCGCCCTCTGGGTCGCCTGGACTCTCCCGTTCGTCGCGTGGGCGTTCCTGAAAGGCGGCGAGCCGGGGGCCGAAGTGCCGGGTTTCGGCCTCGTCCCATACGGCCTTCCGCGCCTCCCGCTCCTCCTGTCGCTCTGGTCGGGCCTCGGCGTCGTCCTCTCCTTCGCGGTCGTCGCCGCGGCGGCGGCCGCTCCCGGCTTCGGTGCGCTCTTCTCGCCGGCGCTCTGGCGGACCCTGTTCGGGGGGCGTCTGGGAGAGCTGTTCCTCGCGATCGCCGGCGTCTTCGGTCCGCCCCTGACGGTCCTCCTCGTCGTCCTGCCCGTCTTCGGCGCGGTCGCGCCGCGGCAGCCGAAGCTCGCCCTCACCGCCTTCGTCCCCCTGCTGCTCTACGCCGTCGGGATGGTGCTGACGCTCCAGGGGAAGCTCTGCGGCGCCTTCGCGGCCGCGAGCCTCGCGGAGGATGACCTCGAGCCGATCCCGGACGAAGCCGCTCCGCAGGCCGTGACGCCCTCGGTCGCGCCGGGCGCGTCGGAGCGGGCCGCGCCCGCGGCGGGGGACCCGGAGTCGCTTCACGCGATCTGGCAGGCGCGCCTCGCCGCGGGAGACCTTCCGGGCGCGCTCGAGGCCGCGCGGGCGGCGATCCCGGCCGGCCTGGCGAAGGGCTCGCCGAAGGCGGCCGCGGAGATCTACCGGCAGCACCTCGACCGCCTCGACGCGCTCGGCCTCGAAAGGCCGGCGCTCTCCCTGCTCGCCGACCAGCTCCTGCGCGACGGGGACGTCGCGGCTGCGGCGTGGACGTATTCCCAGGCGCTCGACGCGGAGCCGGGCGACGCGAAGGCGTTCAAGGGGCTGCTCCGGGTGGCCGAGCACCACCTGGAGAAGGCGAAGGCCCCGCTCGAGGCGGTCCGGGTCTACCGCTACCTGCTCGAGCGGGCCCCGGGCTCGCCCCTGGCCGAGCACGCCCGCGACCTCCTGGCCGACGTCGAGCGACGGGCCGCGCGGGAGCCGTCATCTCCGGTCCGTCCATAATCGGGGGGCGTGTTGAGAGGAGGCTCGGAGGCGTTCGCGGCGTTCGCGGCGTTCGCGGCGTTCGCAGGGTCGGAGGGCCGGCGGCCGTGACTCTCGACGTCCGCACGCTCCTCGCGCTCTTCGCCTTCACACAGGCCCTCCAGGTCGTCGTCCTCTCGGTCCAGTACGCAGTCTTCCGAAGCTACCGCGGCACCGGCGCGTTCCTCCTCTGGAGCACCGCCGTCGGCATCGGGACGGTCGCGTTCCTCCTCCGGGACGACCCGACGATCGGCCGGGCGGCCATCTTCGCGCAGAACGGGCTGATCGTCTTCGGGTCGCTCTGCCTCTGGGCCGGCTTCTGCCGATTCCACGGGCGAGTCGAGGACCGGCGCCTCTTCGCGGCGGTCCTCGTCCCCTTTCTGTTCGCGCACGCCACCTTCATTTGGGTCGTCCCGGACATCGACCTCCGGGCCGTCGCTCTTTGCGTGGCGCTCGTCGCCACGGCGCTCCTCTCGGCGAGGGAGCTCTGGCGCGCGCGGACGGGCGAAAGCCGGCCCGTCGCGCTCGTGCTCGTGGCGGGCCTCCTCGCGCACGCGGCGTTCTTCACCGCTCGCGGCGCGCTCCTCCTCGCCGGGGCCCGCGTCGACGACGTCTGGGGGGGCGCCGCCTTCAACGTCGCGCCGTACGTCGACGGGTTCCTCCTGACGAACCTCGTGACGTTCGGCCTCGTCATCCTCGTGAACCGGCGCGTGAACGCCGAGGTCCGGGAGGCGCGCGACCACTTCCGGCGCCTCCTCGACACGATCCCCGACGCAGTGCTCATCACACGCGTGGCGGACGGGATCTGCCGCGACGCGAACACGGGCTTCGAGACGCTCACGGGCTTTCGGCAGGAGGAGGTCGTCGGCCGCTCCTCGGCGGAGCTGGGGATCTGGACCGACCCGCGGGCCCGCGACCGTGTCCTGGAGCGGGTCCGGGCGTCGGAGCCGGTCCGGGACCTCGAGCTGGAGGGCAGGCGCCGGGACGGGACACCGTTCGTCGGAAACGTCTCGTCGCGGCTGGTCGACGTCCGGGGGGAGCCGCATGTCCTCTCGGTCGTGCACGACGTGACGGAACGGAACGCGGCCCGCGAGGCCCTCGAGAAGAGCGCGCGGGAGATCCGGGAGCTGAATGCGGGGCTGGAGCGGCGCGTGGCCGAGAGGACGGCCGAGCTGACCGACAAGAACCGGGAGCTCGAGGCGTTCGTCCACTCCATCGCGCACGACCTCCGCGCCCCGCTCCGGGCGATCGACGGCTTCTCGGGGATCCTCGAGGAGGAGCACGCGGCCCGCCTCGGGGACGAGGGGCGGCGACTCCTCGCGCGGGTGCGGGGCGGAGCCCGGCGGATGGACCGGCTCCTCAGGGACCTGGTCGAGTACGCCCGGGCCGGCTCCGCCGGACTTCGGCACGAGCGGGTCGACCTCGGCCTCCTCGCGCGGAGCGCGTTCGCCGACGTCGCCCCGGCCGACGGGCGCGGAGTCTGCCGATTCGTGGTCGGAGAGCTTCCGGCCGTGCGCGGGGACGCGGCGCTGCTCCGCGTCGTCCTCCGGCATCTCCTCGCGAACGCGGTGAAGTACACCGCCGAGAGGCCTGCGAGCCGCGTGGATGTGCGCGGGCGAGTCGAAGGGGACGTCGTCGTCTGCGAGGTCGCGGACGACGGCGTCGGCTTCGACCCGGCCCACACCGGGCGGCTGTTCCGGCTCTTCGAGCGCCTTCACGCCGGCGAAGGCGACGACGGTACCGGGATCGGCCTCGCAATCGTCCGGCGAATCGTCGAGAGGCACGGGGGAAGCGTGCGCGCGGAGGGACGCCCGGGCCAGGGGGCGACCTTCACGTTCTCTCTTCCGGCCTGGGGGGAAGTCGATGCCTGATGCCGTTCGGATACTCCTCGTCGAGGACGACGACGACGACGCGGAGCTGGCGCTCCGCGCCCTCGCGCGGAGCGAGGCCGGGCCGAGGGTCGTCCGCGCCCGGGACGGGGAGGAGGCCCTCGACGTCCTCCTGGGGCGCGGGCCGTTCGCCGGGGGCGAAGCCCCGCGGCTCGACCTCGTCCTGCTCGACCTGAAGCTTCCGAAGGTCGACGGGATCGAGGTCCTGAGGCGCTTCCGTGCCGACGGGCGAAGCCGTTCCGTGCCGGTCGTCGTCCTGACCTCGTCGATGCTCCCGGCGGACGTCCGCGCCTGCTACGAGGCGGGAGCGAACGGCTTCGTCGTCAAGCAGGTGGAGTTCGCGGAGCACGCGCGGAACCTCCGGCAGCTCGCCGACTACTGGCTCCGGATCAACGTCCGCCCCTGAGGGCTCCCCCTCTCGCGGCGCGGCCCGGGGACGAAAAAGGGGGCGGCCCGCGGGCCGCCCCCTTTCCCGATCGACACGGGTGTGCCGGCCGTCAGACCTTGTAGCCCTGAAGGATGCGGATGTAGTTCGCGCGCTCGAACATCGAGGCGTCGGGACAGCGGAGGAGGTTCATCGACCCGCGCATCTGCTCGAGCGAGTCGTACTCGTGCTCCTCGAGCCACTGCGTCAGCCCCTCGCGGATCCGCCGGAGGACGTCGGGCCCCTGCTGGAGGATCGCCGAGACGACCTGGACGGCGTGGGCGCCGGTCATGACCGCCTTGACCGCGTCGAGGTGGGTGTGGACGCCGCCCGAGACCGCGAGCGAGGCGCGGACGCGCCCCGAGACGACGGCCAGCCAGCGGAGCCGCAGGTTGAGCTCGGAGGAGTCGGAGAGCTTCAGCGCCGGCTCCACCTCGAGGCTCTCGACGTCGATGTCGGGCTGGTAGAACCGGTTGAAGAGGACGAGGCCGTCGGCGCCCGCCTCGTCGAGCCTCCTCGCCATGCTGGCCATCGACGAGAAGAAGGGGGAGAGCTTGATCGAGACCGGGATCGTGACGGCCTGCTTGACCGCCTTGAGGATGTCGATCGTCCGCTGCTCGACTTCCTCGCCCCCCTCGTCGGCGTTCGTGGCGAGGTAGTAGACGTTCAGCTCGAGGGCGTTCGCCCCGGCGTCCTGCATCAGCTTCGCGTAGCGGATCCAGCCGCCCGAGGTGAAGCCGTTGAGCGAGGCGATGACGGGCAGGTCGACGGACTGCTTGATCCGCACGAGCTGCTCGAGGTACTGGTCCGGCCCGAGGTTGAACTCGTCGGGCCGGGGGAGGTACGTCATCGCCTCGGCGAACGAGTCGGCGTGGACGTCGATGTGATGGTAGGTCGCGAGCTCCTCCCTCATGAGCTGCTCCTCGAAGAGGGAGTGCATGACGATGGCCGACGCCCCGGCGTCCTCCATCCGCTTGACGAGGTCGATCTTGTCGACCATCGGCGAGGCGCCCGGCATCACCGGGTGGGGGAGCTTCAGACCGAGGTAGGTTGTGGAGAGGTCCATTCTCTGCTCCTCGTCCTTTCGTCAGGCCTTCGGCGCGGGCTGGGCGGCGGCCACCGCGGCGGCCGGCTCGACCCCGCGGGCGAGGTTCTCGTAGACGGCCCACCGCGACGCAGCCTGCTCGCGGGCGAGCTCGAGGAGCATCTTGGCCCGCTCGGGGTTCGTCTTGTCGAGCATCCGGAAGCGCGTCTCGTTGGCCATGAACGCGCCGACGTCGGTCTTCGGGGCGGAGCAGTCGAGGACGAGCCCCGGCTGGCCCGCCGCGACCCGGCGCGGGTCCCACCGGAAGATCGGCCAGTAGCCGGAATCGACGGCCGTCTTCTGCTGCTCGAGGCCGAGCGACAGGTCGTAGCCGTGGGCGATGCAGTGGCTGTAGGCGAGGAGGAGCGACGGCCCGTCGTAGCTCTCGGCCTCCTGGAAGGCCTTGACCGTCTGGGCGTCCTTCGCGCCGAACGCGATCCTCGCGACGTAGACGTTCCCGTAGGCGATCGCCATCAGGGCGAGGTCCTTCTTGCCGGCCGACTTGCCCGCCATCGCGAACTTCGCGGCGGCGCCGATCGGCGTCGACTTCGAGGCCTGGCCGCCGGTGTTGGAGTAGACCTCGGTGTCGAGGACGAGGACGTTCACGTTCCGCCCCATGGCGAGGACGTGGTCGAGGCCGCCGTAGCCGATGTCGTAGGCCCAGCCGTCGCCGCCGACGATCCAGAGGCTCTTCTTCACGAGGTAGTCGGCGACGTCGAGGAGGCGGCGGGACGGCAGGTCCTTCGCGCCGGCGAGCTTCGCCTTCAGGGCGGCGACCCTCTCGCGCTGGTGGACGATCCCCTGCTCGGTCGACTGGTCGGCCGTCAGGAGGCCCGCGACGAGCTCGTCGCCCACGGTGCCGGCGAGCCCCTTCACGAGCTCGGCGGCGTGCTCGGCCTGCTTGTCGAGGGCGAGGCGCATGCCGAAGCCGAACTCGGCGTTGTCCTCGAAGAGGGAGTTCGCCCAGGCCGGGCCCCGCCCGTCGGCGTTGACCGTGTAGGGCGTCGTCGGGAGGTTGCCGCCGTAGATCGAGGAGCAGCCCGTGGCGTTCGCGATCAGGAGCCGGTCGCCGTAGAGCTGCGTCATCAGCTTGATGTAGGGCGTCTCGCCGCAGCCGAGGCAGGCGCCGGAGAACTCGAAGAGGGGCTGCATGAACTGCGAGCCCTTCACGTCGATCTTCAGCTTCGTCCGGTCGGGCTCGGGCAGCGAGAGGAAGAAGCTGAAGTTCTCGCGCTCGGCCTCGCGGAGCGGCGCCTGGGGCGTCATGTCGAGCGCCTTGTGACGCGGGTTCCCCTTGTCCTTCGCCGGGCAGACGACGGCGCAGAGCGTGCAGCCCGTGCAGTCCTCCGGGGCGACCTGGATCGTGTACTTCATCCCCTTGAACTCGGGAGCCCGGTAGTCGACCGACTTGTACGTCCCGGGGGCCTTCTCGAGGACCGCCGGGTCGAAGACCTTGGCGCGGATCGCCGCGTGCGGGCAGACCATCGCGCACTTGTTGCACTGGATGCAGAGCTTCTCGTCCCAGACCGGGATCTCGATGGCGATGTTCCGCTTCTCCCAGCGGGCCGTCGCCGTCGCGAACGTCCCGTCGACCGGGAAGGCCGAGACGGGGAGGAGGTCGCCCTTGTTCGCGAGCATGATCGCGGTGATCTTCTGGACGAAGTCCGGCGCTTCCTGCGGGACGATCGGGGGCCGCTTCAGCTTCGACGTCGCCGCCGACGGGACCTTCACCTCGAAGAGGTTCTCGAGCGTCTGGTCGACGGCCTCGAAGTTCATCCTCACGAGCTCGGCGCCCTTCTTGCCGTACGTCTTCTCGATCGACTTCTTGATCTGGGCGATCGCCTCCTCGCGGGGGAGGACGCCGGAGATCGCGAAGAAGCAGGTCTGCATGACCGTGTTGATCCGGCGGCCCATGCCGGTCTTCGCGCCGACCTCGTAGCCGTCGATGACGAAGAACCGGAGCTTCTTCTCGAGGATCTGGGCCTGGACCTCGACGGGGAGCTTGTCCCAGACCTCATCGGGGCCGTAGGGGGAGTTCAGGAGGAAGACCGCGCCGGGCGCCGCGTACTCGAGGACGTCGTACTTCTCGAGGAAGCCGAACTGGTGGCACGCGACGAATCCGGCGGTCGACACGAGGTACGACGATCGGATCGGCTTCGGCCCGAAGCGCAGGTGGGAGATCGTGATCCCGCCCGACTTCTTCGAGTCGTAGACGAAGTAGCCCTGGGCGTAGTTGTCGGTCTCCTCGCCGATGATCTTGATCGAGTTCTTGTTCGCGCCGACCGTCCCGTCGGCGCCGAGGCCGAAGAAGACGGCCCGCTTGACCTCGGCCGGCTCGGTGTCGAACTCGGCGTCCCACTTGAGCGAGAGGTGCGTCACGTCGTCGACGATGCCGACGGTGAAGCGGCGCCGCGGCTTCGCCTGCGCGAGCTCGTCGAAGACCCCCTTGACCATGGCGGGGGTGAACTCCTTCGAGGCGAGGCCGTAGCGGCCGCCGACGACCTTCGGCGAGGCGGCGAAGGGGGAGGTCCCCGTCTCCTCGGCGTCGCGGAGGACCGTGAGGACGTCCTGGAGGAGCGGCTCGCCGACGGCGCCCGGCTCCTTCGTCCGGTCGAGGACGGCGATCGCCTTCACGCTCTTCGGCAGCGCGCCGAGGAACGCGGAGGCGTCGAAGGGCCGGTAGAGCCGGACCTTCAGGACGCCGACCTTCTCGCCCCGGGCGACGAGGTGATCGACCGTCTCGTGCGTCACCTCGGCGCCCGAGCCCATGATCACGATCACCCGCTCCGCCTCGGCGTGGCCGACGTAGTCGAAGAGCCGATAGGCGCGGCCCGTCAGCTTCGCGAACGCGTCCATCGCCTCCTGGACGAGGCCGGGCGCGGCGTCGTAGTAGCCGTTGCAGGCCTCGCGCGCCTGGAAGAAGCAGTCGGGGTTCTGGGCCGAGCCTCGGAGGACCGGCGCGTCGGGCGTGAGCGCGCGCTTGCGCTGCGCGGAGACGAGGTCCTCGCTCACCATCGCGAGGAGGTCCTCGTCGTCGAGGCGCTCGATCTTCGCCACCTCGCTCGACGTCCGGAAGCCGTCGAAGAAGTGGAGGAAGGGGAGCTTCGACATCAGCGTCGCGCGGTGAGCGACCGCCGCGAGGTCGTGCGCCTCCTGGACCGACCCGGACGCCAGCATCGCGAACCCGGTCTGACGGCAGGCCATGACGTCGGAATGGTCGCCGAAGATCGACAGGGCGTGCGTCGCCACGCAGCGCGCGGAGACGTGCATGACGAACGGCGTCAGCTCGCCCGCGATCTTGTACATGTTCGGGATCATCAGGAGGAGGCCCTGCGACGCCGTGAAGGTGGTCGTCAGCGCTCCCGCCTGGAGGGCCCCGTGGACGGCGCCGGCGGCGCCCCCCTCCGACTGCATCTCGGAGACGAGCGGGACGGTGCCCCACACGTTCTTCCGGCCCTGGGCGGACCATTCGTCGGAGAACTCGCCCATCGTGGATGACGGGGTGATCGGATAGATCGCGATCACCTCGCTGACCCTGTGGGCGACCGAGGCGACCGCCTCGTTCCCGTCCAGGGTGACCATCGGTCTCGTCGTCATGAAGACATCCTCCTGTGGGATCGCGCGCGGGCAGCGAAGGGCCCGCCGCGGCCCGTGCATCATCTCTCGCGCGCGCGTTCCGTGGAATCGGGTAAAGGCACCGGAATGGTCCTGTGAAGGAATCTCGACTGATGTGTTTTCATCAGGTTCCGCCGGGAGAGAATCTCGGAATGCCGAGGCACCGGCTCCTGCGGCGGGGAGACCTCCTCCTGGCGGCGGCGCTCTTCGCGTCGCTGACGGCCCTGTCGTGGCTGCGCTGGGCCTCGTTCCAGGGAGACCTGAGCCGCGAATGGACCGTCCCGATGCGCCTGGCATCGGGAGAGCGGCTCTGGGCAGAGGTGGGCTACTACTACGGGCCCCTCGCGCCGTACGCGGTGGCGGCGGCGTTCCGGCTCTTCGGGGCGGCCGTGTCGACGTACGTCGGCCTCGCCCTGCTCGCGGCGGCGGCGACGCTCGCCGCGCTGCTCGCCGCGGGACGCCGGATGCTCTCGTCCGCCGCAAGCGCGGGAGCCGCGGCGGTCGCGGTCGGCGTCCTCGCATTCGCGCCCGAGAACGGGGCGTTCGCGGCTCCGTACGCGATGGCCGCGCTCCTCGCGGTGGGCCTCGCCTGGGGAGCGTTCCTCGCGGCCGTCGCGGGCCGAGCGTCCCTCGCCGGGCTCCTGGGCGCGCTCGCTCTCCTCGCGAAGCCCGAGTCTCTTCCCGCGCTCCTCGGCGTCGCGCTGGCGGCCGGGACGTGGCGGGGAGCCGTCCGGGTCGTGGGGACGGCCGGCGTCCTCTCCGCGGGGGGCTACGCCGTCGCGATGGCCGGGATCCCGATCGGCGACCTCGTCTCGTACGGTCCTCTCCGCCACTTCGTGATGCCGCCCGAGTTCCGCGAGCTCTACCTCCGCGTCTCCGGGCTCCACCCGGCGCTCTTCCCGCGCGGCCTCGGCGGCCTCCTGGCCGGTGCCGCGCTGCTCGGCGGGTGGGCGATCTGCGCGGGGGCCGTGGCGGCGCGGCGGGCCGGCCGGGCGGCGCTCGGCGGAGCGCTCGCGCTCGTCGGCCTCGCCGTCGGCATCCTGGTGCTGAGGGAGCCGGTCGTCACGACCGGCGTCCGCGGTCTCCCGCTCCTCGCCGCGCTCGCGTCCGTCGCCGCGGCGGTCGACCTTCGCCGCGGCGACCGCGAGGCGCGACTCCCGCTCGCGGCCGCGCTCGTCGGCCTCGCGTTCGCGTGGAGGACGGCTCTCTGGACCGTCCCGCTCTATCCCTACGCCCCCCTCGGGGCCGTCTCCACGCTCCCCGCGGTGGCGTGGCTCCTCGCGTGCCGCATCCCGGAGGCGGCGCCCCCGGAAGCGCGCCGGCGTGGAGCGCTCCTCGCGATCCTCCCGTTCTTCCTCGCGCCCCTCCTGTTCCTCCCGCGTCTCGTCGAGTTCTACCGCGGGCCGCGGACCGAGGTGGCCGGTCCCGCCGGGCGATGGTTCCCGCCCGGCAACGAGGGGGCGCTCTTCTCTCGACTTGCGGCCCACCTCCGGAGCGTCGGAGTGAAGGACCGCGACCTCGTCGTCCTTCCCGAGGCAGGGGCGCTCTCGTTCCTTCTCGGTGTGAGGAGCCCGCTCCGGTTCGAGCACGTGCTGCCCGGATGCGTGGACGACCGGGTCGACGGGGACCTGGCCGAAGGTCTGGACCGTGCGCAGCCGGCGCGCGTCGTCGTCGTCTCGCGGCCCACGTCGGAGTTCGGGCGTTCCACCTTCGGCCGGGACTACGGGACGGAGATCGCCGCGCGCCTCGCGCGCGACTACGCCGTCGAGGCGACGTTCGCCGAGGGGAGCGCGTCGGCGGTCGTCCTCCGCCGGCGCTGACCGTTCCCGTCGAGCGGGAGCGTCCCGTGGGAACGGATGGGGCCTCGTCACTTACGATCGGGGACCATGAAGCCGCTCCTCACCGTCGCGGTCGCCGCGTTCCTCGCGCTCGCCGCCGCCTCTCCGGCGACCGCCGCGCCGCCGTTTCCCGAGGAGTGGCTCCGGGCGCGCCCCGACGCGCGCGGACCTCTCGAGAAGGCCGACCCCCGGCTGCTCGCACCCGCCGCGGCCGGCGAGGAGGATCTCGAGGTGCTCGCGACTCTTCGGCTCCCGGCCGAAGCCCTCGCCCTCGGGGCGGGCTCGCCCCGGGCCGGCGCGAGAACGGCCCTCCAGGCCCGGCTCGCGGGGGAGCTCGAGACCGACTACGCGCCGTTCGGGGTGCGGGTCGAGCAGGCCTTCGCGTATGTCCCCGTGCTCGTCCTCCGCGCGCCGCGAAAGGCGGTGGCAGCGCTCGCCGGGGACCCCCGCATCGAGCGCGTCCGTCCGAACGGGCGCGTGCGGGCGCTGGACGCCGAGGGAGAAGGTCTGATGCGGGTGCCCGAGCTCCGGGCGGCGGGCGTCGACGGAGCGGGGGTCACGATCGCGGTCCTCGACAGCGGGATCGACTACACCCACCCCGAGCTGCCTCTCGGGACGAAGGTCGTCAACCTCTACGACGCGATCGACCACGACGGCGACGCGCGCGACGGCTACGGCCACGGCACGCCCGTGGCGGGGATCATCGCGGGCCTGACGACGGGAGTCGCGCGCGGCGCGAAGGTTGCCGCGGTGCGGGTCCTCGACACGCGTGGCGAGGGGTCGGACGCCCAGGTCCTCGAGGGGGTCGACGCCGTCCTCGCGAGCGTCGCCGAAGGGAACCCCCACGCGATCCGCGTCGTGAACCTCTCCCTCGGCGGCTATTTCGACGACGCGGCCCCTCCCGAGCCGGGCCGCTGCGATCTCCTCGCCCCCGACTACAAGGCGGCCTTCGACCTCCTCGCGCAGGCGGGGATCCTCGTCGTCGCCGCGAGCGGGAACGGCGGCTGCACCGGCGGAATCGTCCTCCCCGCGTGCGTGAGCAACGCGCTCGCCGTCGGGGCCGTCTACGACGCAGCCGTGAGCCCGCAGGCCTTCGGACGAGGGCACTGCCTCCCATCGGGCTGCAGCGACTCCGCGCCGGCGGCCGACGCGATCGCCTGCTACTCCGACTCCGGCGACCGCCTCGACGTTCTCGCCCCCGCGCACTGCGCGACGGCGCCGCGAAACGGGGGCGGGAGCTACTCCTGTTTCGGAGGGACCTCGGCTGCGGCCCCTTACGCCGCCGGCGTCGCGGCGCTTCTCTTCGGCGCCGGGCCGGACCGCCGGCCGACCGAGGTGAAGGCCGCGCTGCGCGAGACCGGGAAGGCGATCCTCGACCCGCGCAACGGCGTGACCCGGAACCGGATCGACGCGCCGGCCGCGCTCGCCGCGCTCCGGTCGGCCCCGGCAGGGGCGGCGCAGGCCGAGCTCCTCGTCCCCGTCGTCCTCGACGTCGTGGGTGTCGGCGAGGCGCGATTCCGCTCGGAGCTGACGCTCACGAACCGCGGGACGACCGCGGCGCGCCTCGAGGCGACCTACACCCCGGCCACGGGGATGTTCCCGGGAGCCGCGGGAGGCGGCACCGTCGCCGATGCGCTCGCGCCGGGCGAGCAGCGCGTGATTCCCGACGCAATCGCGTGGCTCCGGGCGGCGAAGGGGCTCCCGATTCCCCTGGGCCCGGGGCAGGCCGGCTCGCTCCGCCTCGTCTTCACCGGCCTCTCGCCTGCGGCGGAGACCGTTTCCGCCCGGGTGCGGACGACAGCCGCGGCCTGCGGCGGCGCCGCGGGGCTCTCCTATGCCGCGTGGAAGCTGGGTGAGGGCCCGGCCGCGCCGCTGCGGCTCTTCGGCCTCCGGAGCGGCCCGGCGGAGCGGTCGAATCTCGCGGTGGTGAACATGGGGACGGAAGGGACCGTGACCCCGAGGATCATCCTCCGGTCGGGGGACGGCGCCTCCGTCTACGAGGTCCCCGCCGCCCTTCTGCCGCCGCTCGCCCCCGGCGAGTGGCGCCAAGTGAACGACGCCGACCTCCTCCGGGCCGCGGGCTTCGCCGAGGCGACCGCCCTCGTGAGCCGCGCGGCCGGAACGGCGCCGCTCGGCGCCTACGCCGTCTTCAACGACAACCTCTCGCACGACGGCTCCTTCGTGCCGGCCGTCCCGGACGCGTTCGCGGGAGAGCTCGTCCTGCCGGTCGTCGTCGAGACGCCGGCCTTCGAGAGCGAGCTGGTCCTCTTCAACCCCGAGGCGGCGCCCGCAGTCGTCTCGCTGGCCTACACCGAGTCGCTCGCGACCCCGAAGGGACGGGTCGGAGCAGTCTCGATCGAGCTCGCGCCGTTCGAGCAGCGAATCCTCCCGCGGGCCCTCGACACGCTCCGGGACCTCGGCCTCCCGCTCGGGCCCCGCGGCGCCGCGTCGTACGCCGGGACGCTCCAGGCCCTCTTCGCGTCCCCGACCACGACGCTGGTTCCCGGCCTCGCGGGAGCGAAGACCTCCGCCGCCGGAACGGGAGCGTGCGCCGGAAACGGGAGCTTCGGCCTCTTCTACACCGCGGTGCCGACCGCCTCGGCGGCCTCGGTCGAGGCGGTCGTCGACGGCCTCCGCCAGACCGCGACGACCCGCTCGAACCTCGCGCTCTTCAACCCGTCGGCGACGGTGCCGGTCACCGTGGCGTACGACGTCCACGACGGGGCGACCGGGGCGAAGGTCTCTTCTTCCGCGCCTGTCGACCTCCCGCCGCTCGGATGGACGCAGGTCGATCGCGTCCTCCTCGGCGCCGGCGTCACCGAGGGGTTCGTCCGAGTCCGTCGGACGTCCTCCGCCGGCGTTTTCGGCGCCTACGGCGTCCTGAACGACGGCGCCGCCCCTGGAGAGAGGACCGGCGACGGGAGCTACGTCGCGGGGGAGGCGTACGACCCGCCCGACTGAGACTCGGCGGTAGCATTCCTCCCGCACAGGGAGGAGCCATGGCCGCGAAGAACGTGCACGGTCGAACGGTCGTCTTCGCCGGCGGGTGCCGGACCCCCTTCCTTCGCGCCGGGGCCGCGTTCGCCGACGTGATGGCCTACGAGCTCGGGGCGATGGCGCTCCGAGGCCTCCTCGACCGGACGGGCGTCGACCCCGGCGCCGTCGACCGCGTCGTGATGGGCACCGTCCTCGCCGACCCGCGGACGACGAACCTCGCGCGCGAGTCGGCGCTCTCCGCGGGGCTGCCGGCCTCGTGCCCCGCGTTCACCGTCACGGCCGCCTGCGCTTCCTCGAACGTCGCGGTCTCCGGCGCCGTCGAGGCGATCGCGAGCGGCGCCGCCGAGGTCGTCGTCGCGGGCGGCGCCGAGACTCTCTCCGACGCGCCGATCCGTTTCGGCCGGGAGGTGCGCAAGCGCCTCATCCGGTCGCAGAAGGCGAAGGGGGTCCTCGACTGGGTGAAGCTCCTGCAGGGGCTCTCGCTGAAGGACCTCGCCCCCGACACGCCCGCGATCGCCGAGTTCTCGACGGGGCAGACGATGGGACAGAGCGCCGAACGACTCGCGAAGAGGCTCGGCCTGACGCGCGAGGCGCAGGACCGATGGGCGCTCCGGTCGCACCGGAAGGCGGCGGCGGCGACGAAAGCGGGGCGCTTCAGCGAGCAGGTCGTGCCGGCCCGAGTGCCGCCGTCGTTCGGGCCGATCGAGGCCGACGACGGCATCCGCGGCGACACGACGCTCGCGAAGCTCGGCGCGATCCCCCCGGCCTTCGACCGCGCGTTCGGCACCGTCACGGCGGGGAACAGCTCCTTCCTGACCGACGGCGCGGCCGCCTGCCTCCTCGCGAGCGCGGAGGCGGCGGAGAGGCTCGGCCTCGCGCCGCGGGCGCGGGTCGTCGCGACCGCGCTCGTCGCGATGGAGCCGCTCGAGGAGCTCCTCCTCGGACCCGTCGCCGCCGTGGCGAGGGCGCTCGACGCGGCGGGCGTCCCGGCGGGGGAGGTCGGCGTCTGGGAGGTCCACGAGGCCTTCGCCGCGCCGGTCCTCGCGTTCCTGAAGCTCCTCGCCGACCGGAGCTACTGCCGGGAGCGGCTCGGCCGCGCGGAAGCGGTCGGGCGGATCGAGCCGGGGAGAGTCAACGCCTGGGGCGGCTCGCTGGCCCTCGGGCACCCGTTCGGAGCGACGGGCGCGCGCCTCCTGACGACGTGCGTCGAGCGGATGGAGCGCGAGGGGGCCGAGCTCGGCGTCGTGACGACGTGCGCGGCGGGCGCCCTCGGCCACGCGATGGTGCTCGCGCGATGAGTAGCCTCACCCTGAAGAGGCGTCCCGACGGAGTCGCCGTCCTCCTTTTCGATTCGCCGGGCCGGCCGGTGAACGTCCTCTCGGGCGAGCTCCTGGACGAGGCCGGCCCGCTCATGAAGGAGATTCAGGAGGACGACGCGGTCGTCGCCTGCGTCGTCGCGAGCGCCAAGAGCGACGGGTTCATCGCCGGTGCCGACCTGGAGGAGGTCCTCGCGATGGGCGCCGCGGAGGCCGAGTCGATCTCACGCGGCGCGCACGCCTGGCTCGACCGCGTCGAGGAGAGCCGGAAGCCGTTCGTCGCGGCGATCCACGGCGCCGCGCTCGGGGGCGGACTCGAGGTCGCCCTCGCCTGCCGCTACCGCCTCGCGACGGACGACCCGAGAACGGTCCTGGCCCTCCCCGAGGTGATGCTGGGGCTCCTCCCGGCCGCGGGCGGAACGCAGCGCCTGCCGCGCCGCATCGGCCTTCAGAGGGCGCTCCCGATGCTCCTCACCGGCAAGCGCCTCCGCGCCGCTCAGGCGTACCGGTACGGCCTCGTCGACGCGCTCACCTCGCCCGGGGGCCTCCTCGAGACGGCCGCGAAGGCCGCGCTCGCGCTCGCGAAGGGGACGCTGAGGCCGCCGACCGGCCAGCGGTCGCTCGCCGAGACGCCGCTCGCCCTTCCGCCCCTCCGCGCCTGGGCGATCGGGAAGGCGCGTGCGGAGGTCCTGCGGAGGACGCGCGGCCTCTACGCGGCGCCGCTCGAGATCCTCGCCTGCGTCGAGAAGGGGCTCGCCGAGGGCCTCGCGGCGGGCCTCGAGGAGGAGGCGGTCCGGTTCGGGCGCCTCGTGGCGACCGAAGGCGCGAAGAACCTCGTCCGGCTCTTCGACGCCATGACCGCGCTGAAGAAGGCGCCGAAGGGCTCTCCGTCGCCGCGCCCCGTGAAGCGGGTCGGCGTCCTCGGCGCGGGGCTGATGGGGGAGGGGATCGCCTCGGTCTCGCTCCCGCTCGCGGCGGTCGTCCTGAAGGACGTCTCGGAGGAGGGGCTCACGCGGGCCGCGAGGAGCCTCCGGAAGGGGCTCGACCGGCGGGTCCGCTCCGGGGCGCTGACGCGCCTCGAGCGGGACCGCCGCTGGCTCGCGCTCAGGCCGACGACGAGGCCCGAGGAGCTCGCCGGCTGCGACCTCGTCATCGAGGCCGTCTTCGAGGACCTCGCATTGAAGCGGAGGGTCCTCGCCGAGACGGAAGCGGTCGTCGGCCCCGACGTCGTCTTCGCGAGCAACACGTCGGCGCTGCCGATCGGCGAGGTCGCCGCGAAGGCGAATCGTCCCGAGCGAGTCGTCGGGATGCACTACTTCTCGCCCGTCCCGAAGATGCCGCTCCTCGAGGTCGTCGCACCGAAGGGCGCCGCCCCGTGGGCCGTCGCGACGGCGCGGGCGTTCGGTGTCGCGCAGGGGAAGACGGTGATCGTCGTGAAGGACGGCCCCGGCTTCTACACGACTCGGATACTGGCGCCGTTCGTGAACGAGGCGGTCGTCCTCCTCGACGAAGGGGCGGCGATCCCGGACCTCGACGCGGCGCTCCTCGACTTCGGGTTTCCGGTCGGACCCGTCGCGCTCCTCGACGAGGTCGGGATCGACGTCGCGGCGCACGTCGCGCGCGACCTCGGGAAGGCCTTCGCCTCGCGGGGCGCCGCCGCGTCGGGCTCGTTCGCGCGGCTCCTCGGCGCGGGCTTCCGCGGGCGGAAGAACGGGAAGGGGTTCTACCGGTACGGGCCGTCCGCGCGGCCCGGCGGACGGAAGGAGGTCGACCGCGACGTCTACGCGCACTTCGGCGGGACGGAGCGGACGCCGATGCGCGCCGCCGACCTCGCCGACCGGCTCGTCCTCCTGATGGTCAACGAGGCGGCCTGGTGCCTCCAGGAGGAGGTCGTCGCCTCGCCGCGCGACGCGGACGCGGGCGCCGTCCTGGGCCTCGGGTTCCCGCCGTTCCTCGGCGGCCCGTTCCGGTGGCTCGACGCCGTTGGCGCGGCGGAGGCCGTCGCGAGGATGGAGCGCCTCCGACGGCTCCACGGCAAGCGCTTCACGCCGGCTCCGCTCCTCGTCGAGGCGGCGCGGACCGGCCGGCCGTTCCACGGCTGACCGCCGCGGAGACGGACCGGCTGCGAAACGACGGGAGATGCGGCGGGGCGGGCCTTCCGGCCCGCCCCGCGAAGCTCAGCGCTCGAGCTTGAAGCCGACGCGAATCGTCACCTGGAACTCGGCGACCTTCCCGTCGTGGATTCGGCCTCGCTCCTCGACGACCTCGAACCAGTCCATGTGCCGGACCGTCTTCGACGCTTCCTCGACGGCGGCCTTCACGGCCTCGGCGAAGCTGACGGGCGACGTGCCGACGAGCTCGACCTTCTTGTAGACACCGGGCATCGGTTCCTCCTCGCGAATCGTGGGGTTCGCGGGGATTCTATCGGCCCGGAGCGGGGCGGGCGGAGCGCCGCCCGCCGCGCGGAAGGCGTCAGAAGCCGAACCCCCAGCCGAGCTCGACCTCCCACTGGTCCATCTTCAGCTCGATCGTCTGCTGGCCCGGGACCTCGAGCGGGTTTGCGCCGCTGACGGTCTGCGAGAAGGCGCGGGTCACGGCGACGTGGAGGGCGCTCTTCGGCGAGAGGAGCTTCGAGACGCCGACGGTGACGTGGTCCTGGACGATGCCCGGGGCGAGGATGTTGAATAGGACCTCGCTCTCCTGCACCGGCTGGGTGCAGTGGGCGTAGCCGGCGCGGAGCGTCCACGCAGGAGTCGCCTCCCACTGGACGCCGAGCTTGTAGACGGTGACGTCGTCCCAGCCGAAGCCGGCGCCGCCGTCGGCGCCGAGCGGGGCCTGCATCAGGTTCGGGAGCATCGGGTTCCCGACGGAGCCGACCTCGCTGTAGTAGATCTGCTGGACGTCGGCGGCGATCGACCACCCCTTCGCCGGGAAGACGGCGATGCCGGCCGTCCAGGTCGCGGGGACGTCGAAGTCGCCCTTGCCGGCGAAGAGGCCCGCGTAGTCGTCGAACTCGCCCATGGCGATCTTCGTCTGGTAGGAGGCGCCGACGCCGAGGTACTCCCCGAACTTGCCGTGGTAGCCGATCCGCGCGCCGAAGCCGGTCGTGGTGTCGGCGCCGTTGTTCGTCAGCTTCGCGGGGTTCGACGAGAACATCGAGAAGGCCGAGAGTCCCTTCGCCTCGAAGCTCTGCCAGCCGAGGATCGGCGAGACGCCGATCGCCTGGTGCTCCGCGAACTCCCACGTGAAGGAGGGGGCGATGAAGGCCTGCATCAGGTTGACGCCGGCGGGGGCCTGGCCGAAGACGGGGTTCGACCAGTCGGTGTTCATCCCGCCGTTCCCGTAGATCGCGAGTCCGACGTGGAAGCGCTCGGAGACGTGCCACGCGCCCGCCATCGCCGGCATGACGAAGGCCCTGCTGTCGCTCTCGTAGCTCCCGGGCGCGAGGCCGAACGTGCCGGGGTAGCCGGAGGGGTTCCCGGTGACGGTGTACTCGCGGTTCGGGTTGAAGAGCGCGAGGCTGACGTCGTAGCCCTTGACGAACGCGATCGTCGCGGGGTTCGTGGCGCTCGCCAGCGTGTTCAGGTGGAGCGCCTGGCCGGCGCCGGCCATCCCCTTGTACGGCGTGCCGTAGCCGAGGGAGAAGTAGCCGTTCGTCGCGAACGCGGGAGCGGCCAGGGCGAGCAGGGCCAGGGCCGTGATCGCCAGGATCGGGTTTCGTCTCATCGCACACTCTCCATGGGCGGCCCTTCGGGGCCGCCGGAAATCGGGTCTGTGGCCGGAATCCGGGACCGGCCCTCGGGCCGGGGTCAGGCTCTCAGCAGCCGCCGCCCTTCTTCGGCGCGGCGGAGGGGGCGACGGCCTTCACGACGAGCTTCGGCGGCGGGGCCGCCGCCGCGCCCGTGAAGTAGCCGTTCAGCGCTGACCTCGTCCGGAACTCGGCGACGAGCGCCGGGGTCGGGTCGGCCGGAGGCTGCGGCGTCGCGAGGACCTCTCGCTTCCAGGCGTCGAACCCGCCCGCGAGCGCGAGGACCTCGCCCGGGAAGGCCTCGAAGCCCGCCGGCAGCGCCGCGACGTCGCCCTGCGCGTAGACGACGAGCGTCCGCGTCGGGGGGAGCGTCGCGGCGAAGGCGGCGGGCTTCGTCCCCTCGGGGAGCGTCGCCGTCCCGGGGATCCGCTCGGCGGGCGCGACGGCCTTCGGGTCGCGGAGGTCGACGATCCAGAGCTGCTGCGGGTCGGAGACGACCTCCTTCGCGAGGTCGAGGGGGTCGATCCGGGCGAAGGGCTTTGCCGCGGCGACGGGACGGACCCGCGGGACGGCGACCCAGGCGACGAGCCCGAGCGCGGCAAGCGTGCCGAGCGTGGCGAACTGGCGGTTGCGAAGGGAGGAGTTCGCGGCAGGTACGGCCTTGCCCATCTTCGGGGCAAAGATCGCCTCCAGCTTCTCCGCGCCGAGAAAGGCGCCGATCGCCATCGCGACGACCCCCGCGGCGAGGACCGGGAACGGGATCCCCGTCGCCTGCGAGATCGTCACCGACCCCATCGCTCCGCTCTTGTAGAACCCCTCGAGCGGGCCATAGAGGAAGCCGAAGAGGAGCGAGCCGGCCATGACGCCGACGATCGACCAGAAGCCGTCCCACTTGCCCGAGGCCATCGCGACGACGCCGGTGCCGGGGCAGTAGGCCGAGATCATGAAGCCGGCGCCGAGGAGGAGGCCGCCGACGACGTGCGGCCCCAGGAACGTCTCGGGGACGGTGACGAGCGAGAGGTCGAGGACGCCGAGGCCCGAGAGGAGCGCGAGGCCGGCGCAGGCCGTGGCGATCGCGCTGAACATCACCTTCAGGACGCGCGTGTCCGTCAGGTAGAACTGCGCGGCGAGGTTCTTCGCGTTGCCGAAGCCGGCGCGCTCGAGGACGAAGCCGAACGCGAAGCCGATGAGCGTGCCGAGGAGGAGGCCCGTCGGGAAGCCGAAGGCGTCGTGCGGGTAGAGCGGCAGGACGTTCATCGCCACTCCTTCCTGAGGAACGGGGCGAGGAGGTAGCCGCCCGCGAAGACGCACATCATGAAGATCCAGGAGCCGAGCGAGAGGACCGCGCCGCCCGTGAGCGCCTGGCCGGAAGTGCAGCCGCGGGCGAGGCGGGCCGCGAAGCCCATCAGGACGCCGCCGGCGATCGCGAGCGCGATGCGGCGTCCCTTCGGGACCCCCTCGCCGCGGATCACCTCGCTCTTCAGGCGGCCGGCGGAGTAGGCGCCGACGAGGCCGCCGAGGAAGACGCCGAGGACCTCGAAGACGAGCCAGTCCTCGAGGAGCTTCTTGCCGGGGCCGACGTACTGGGCGAAGTAGGCGTTCGCCTCGGTCGCCGCCGGGGCGATCGCGTGGGCGACGCCGATCGCGAGCCGCGTCGGGACGCTCGAGGAGCCGAGCCCGAAGCCCATGACGAGGAACGAGCCGAGGAGGACGAGGCCGAGGACGAAGCCGGCGACGTACGGGTTCCAGTAGGGGCGTTCGGCGGAGGGCTGCATCGCGTTCACCTCGTCACGGGAGGAAGCGGAAGGCGGAGTGCTGCCCCGCCGTCAGGAGGATCCAGCGGAGGGCGAGGCCGCCGGAGAGGATCAGGACCGGGAGCATCACGGCGAACGGGAGGTGCCTCTTCGCCTCGATCGCCTCCATCGCGAGCGGCACGAGGAGGCCGAGGACGACGACACAGGAGAAGAAGACCGCCGTGTACGGCCCGCCGAGGAACTGCGCGGCGGCCCACTGCCCGGCGTCGCCCGAGGTCGCCCAGCCGAGGAACATCAGGGCGACGAGGACGAGCTCGGCGACGATGGCGGCGGCGTCCCACCTC
>JAKLER010000190.1 GCA_022711615.1 Acidobacteriota bacterium
AATCCGCCCGTTCCCGGGTGTCGCGGAATCTACCTATCCCATGGGCTGGGAATTGATCAGCGCGGTGGCGTTCTGCCACGGGACAGGCGGGCAGCCGGCCCTTCTCTCCGCGTTTGCCTTCGGACTGACGGCTCTTGGCGCGGTGCTCTGTCTCAAAGGCGAGGAACCGGTCGGTGCCGCCGTCGCGGGAGTGGCCGTAGCGACGAACCCGCTGCTCATTCGGACGGCCGGGACATCTCACATCGAGTGTGGCCAGGCCCTCCTGGTGGCTGGAGCGGTCCTCGCCCTCCTCCGATTCCGGACCCGTGGCGAGCCCGGTGCGGCGCTCGCTGCCGCCGCGCTCCTTGGATTGCTGCTCGGGACGAAGGAGACGGCCGGGCCGCTCGTCGTCCTGCCGGCAATGGCAATCTGCGTCTGGCCGGGACGGAAGAGAGCCGCCCCCCTTTCCAGAGGCGTCCTGATCGGCGCGATCGCGCTTCTCGTCGTCCCGTCCGCCTACTGGACGCTCCGCAGGACAGCGGCCACCGGGAATCCGCTCTATCCGGCCGCCTCCGACCGCTTTCCGACGACCGCCGTGTTCCTCCCGGGGGCGGAGCGGTTCCGCGAGATCCACCCCGACGCGGACGGCCTTCCCCTGGCGAGCCGGATGGCTCGGTTCGTGCCATCCCTCGCGTTCGATGGCGTGGCCGAGCCCGTGTTCGGGATCGTTGCGGCCCTGATGCTCGTTTCTCCGACGATGCGCAGGCGCCACGGCCCGCTCCTGTCAACGGCGGCGTGCGCCTTCGCGTTGTCGCCGTTCGTGCTCGGGGGGCAGACGCGGTTCTACGCACCCGCGATGCCTCTGTACGGCCTCGCTGCCGGCGCGATCGCCTCGGCGGCCGTCCCATGGATACGAGAACGCTCGGCGTGGGCGTCGACTCTCGCCGTCGTCTCGATCCTCGGCCTCCTTTCCATCCGTTTTCCGCTTCACTTTCTCGCTCTCTACGACGACCCGTCGGACCTCCTGAGACTGCCGCCCGCCTCGTACGACGCCCGGGCGAGAAGGAACCTCGAAAGTGATCCGCTGAGGGAGACGATCCTCGAAGCGACTCGCCGTGCGGAGAGGACTCGCCGGATACTGGTCGTCTCGACGCCGAGGCACCTCGAGTTTCTCTCCGTGCCCTTCATTCCCCCGTCTCACTTCGTGCCCGATCTGCGTCCCGCGCTCCGTCGCGCCGGAATCGATCCTGTCGAGGACCTCGGAGTCGCCGAGGTCCTCGTCCTCGGCGAATCCCCCGGGACCGACGGAACGCCGTAGATTCCGCAGAATCAGTCGACGATCCCTCCGTGGAGGGGCTCGGTGCTGCGCGGTCTTGACGCCTCGCCGGCCGGCGGGACGGAGACGCTCGAGGGGCTCCCGTTCCGGCCGGTCCTCCGAATGGAGGTCCCGACGTGGCCGGAGGGGGACTGCCCCTACTGCCGCCTGGGCCAGGAGGTCGTCTCGCCCGGCTCGCGCCGGCTCTCGTCCGCGAAGGCCTGATCGCCATCCCGCTCCTCGGCCGCCGCGGACCGGCGGAGGAGGAGCGGGAGGCCGACGACGCCGCAGGCGAGCGTCGTCACGAGGTGGACGGCCCCGGTCGCGGCCGCGCCGAGCGCCAGCGGAACGCCCTCCAGCGCGAGCCCCGCTGCGAAGCCCCCCTCCATCGGCCCGAACGTGCCGGCGGGCGAGGGGAGGACCGCCGCCGAGAGGACCGAGGCGAGGGAGGCGACCGCGAGCGCTGCGAGCGACGGCGAGAGGCCGAGCGCCGCGAAGAGGAGGGCGAGCGCGGCGAAGTGCCCCGCGAGGAACGCGAGAGCCCCCGCGAACGCGAGGAGGTAGGCGCGCGGCTCCTCCCGCGCCACACGCAGGCCGCCCGCCACCTCGGCGAGCCCGCGCGCGAGGCGCGGGCGGGCGGCGAAGCGGCGGGAGGCCCACGCGGCGAGCGGTTCGCCGAGACGCGGCAGGAGGACGAGGAGGACGACCCCCGCGCCGACCGCCACGGCCGTCACGCCGCCGAGGACCGGGGCGCCTCCGCGGAGGGCGAGCGCGGCGGCCCCGGCGAGCCCGGCGAGGAGGAACGCCGCGCTGTCGAGCGTCTTCACGAGGACGAAGAGCGCCCCCGCGCGCGCCCACCCGGTGCCGAGGACGCGCCGGTAGAGCGCCCAGCTCGCCACCTCGCCGCCGCGGAACGGCAGGACCTGCAGGAGGAACGTCGTTGCGCCCGAGACGGCCCACGCGCGGCCGAACGGAATGCGGCTCGCCGGCGGGAGGAGGAGGTTCAGGCGGAGGGCGCGCGCCGCGAAGCCGAGCGCGTAGACGGCGCCGCCCGCCGCGAGGAGCCACGGTCGCGCCTGCGAGAGGCGGCCGAGGACATCCGCCGGTGCGTGGGCGACGTGCCGCGCCACGAGCGCGAGGAGGGCGAGCCAGAGGAGCGTGAGCGCCGCGCGGCGCAGGAGGGACCGCCGGCGGGGGTCAGCCGCGGGCGTCGCCACGGTCCTCGGCGGCCGGCGCCGCCTCTCGCCGGCGCAGGCGCAGGAGGATCTCCTCCGACAGCTTCCTGTTGATCGAGATCAGGTCGGCGAGGAGGCCGGTGAGGAACGCGAGGAACGACGCGACGAGGAAGACAGTCGCAAGGAGCAGCGACTGGAGGTGCGCGCCGGGCGTCGGGTCGGTGAAGAGGATCCACGCGTAGCGGCCGAAGAGCCCGGTCCCGAGGAGGAAGAGGACCGCGGAGAGGCCGAGGAAGACCGGGAGCGGCTTGTAGAGGGCGGTGATCCGGAGGATGTTCGCCGCCTGGACGAGGACGTAGCGCGACGTGCGGCGGAAGAGGCGGGACGGGCGGATGGGAGGGTTCGTCCCGACGCGGACGGAAGCGACGGCCATCTCCTTGTGCCCGGCCTGGATCAGCGTCTCCACGGTGTAGGTCATCCGCCCGAAGACGTTCAGCCGGAGCGCCGCCTCCCGCGTCAGAGCGCGGAAGCCGGAGGTGGCGTCGGGGACCTCGGTCCCGGAGGCACGCCGGACGACCCACGAGCCGAACCGCTGCATCAGCCGCTTCCCGGGAGAGAAGTCCTCCTTCGTCGCGACCCCGCGGTCGCCGACGACGATCTCCGCCTCGCCGCGCAGGATCGGCTCGACGAGCGTCGCGACGTCGGCCGCCGCGTACTGCCGGTCGGCGTCGGTCGAGACGACGACGTCGGCTCCGAGCGCCAGCGCCCGGTCGAGCCCGGCTCGCCAGGCGACCGCGAGCCCGCGGTGGATCGGCAGGCGGAGGACGTGGTCGGCGCCCGCCTCCTTCGCGACGCGCGCCGTCGCGTCGGTCGAGCCGTCGTCGATCACGAGCACCTCGACGCGGGTGAAGCCGGGGACCTGCCGGGGGAGCTCGCGGACCGCGGCCGCGATCTGCTCCTCCTCGTCCCACGCGGGGATCTGGATGACGAGCTTCACGACATCCGAGGATAGCCGAAGCCCTCCGGCGGCAGGGGCGCGGCGTTCCGCCTCCGACGCGGATCGACTATGTTCGGCGCATGTCGGCGCGCCGCGAGCGCTTCCTCGTCCGGATCCTCAACGTCTACCCGCCCTACCTCGGCGCGGGAATTCGCGTCCTGCATCGGAAGGGAGACGACCGGACGTTCCACGTCGAGATGCGCCTGCGCCCGTGGAACCGGAACCTCTTCGGCACGCACTTCGGCGGGTCGCTCTACGCGATGTGCGATCCGTGGTTCTGCTGGCTCCTCGTGCGCCACCTCGGGAGCGCCTATCTCGTCTGGGACAAGGCCGCGTCGATCGAGTTCCTCGAGCCGGGGCGAGGGCGCGTCACGGCGACGTTTCACGTCTCGCCGGAGACGGTCGAGGAGATCCGCGCGGCGGCCGACAGGGACGGCAAGACGGAGCCGGTCCTCACGGCGGAGGTCGTCGCCGACGACGGCGTCGTCGTCGCGCGAGTGACGAAGACGCTCTGGGTGAGGCGGAAGGACGCGCCGAAGCCGCCGGGCCGGAAGGCCCGAGGGCCGGGCTCGCCCTGACTCCGCGGCGGGCCGCGGTTCCCCGGGAGGGCGATCTCGGAGAAGATCGGTCCATGGCGAAGCTCGCCCCCTCGATCCTCTCCGCCGACTTCGGCCGGCTCGCCGCCCACGCCCGCGAGGCGATCGCGGCCGGCGCCGACTGGCTCCACGTGGACGTCATGGACGGGCGGTTCGTCCCGAACCTCACGGTCGGCCCGCTCGTCGTCGAGGCGCTCCGCCCGCTGCGCGAGGAGACCGGCGCGCTCCTCGACGTCCACCTGATGATCGTGGAGCCCGAGCGCTATCTCGCCGACTTCGCGAAGGCGGGCGCCGACGTCCTGACGGTCCACGTCGAGGCCTGCCCGCACCTCCACCGCACGGTGCAGCAGATCCGGGAGCTCGGAGCGAGGGCGGGCGTCACGCTCAACCCCGCGACGCCCCTCTCCGCGCTCGAGGAGATCCTCCCTGACGTCGACCAGGTGCTCGTCATGTCGGTGAACCCCGGCTTCGGGGGGCAGTCGTTCATCCCCGGATCCACCGAGCGCGTCCGCCGCCTCCGCGCGATGCTCGACGCCATCGGCTCGAAGGCCGAGCTCGAGGTCGACGGCGGCATCAAGCCGGAGAACGCCCGCGAGGTCGTGGACGCCGGAGCCACGGTCCTCGTCGCCGGCTCTGCCGTCTTCCGGGGAGACGTCGCGGCGAACGTGGGCAGGCTCCGGGAGGCAGTCGCCCCCCCCGCTTGACGCCTTCGGGCCGGTCCCCTTATCCTCCGCGGTCCCGGCACGTGTGCCGGAGCGGGTCTTTTGAGAATCAGATCCGGGTCGAGGGTGGGGCCGAAGTACCTCCTGCGAGGTCCCCTGCCGGTAGCCCTGGAAAGCACGTAGGCGCGTAGCTCAGTGGGAGAGCACTACCTTGACACGGTAGGGGTCAGCAGTTCGATCCTGCTCGCGCCTACCATTCCGCTTTCCTCTGCGTTCGCAGGCGCTTAGCTCAGCCGGTAGAGCACTTCCTTCACACGGAAGGGGTCAGCGGTTCGAGTCCGCTAGCGCCTACCATCCCGCTCCCCCCTCCTCCCAGAATCCGATCTCGAATCCCCGCCACCACGAGATGGAGGAGGTCGTCGCCATGTCCGCCAACGCCGAAAACGCCGTCCGCCTGACCCTTCCCGACGGTTCCGTCCGGGAGGTGACTACGGGCACGACGGGCGAGGCGGTGGCGGCCTCCATCGGCGCCCGCCTCGCGAAGGACGCGCTCGCCGTCAAGGTGGGCGGGAAGGTCCTCGACCTGAAGCGCCCCATCACCGAGTCGGGCCCCTTCGAGGTGATCACCCCGAAGCACCCCGACGCGCTCGAGGTCTACCGCCACTCCACCGCCCATCTGACCGCTCACGCCGTGAAGCGCCTCTTCCCGGGCGTGAAGATCGGGATCGGTCCGGCCATCGAGAACGGCTACTACTACGACTTCGACCCGGGCCGCGCCTTCACCCCCGAGGACCTCGAGAGGATCGAGGCCGAGATGCGGAAGATCGTGGCGGAGGACGCCCCGGTCGAGCGGCTGGAGATGTCGAAGGCCGAGGCCGTGAAGGTCTTCGAGGAGCAGGGCGACCACCTGAAGGTGGAGATCGTCTCCGGCATCCCCGAGGGCTCGCTCTCCTGCTACCGCCAGGCCGACTTCATCGACCTCTGCCGGGGGCCGCACGTCCCCTCCACCGGAAAGCTCGGCGTCTTCAAGCTGACGCACGCCGCCGGCGCCTACTGGAAGGGCGACGAGAAGAACCCGATGCTCCAGCGGATCTACGGTGCTTCGTTCCTCTCGCAGAAGGAGCTCGACGAGCACCTCCTCCGGATGGAGCAGGCCCGGGCCCGCGACCACCGCAAGCTCGGCAAGGAGCTGGGGCTCTACCTCTTCCACCCGTGGGCGCCGGCCTCGCCGTTCTTCCTCCCGAAGGGGGCGACGGTCTACACGCTCCTCGTCGACTACATGCGGAGCCTCTACCCGAAGTACGGGTACACCGAGGTCGTGACTCCGCAGGTCTACGACGTCGAGCTCTTCAAGAAGTCGGGGCACTACCAGAACTACCACGAGAACATGTTCTTCACGGTGGCCGACGAGCGGGAGTACGGCGTCAAGCCGATGAACTGCCCGGGCCACTTCCTGATGTTCTCTCAGCAGGCGTTCTCTTACCGCGACCTTCCGGTCCGGTACGCCGACTTCGGCAGGCTCCACCGCTACGAGCGCTCGGGCGTGACCCAGGGGCTGACCCGGGTGCGGACCTTCTGCCAGGACGACGCCCATCTCTTCGTCTCGCTCGAGGAGATGCCGGCGGAGATGGACCGCTTCATCGACCTGATCGACGAGGTCTACGGCGCTTTCGGCTTCACGGACGTGAAGGTCGCGCTGGCGACCCGCCCCGAGAAGTACATGGGGTCGCTCGAGAACTGGGACCTCGCCGAGAAGGCGCTCGCGTCGGCGTTCGAGCGCCGCGGACGCGCGTACGTCCTCAATCCGGGGGACGGCGCGTTCTACGGCCCGAAGCTCGACTTCCAGGTCACCGACGCGATCGGCCGCGCCTGGCAGCTCGGGACGCTCCAGGTCGACTTCTCGAACCCGGAGCGGTTCGACCTCGAGTACACGGCCGAGGACGGGACCAAGAAGCGGCCGGTGGTCCTCCACCGGGCGGTGCTCGGCTCGCTCGAGCGGTTCTTCGGGATCCTCGTCGAGCACACGGGAGGCGACTTCCCGCTCTGGCTCTCGCCCGAGCAGGCGCGCGTCATCCCGGTCTCCGACAAGCTCCTCGAGTACGCGCGCTCCGTCGCCGCCGAGCTGCGCGCGGCGGGCCTCCGCGTGACGGTGGACGAGCGGAACGAGAAGCTCGGCGCCAAGATCCGCCACGGCGAGCTCGAGAAGGTCCCGGCGCTCCTCGTCGTCGGCGAGAAGGAGCGCGAGGCCGGGGCGGTGTCGCTCCGGAAGCGCCACGAGGGGGACCTCGGGTCGCGCAAGCTCGCCGAGGTCGTCTCCGATATGAAGCAGGCCGTCGCCGCGCGTGCGGCGACGTGGGGCGCGAAGGCGCCCGCCACGAAGTAACGAGTCGTCTGAGCAAAAGGAGGAAGCGCCATTTTCTTTCGAGGCGGTCCACGGATCCCCCCCCAGAAGAACTCCCCGATCAACGAGTTCATCCTCCGCTATCCCGAGGTGCGCCTCATCGCCGCCGACGGCGAGCAGCTCGGGGTCGTCACCCCGCAGGACGCGCTCGCGAGGGCGCGCGAGGTGGCCCTCGACGTCGTGGTCATCGCGGAGCAG
The DNA here is from genome assembly GCA_022711615.1 of Acidobacteriota bacterium. GTDB lineage: Bacteria > Acidobacteriota > Thermoanaerobaculia > UBA5066 > UBA5066 > UBA5066. The sequence goes on from JAKLER010000190.1 coordinate 7,324, forward strand.
GCCCAGCCTCCCGTCTGCAAGATCATGGACTTCGGCAAGTTCACCTTCGAGAAGAAGAAGAAGGAGCACGAGTCGAAGCGGAAGCAGAAGGTGACCCAGGTCAAGGAGGTCAAGTTCCGCCCGAACATCGACGACCACGACTACGGCTTCAAGGTCAAGAACATGATCCGGTTCATCGAGGAAGGCGACAAGGTCAAGGCCACGATCCAGTTCCGCGGCCGCGAGATGTCCCGGCTCGAGAACGGGCGAAAGGTCCTCCAGCGCCTCGGCGCCGACCTCGAGGGGAAGGCCCACGCGGAGGGGAACCCCGAGATGCTCGGCAACCGGATGCACCTCATCTTCGCGCCGCCGAAGAAGCACTGACGTCCCGCCGGAGGGGCTCCGGGACCGTCCCGCGACGCGGGGTCCCGCCTCCCGCCGGCTTTCGAACCGCCACACGGAGCAAGGAGACCCGGCCCATGGCCACCCACAAGAGGAAGACCCACCGCGGCGCCGCCAAGCGCTTCACGATCACCGCGAGCGGGAAGTTCAAGCGCGGCAACGCGATGAAGCGGCACATCCTGACGAAGAAGGCGTCCAACCGGAAGCGGCAGCTCGCCAAGTCGGGCCTCGTCGCGAAGGCGGACCAGGCCACCGTCCGGCAGATGCTTCCCTACGCGTGAGAAGGAAGAGGAGATAAGACCATGCCTCGCGTCAAGCGCGGAACGAAGAGGAACGACCGCCGGAAGAGGATCCTGGCCCTGGCGAAGGGCTACTACGGAACGAAGCACAACTGCTTCCGCATCGCGGAGCTGCAGGTCGAGCGTTCGCTCGCCTACGCCACGCGCGACCGCAAGCAGAAGAAGCGCGAGTTCCGGGGCCTCTGGATCACCCGCATCAACGCCGCCGCCCGGATGAACGACATCAGCTACTCGCAGCTGGTGGCGGGCCTCAAGAAGGCCGGCTCGGACGTGAACCGCAAGGTCCTCGCCGAGATCGCCTTCCAGGACCCGAAGGGCTTCGCGGCCCTCGTCTCGTCCGCCAAGAGCGCCCTCGCCGCCGCCTGAGGCGGAGCGGGGAGCGATGAGCTCGGCACCTTT
>JAKLER010000191.1 GCA_022711615.1 Acidobacteriota bacterium
TCGTGTCGCCGGCGGCGCGGAACGCCTCGCGTGCAAGGACGGCCGAGGCCGTGTGGTGTCCGTGGCCTCCGTCGCCGTTCTCGGGGAAGCGCGCGAGGACGACGTCGGGGCGGAACGTGCGGATCGCGCGCACGACGTCGCGGAGGACCTCCTCGCGTCCCCAGACGCGGAACGTCTCCTCGGCCGTCTTCGAGTATCCGAAGTCGATCGCCCGCGTGAACATCTGCTCGCCGCCGTCGATCCGCCGCGCCGCGAGGAGCTCGTGCGTCCTCACGAGGCCGAGCGCCGGGCCGAGCTCGGAGCCGATCAGGTTCTGGCCGCCGTCGCCGCGCGTGACGGAGAGGTAGGCCGTCCGCATCAGGCGCCCTTCCGCGAACGCCGCGATCATCGCCGTGTTCTCGTCGTCGGGGTGCGCCGCGACGTAGAGGACGCTCCCGAGGACGTTCAGCTTCTTCAGCTTCAGGAGGAGCTCTCCCGCGGGGGCGGGCCGCTCGGGCCCGAAGGGCGCGGCGGCCGCCGCGGGGGCGGCGGCGAGGGCGAGAAAGGCGACGGCGAGCGGCGCGCCGAGGCGCGCGGAGCGTCTGGTCATGCGGTTCTCCGGCGCGCGATTAGACCTGCGGCACGCTCCCCTGTCTACGCGGAGGGCGCCCGCAGGGTTTCCCGCGCGTTCAGGTCCTCTTCCCCGTCAGGATGACGACGGAGCGCGGCCCCACCTCGACCCGGAGCGGGTCGGCTACGAGCGGCTCGGCGCCCTGCTCGAAGACGTCCGCCGGCGGCTCGCGGTACGTGTCCGCGACGACGTGCCAGCGCCGCCCTTCGGAGGCGGGAGGGAGCTCGATCCGGTGCGCCTCGTGATGCGCGTTCGCGACGACGAAGACGTCGTCTCCCTGCGCGGGGTCCTTCAGCTGCATGCCGAGACAGGTCGCGCCCGGCGACCAGTCGGGGCGGAACGGGACGTGCCCGTGCCAGGTGACGGGCGCCGAGCCCGGGCCTTCCGGGACGAAGCTCCGGCGCCGGAGCAGCGGGCTTCCCCTCCGGAAGCGGATCAGCGTCCTCACGAACCTCACGAGGTCCGCGTTCTCCTCGACGAGGCGCCAGTCGAGCCAGGAGACCTCGTTGTCCTGGCAGTAGGCGTTGTTGTTGCCGCCCTGCGTCCGGCCGGCCTCGTCCCCGGCGAGGATCATCGGGACCCCCTGCGAGACGAGGAGGAGCGCGAACGCGTTCCGGGCCATCCTCCGGCGGAGCCGCTCCACTTCGGGCGGCCCGCCCGGTCCTTCGTGGCCGCAGTTCCAGGAGTTGCCGTCGTCGCCGCCGTCGCGGTTCCCTTCGCCGTTCGCCTCGTTGTACTTGTGCGAGTAGCGGAAGAGGTCGGCCAGCGGGAAGCCGTCGTGGCTCGTGACGAAGTTGATCGAGTGGTGCGGGGCCCGCCCGCCCCCCTGGTAGAGGTCCGCGCTTCCCGACAGCCGCGTCGCCAGCAGCGGGACCATCCCGCCGTCTCCGCGCAGGAACCGGCGGAGGTCGTCGCGATAGCGGCCGTTCCACTCCGCCCAGCGCCCCCAGTTCGGGAAGTGCCCGACCTGGTAGAGCCCGGCGGCGTCCCACGCCTCTGCGATCAGCTTCGTGTTCGCGAGGACCGGGTCGGCCGCGATCCGCTCGAGCAGCGGCGGGTTCGTCAGGACCGATCCGTCGCGCCCCCGCCCGAGGATCGAGGCGAGGTCGAAGCGGAAACCGTCGACGTGCATCTCCGTGACCCACCAGGCGAGCGAGTCGAGGATCAGGTCCCTCACGACCGGGTGGTTGCAGTTGAAGGTGTTCCCGGTCCCCGAGAAGTTCGCGTAGCGCCCTTCGGCGTCCAGGATGTAGTAGGTCGAGTTGTCGAGGCCGCGGAACGACCAGGTCGGCCCGCGTTCGTCCCCCTCGCCGGTGTGGTTGAAGACCATGTCGAGGATCACCTCGATCCCCGCCTCGTGGAGCGCCTTCACCATCTCCCGGAACTCGTCGACTGCGGCGCCCGGACCGGCGCTCGCGGCGTAGGCGGAGCGGGGCGCGAAGAAGGAGATCGGGTGGTAGCCCCAGAGGTTCTTCAGGCGCTCGCCCGTGAAGGGGTTCCGGCGGTCGTTGTCGTTCTCCTCGAACTCCGTCACCGGCATCAGCTCGACGGCGGTGACCCCGAGGTCGACGAGGTACGGGACCTTCTCCACGAGGCCGCGGAACGTGCCGGGATGCGCGACGCCGGAGGAGGAGTGCCGCGTGAAGCTCCGGACGTGCAGCTCGTAGATCACCGAGTCGGCCAGGTGCCGGTCGATCGGCTGGTCGAAACCCCAGTCGAACTCGCGGCTCAGGATGACGCCGCGGCGCGCGCGGACGGACTCCGAGCCCTTCTCCTCGCCGGGCCGCGGCGGCTCGCCCCACGCCTCGCCTCCGGCGATGGCGCGGGCGTACGGGTCGAGGAGGAGCTCGGGGCCGTAGCGGTGCCACGGCGCGCCGGGAGCAGTCGCCCGCTCCGCGCGCCACGCCCAGCACACCGACGGGTCCAGCCCGCGAAGGAACGCGTGCCACACGTCGCCCGTCCGGTTGTAGCGCGGGTCGAGCGGGAACTCCGCCGCCGGGGTCGCGTCCCCCGGGGCGAAGAGGGCGAGCGTGACCGACGTGGCGTGCCGCGCGAAGACCGAGAAGTTCACCCCTCGCCACGACGGGGTCGCGCCGAAGGGGATCGGATGTCCCCGAAGGACGGCGAAGTCGGCGGAGATGTAGTCGAGGAGACCCGAGGGGCTGGACGCTCTCATCGAATTCGTACGCCTTCCGGCGCCCCGAGCATACCCACCTCCCGGGGTGCCGTAGACTCCTTTCACCCACGGGGACGCGGCTCGGTCCCTCGGTCGGGAATCGCCCCCGCAGGAGGACAGATGAAGCAGAAGACCCTCACCGCCACCCTCGTCCTGGCGGCGTTCGTTTCCTTCCCGGTCGCCGCGACCGGGCAGAAGAGCGAAGCCCCCGGGCCCGCCCCGGCCGCCGAGGCCGCCATGAAGATCCACGTCGATCCCGCCACTGGCCAGGTCGTCGCCCCGAAGGCCGACCCGCAGGCCGCCGGCCCGCGGACGACGGCCGCGGCCGTCGAAGCGTTCCCCCCGACCCGCGTCGAGAAGGTGACGACGAAGGCGGGCGGGAAGAAGGTCGCCCTCCACGGCCGATTCATGATGGAGATGACCGCGAAGGTCGGCGCCGACGGGAAGGTCTCTCACGGCTGCGAAGCCGTCGAGGAGACCGGCGCGAAGCCCGCCCCTGCGAAGGAGCACCGTCATGACCGCTAGGGCGCTCCTCGGCGGGACGCTCGCCGCCGCTCTCGCGCTCGCGGCCCCCGCCGCGGCGACGACGATCACCATCATCAACGTCGACTCTTCGGGCGTCGGGTTCAACGACCCGGCCCCGCGGACCCCGGTCGGCGGCAACAACGGGACGACGCTCGGCGAGCAGCGCCTGAACGTCTTCAAGTACGCCGCCGCCTTCTGGGCCGCGCGGGTCGACTCTCCCGTCGAGATCACCGTCGAGGCGAAGTTCGAGGCGAAGGCGTGCGACGCCAGCACGGCGACCCTGGGGTCGGCCGGCACGCGCTACATCTTCTCCGACTTCAAGGGGGCGCCCCGCGCGGGCACGTGGTACTCGAGCGCCCTCGCGAACAAGCTCGCGGGCGAGGACCTCGAGCCCGCCGAAGCCGACATCGCGGCGAGCTTCACGACCGCCCTCGACGACGGGAGCTGCCTCTTCCCGAAGAAGTGGTACTACGGCCTCGACGCGCAGCCGACGGGCAGCACCACCGACTTCGCGACCGTCGTCATCCACGAGCTCGGGCACGGCCTCGGCTTCCAGACGTTCGTCAGCCGGACGACCGGCAAGAAGTTCTCCGGCGACGACAACCCCGGCCTCGACGACGCCTACATGGTCCACCTCTACGACGGGTCGACCGGCAAGACGTGGGACCAGATGACGGACGACGAGCGCCTCGCCTCCGGGACGAACACCGGCAACCTCCTCTGGAACGGCTCGAACGTCGTCGCCGTCGCCTCGGGCGTCCTGATCCAGGGGGTCGGCGCCGGCGGCCGGCCGCTCATGTATGCCCCGAACCCGTCCCAGGCCGGCTCTTCCGTCTCTCACTGGGACACGACGCTCACGCCGAACGAGATGATGGAGCCGTACGCGACCCAGGCGATGCACCGGCTCGACATCACCGACGAGCTGATGCTGGACCTCGGCTGGGGCCTCGCCTCCGGGAGCACGGAATACCACTGGATCCTCCCCTCCTCCGCGAAGGCCCCGGGCAAGGGCGGCGCCTATTACACGACGGCCCTCTCGATCGGCAACCGCGGCGCCGCGGAGGCGCGCTACCGGATGAAGTTCCTCGGGCACGACGCCGACGGCACCGGCGGCGCCGAGTCGTCCGAGTTCGTCCTCGGGCCGAACCAGTCCGTCACCTACGAGGACGTCCTCGGCTCGGTCTTCGGCCTCGCGAACGGCAACTACGGCGCGATCCGCGTCACGGCGAACGTCCCGTCGCTGAACGTCCTCGGGCAGACGGCGACGCCCGTCCTCACCGACTGGAAGAGCTGCGTCTCCTCGGGCTTCTTCGGTCAGTCGGTCCCGGCCGTGCCCGCCTCCGGCCTCATCACCGCCGGCACGACGCGGTCCATCGTCGGCGTCCGCGACGACGCCGCCTTCCGAACGAACCTGATCCTCGCGAACGCCGGCACGTCGATCGTGACGGTGGACCTGACCCTCCTCTCGTCCTCCGGCGCGATCCTCGGGACTCGCACCGTCTCGCTTCACCCGCTCGGCATGACCCAGATCGGCCCGCTCGTCGGAGGGATGGGCGTCACCGGGGCCGTCCGCGACGCGCAGCTCCTCCTGACGACCACGACGACCGGCGGGGCATTCGCCGCCTACGCGAGCGTCATCGACAACGTCACGAACGACCCGAGGACGCTCCTCCCCAACTGACGCGCCCTTCTCGCCGGCGCGCCTCGCGCCTCTTCGAGCCCCGGCCCGCCACGGCGGACCGGGGCTCTTCCTCTTCCGGCGGCCGCGCTTCAGCGCGGCGCCGGCAGCTCGAAGAGCTCGATCGAGTCGCCCGCGCGGGCGACCGCGCGCGCGCCGCGCACCTTCAGCTCCGCGAGGACGCGCGCCGCCCGGGGCCGCCCGTCGACGAACGGGACCGTCTCCGGCCCGACGAGGAGGAGCTGCCGGGAGACGGCGACGTACCGCGGGAGCGGCGCGTCGGCGGCGAGGAGGTCGACGCAGCCCGGGACGCGGAACGACGGCAGGTCGCCGCCGAAGTAGGCGACGCCGAGGTCGCCCGGCGCGATCCCGCGCGAGGCGGAGAGCGCGGCGAGCCGCGGCAGGTCCTGACCCCAGTCGAGGTTCGAGTCCGCGAGCGGCGGCTCCGGAAAGAGGCGGGCGGTGATCGAGTGCCGGCCGACCGAGCGGCCGATCGCGAGCGGGGAGAGGACGAGGAGGAGGACGACGGCGTATCCGGCGGGCGAGCGTCGACGCAGCGGCTCCCCGAGCGCCGCGGCAGCCCCGGCCGAGAGGAGGACGATCACGGGGGCGAGGTGCCTCACGCCGATCTTCGGCCCGGCGAGGGAGGCCGCGAGGAAGACGCCGGCCGAGAAGAGGAGGAGCCGCGCCCGGAGCGGGGCACGGACGAGAACCGCGAGGAGCCCCGCGACGACGACGAGGAGCCACGGAAGCGGCGACTTCACGAGGAGCGCCACGAGGTGATACGCGGGGCCGGGGTCGGGGGAGACGTCGCCGAGGAAGTACGAGAGCCGCCCCGCCCCGGTCTGCCGGAGGACGAAGAGGGTCGAGAGGGCGTAGCGCCCCAGCCCCTCGTCGAGCCCCGCGATCCGGGTGACGAGGTCGGCGTCCGCCGCCGGGAGCTGGTAGAGCCGGAGGAGCGTCGGGAGGACCGCCGCCTCGGTCGCCGCGAAGCGGCCGAGGATCAGGGAGAGGAGGGCAATCGTGAGGACGGGGAGGCCGAGCGCCACGAGGACGAACCGGCGCGTCACCGTCCGGTCGCGCGACATCCGGAGCGCCGGCACGACGAGGAGCGGCAGGAGCGGAAGGAGGACGAGCGCCGTCTGCTTCGTCGCGATCGCCGCCGCGGCCGCGAGGGCGGTCCCGAGGAGCCGGAGCGCGGTCGGCTTCTCGTAGAGCGCGAGGGCGCCCCAGACCGCCGCGACGACGAGCGCCGCGGCCGGGACGTCGGCCGTGACGAGGTGGCCGTGCGGGAGGAGCGCCGTCTGCCCCGCGAGGAGCGCGGCAGCGAGGAGGCCCGCCTCCCCGCCTCCGGCGGCGCGCGAGGCGAAGAGGAGGAGGAGGACGAGGAACGCCACGGTGACGAGGCGCGCGGCGAAGAGGACTTTCAGGGGGTCCGCGGCGCCGAAGAGCTGCGCGCGCGCGGAGAGGAAGAGCGTCCGGAACGAGAGGGGGGGCGACGACACCGCGCCCGCGTGAAGGGCCGCCCGACCCTGGAGCTCCTTGGCGAGCGGAGGGAGCTCGACGTTCACCGCCCAGCTGCCGTGCCGCGCCTGGAGGACGCCGGCGGCGACGTGGATCGGCTCGTCCGCCGTGACGCCGTCGCGGCGCGCGTCGAGGACGGCGAGGACGGCGGTGAGGAGGAGAAGACCGGGAAGGCCGAAGAGGACGAGGCGGGAAGGGCGGGTCACGCCCCTATTGTGCGTCCGGCGGGACCCCCGGCTCGCGCGACGGAGCCGGCCCGACGAGCCAGAGGGCCGCCGCTCTCGCCACGACCTCCCCCGCGGCGTCGCGGATCTCCGCCGCGACCTCCACCTCGCGCCGCTCGTTCGTCGTAACAGGCGAAAGGAAGCACTCGGACGTGAGCGTGCCGCGCGCCTTCTTCACGTACTCGATCGTCAGCCTCACGAGGATCGCGCGGGCGTCGTCGGGGAGGGCGGTGTTCAGCGCCAGGCCGGTCGAGAGCTCCGCGAGGTTCATCAGCGCGACCGCGTGGATCGAGTCGAGATGGTTCCTCACGCGGCGGCGGTCGGCGAGCTCCACGCGGGCGCGTCCCGGGGAGAGGTCGCGGACGACCGCGCCGATCGAGCCGGAGTAGGGGACCATCCGGCCGAGCGCCCAGCTGAAGAGCCTCTCTCCCGCCGGGATCCTCCGGCAGCGTTCCCACGCGTCCCGGATCGCCTTCCCCGGCGAGCCCGCCCCTTTCGCCATCCCGCCTCCTCCGCGCGCCGGCGCGCGGGCCCATTCTGCCCGAACCCGCGTAGACTCCCCGCCCGCCGTGCTCCTCCCGCCCACGCCCGCCGCGATCCGCCGTGCCGCCGCCGCGCTCCGAAGGGGCGAGCCGGTCGCGTTCCCGACGGAGACGGTCTATGGCCTCGGCGCGAACGCTCTCGACCCGGTCGCGGTCCGGCGGGTCTTCGCGGCGAAGGGGCGCCCGGACGACAACCCGCTCATCGTCCACGTCACGGGCCTCCCGATGCTCCGCGGCCTCGTCCGCTCCCTCCCGCCCGCGGCCCGCGCGCTGGCGGAGAGGTTCTGGCCCGGCCCGCTCACGCTCGTCCTCCCGAAGACGCGCGCGGTCCCCGACGCGGTCACGGCCGGGCTCCCGACGGTTGCGGTCCGGGTCCCCGACCACCCTGTGGCGCTCGCGCTCATCGAGGCCGCGGGGGTCCCCGTCGCAGCGCCGAGCGCGAACCGCTCCGGGCGCCCGAGCCCGACCCGCGCCGCGCACGTCGCAGCCGACTTCCCCGGCCTTCTCGTCCTGGACGGCGGGGCGGCGCGCCACGGCCTCGAGTCGACCGTCGTCTCCCCCGGCGATCCTCCCCGTGTCCTTCGGCTCGGGGCGATCCCGGTCGAGGAGCTCCGGGCCGTCCTCCCCGGCCTCGTCGTGGCCACGAGGACGCGCGCACGCGCCGAGAGCCCGGGGATGCGGCACCGGCACTACGCGCCGGCCCGGCCGCTCGTCCTCTTTCGGCGCTCGCGCGCCGCCGCGCTCCGCGAGGCGCTCGCCGGCGACCCGAAGGCGCTCCTCCTGTGCGCCGATGCCGACGCGCCGCTCTTTCCCGGCCGGCGGCCCGTCCGCCTCGGCGGGACGCCCGCCCAGATCGCGCACGGCCTCTTCGACGCGCTCCGGTCGGAGCGGCGCGGGAGCGTCCTCTTCGCCTACGCCCTCCCGCGGCGGGGCCTGCTGCGGGCGGTGATGGACCGGCTGGAGCGCGCGGCGTCCCGCGTCGTCTGACGCAGTCACCCTCCGTCAGGAGGACCGGCGCTTCAGGACGGCGATCGAGACGTCGTCCCCGATCGCCGTCCGCCCCAGGAACGAGAGGACCTCGCCCGAGAGCGCTGCGACGATCTCGGCCGCTCCACGC
>JAKLER010000192.1 GCA_022711615.1 Acidobacteriota bacterium
CGTCGGGGAGGACGACCTTCAGCCGCCGGCGGATGCCGGGCGCCACGGCGCAGCCGAGGCCCGCGAGCGCGCCGGCGAAGTCGCCGTTCCCGCCCACGGCCTCGAGCTCCACGAGGCGCCGGTTCGCCCGGCGCTCCGCCTCGAGGTCGCAGAGCGCCGCGATCCGGCCGTCGCGGAGGATGAGGACCTCGTCGCAGCACTCCTCGACGTCGCGGAGGAGGTGGGACGAGAGGACGACGCGGATCTCCCCCGCCTCGCGGATCTCCTTGATGAGCCGGATCATCCGCTGCCTCGCCGGAGGGTCGAGGCCGTTCGTCGGCTCGTCGAGGAAGAGGACGCGCGGGCCGTGGGCGATCGCCTGCGCCAGCTTCGCGAGCTGCTTCATCCCGAGCGAGTAGGTCTCGAGGTTCCGATACCGGACCTCGCCGAGGCCGACGGAGAAGAGCGCTTCGTGCGCCCGCTCGAGCGCCTCCGCGCGCGGGAGGCCCGAGAGCTCCGCGAACATCGCGACGTAGCGGACGCCCGAGATTCCCGCGACGAAAGCGTCGTTCTCGGGCATGTAGCCGATCGCCCGCCGGACCTCCCGGCTCTCCCGCACGACGTCGAGGCCCGCGAGGCGGGCCGTTCCCGACGACGGGCGGAAGAAGCCGAGAAGGGTGTGGAGGAGCGTCGTCTTTCCCGCGCCGTTCGGCCCCAGAAGGCCGATGGCCCGGCCGGCGAGCGTGCCCGTCAGGTCCCGGAGCACGTCCCGCCGGCCGAGCCGGACGGAAAGGCCTTCGAGCTCGAGGAAGGCGGTCACCGGCCTCCGCTCGCGGGGGCGTTCAGGGCGGCTCCGGCCGCGACGAGGGAGCCGAGCTCGGTCAGGCCGGCGCCGGAGGAGCCGAAGACGACGCGCGTCGGCTCGGCCCAGGCCCAGGCGAGCGAGGCGCCGGAGCCGGAGAGCTCCGAGGCGGCCGAGCCGGGAGCGGCGCCGACGGCGTTCGCGAGGGCCCCGAGCGCGCCGCCGACGTCCTGGAAAGCGAGCATCGAGAAGTCGAGCGGCCCGTCCTTCGGGAGGAGCGAGACGAGCTTCGGCGCCGTCAGGAGCGTGTCGCCCGTCGCGTGCGCCTCAGCGGCGCGGACGAGGAGCGCCTTCTCCGGGGCGACGACGAGGTAGCCGTTCACGAACGCGTACTGTAGACGAGAGGGAGCGGCGCCGGCGACGAGCGAGTGGACGGTCAGGCCCGAGACCGTCTCGGTCGCGAGCGAGACGCCCGGCTTCCCGGCCTTCCGCGCCTCGGCGTCGGCGAGGGAGACGAGCTTCACGATCGTGGCCTGGAGCCGGGCGGGGTCGTAGACCTCGACGACGAGCTTCAGCGCGGGCGTCGGGAGGAGCGGGCCGTCGACCGCGAGCGCGGCGTCCCCGCCGAGCGCGGCGGCGAGGTCGTCCCGGAGGCGGAAGCCGAGCTTCGCCTCGGCCTCGGCGAGCTTCGCCGGGAAGTCGGGCTGGCCGTCCGTCAGCATCGCGAAAAGGTCGCCGACGAGGAGGGACGGCTCCTTCGTCACGAAGGCGACCGCACCGGAGGCGCTCGAGGAGACGAAGGAGAGGGCGCCCATCGGGCCGGGGGGTGCGATCCACGCCGCCATTCCGCGGCGCTCGGCGCCGAAGGTGAGCGCCGCGCGGCCGCTCGAGGCGCCCGCCGCGGAGCGGCGCTCCACGATCAGGTGCTCGACGTCGGCGAGCCCGCTCATCCGGAGGAATGCGCCGCTCTCCGCGTCCGCCCCGGACGCGGCCCGGGCGAGGAGCGACTTCGCGTCGACGCCGACGAGGAGGTCGACGCCGTCACGGTAGGCCTCGGCGAGGCGGGCGTGGAACGTCCCGCTCCGGAACGTGCCGGGTGCGGCGAGCGCCGACTCGAGGCGCGCGAGCGCGCCGGCGTTCGGGGCCGCCACGAGGAGGTCGTCCCGGAGCCAGAGGTTCAGGGTGTCCTCGGCCGCTTCGGCCGAGCTCCCGACGATCCGGACCTTCGCGCCCGCGCCGGCGCGGGCGATCTCGGCCTCGACGAATTCGCGGAAGCCGGCCTTTACGACCGTCGTCAGCGCGACCGGCGCGCCGGGATGGCCGGAGGCGTCCTTCGCGATCCCGACGGCGACCTCGTCACCGAGGTAGGAGCCCCAGGTGCGGAGCGTGTCGAGGAGCTTCTTCACCTCGGCCTGCCGCTCCGCGGCGCCCGGCCCCTCGCTCCACCAGGAAGCGAGGACGGGGTTCGCGGCGAGGCGCGGGGCGAGGGCGTCGTAGAAGTCGGCCACGGTGCCGGAGATGTTCGGGAGCGCGGCGTAGAGGACGGTGCCGTCCGGCATCGCGTCCAGGAGCCGGGTCGAGGTCCGGCCCGACCAGGGGGCCGGGACCGCCGCGAGCTGCTTCTGCACGCGGGCCACCTCGCCCGCGAGCTCGAGGAGGGCGACCCGGTCGCGGCTCCAGGAGAACTCCTCCTCGAGGGAGACCCGGGCGACGATTCCCTGCGTCGCCGTCTGGTCGCCGCCGCGGAGGACCTTCTCCCCCGCGCCGTCGTCGACGTGGACCTCTCCCTCGAGGACGGAGACGCGCGTCCCCTTCGTCCCCTTCGCGACGGCGAAGACCGTCCCGGTGACGGAGACGAGCGAGTCGTCGGTCCTCACGAAGAGGTGTCCGGTCCGCTGCTTCGCCGCCTGGACGATGACGCGTCCGCGCGCGAGGGAGACGGTCGTGCCCCCCGCGCCGCGCGCGATGGAGACCTGGGAACGATCGGCGAGCTCGACGCGGGAGCCGTCGGCCAGGACGAGGACGGCGCCGCCGGAGCGCCCCGTCCGGACCGGCTGGCCGCCGGAGAGCTCTGCGCCCGGCGCGAGGGGACGCCCCTCGGCCGGCAGGAGGAGGAGGCCGTCGACGACGTCGACGCGGGCGACCGGCCCGGCGGCAGCGCGGTTGGAGAGGAGCCAGAAGGTCCCGAGCGCCGCCGCGAGGACCACGGAAGCCGCGAGCGCCCAGGCGCCGTAGGGCCGGCGACGCGCGGCGGGGGCAGCGGGCGACTCGGACGGGGTTCCCTCGCGGAGGTTCTTCAGCGCCCTCCGGCACGGGACGCAGGAGCGCGTGTGGTCCTCGACGAGAAGCGCCCTGTCCGGAGAGAGGCTCCGGGCGACGAACGCGGGGAGGAGCGCCTGAAGGTCGGCGCAGCTCCGGAAGACGGCCGGCGCCTCGACGGCGGCGACCGGCTCGACGGGAGCCGCGTGAACGGCGGGCGCGACGCGGGCGAGCGCGGCGCCGACGGCGGCGGAATCGGGCTCCTGGGTGCGGACGGCCTCGACGGCCTTCTCGACGATGTCGTCTCTCATGACGGGCCTCCCCCTTCGGCGAGGAGCTCCTTGCGGAGCTGGGTTCGGGCGCGGAAGTACTGGACGGCGACGGTCGCGGGTGACGACCCGAGCAGGCGGGCCACCTCGCGGTTCGTGAGCCCCTCGACCGCGCGGAGAACGAAGACCTCCGCGGGGCGGGGGGCGAGCTTCCCGAGCGCGCGCCGGAGACGGCCCCGAAGCTCGCGGGCCTCGGAGACGGCGTCGGGGAGCGGCTCCTTCGCGAGGAACGCGTCGGCGCGCTCCTCGATCGGGACCGTCCCCGCCGCCGACCGCCGGGTCCTGACGAGGTCGAGGGCCCCGTTCACGGCCGCGCGCTGGAGGTAGCCGCGGGGCTCGGCGCCGAGCCGCTCGGTCTTCCCCGGCGAGGCGAGGCGGAGGAAGACGGTCTGAAGGACGTCCTCGGCGTCGGCGGCGCTCCCAGAGACCCGGAACGCCGTCCGGAAGACGAGGTCGCCGTACTCCCGGAAGACCTCCTCGAGGGGATTCGGGTCGACGGGTCTCGGGACCGGTCTCGCCGCGCTCACGGGTGCCTCCTGTCTCGGGTCATCACCCATGAAACGGACCTCCTCCCGAATTCTTAACGCGGGCTCCCCCGGCGGCGTTCCTTTCCGGCCTTCGACCCGGGAGAGCGACGATCCTAGAATGCGCCGACCCGAAGGAGGCCCGATGCAGGTCGAGATCACCTACTGCGTGGTTTGAAACTACGAGCCGAGGGCCGCCGGTCTGGCGGCCGAGCTGAGAGCGGCGCTCGGGGTCGAGGCGAAGCTCACGAAGGGCTCCGGCGGCGTCTTCGACGTCGTCGTCGACGGGGCGCTCGTCTTCTCCAAGCGCGAGACGGGGCGGTTCCCGGAGCCGGGAGAGGTCCTGCGCCGGATCGAAGGGCGCTGAACGACAGGTCGCGGTCGGCGGCGCGCCCGCCCCGCCCGCCGAGGACGCGACGCCTATACTGAGGGGCTCCACTCGAGGCCTGGAACGGAGGCTGCCATGTCCACGCGTCGTCTCCTCGCGTCCCTCGGGGCCGCTCTCGCCATCGCGGCTCCCCTCTCGGCTCAGTCCACGACGGTCGTCCCGATCGTCCTCGACGTCCGGTCCGGCACGGCTCACTTCACGACGGAGCTTTCCCTCGCGAACCCGGGCGCCTTCACGGCCGACGTGACCCTCCGGTACACCGCCTCGCTCGGGGAGAAGCTGGGCTCCGGCTCGATCTCCGAGAGGATCCCGCCCGGCGCCCAGATCCGCTTCCCGAACGTCATCTCGACGCTCCGGGACGGCCGGCTCCCGATCCCGGAGACCGGCTCGCAGGGAGGCGTTCTCGTCGTGGAGTCGTCCAAGGGTCCGATCGTCGCGACCGCGCGGACGACGACGGCCGTCGACAGCCCCGAGGGGCGCGCCGGGCTCGCCTACGGCGGGCTCGGGCCGACGGACGGCCTCACCGGGACGGCGACGGTCTACGGCCTCCGGTCCAGCCGGGCCGACCGATCCAACCTCGCGGTCTTCTCGACGAGCGCCGAGCCCGTCACGCTCCGGATCACCGCGTTCGACGGGGAGTCGGGGAAGAGCGCCGTCGTCTACGACGCGCTGACGCTCCCGCCCTGGGGCTGGTTCCAGTCCGACCGGTTCCTCGACAACGCCGGCTACGCGACGGGCTGGGCGACGGTGGAGCGGACCTCCGCCGGCGGCTCGTTCTCGACCTACGGGGTCGTCAACGACACCGCGACGAACGACGGCTCGTTCATCCCGCCGGTCGTTCCCTCCCCCGGCGAGACGGGGACGATCATCCTTCCGGTCCTCGTGGAGACGGCGGAGTTCCTCTCCGAGCTCGTCGTCGCGAACCGGGGCGCCACGACCGCGCGCCTCTCGCTCTCGTACGTCGAGTCGCTCTCCCCGGCCGGCGGCCCCGGAGGCACCGTCTCGCTCGACGTCGCGGCGGGCCGGCAGGAGATCATCCCGGACGCGATCGAGTTCCTGCGCACGCTCGGGGTCTCGATCGGCCCGAAGGGAGCGGCCAGCTACGCGGGAGCGGTCCGGGTCTCCGTCTCCCGGGTCGAGCCGCACGAGGTCTTCATCGGCGCGCGAACCGCCTCGCAGTCTCCGGACGGGGGTCAGTTCGGGCTCTTCACGCCGTGCGTCTACCCCGGACGGGAGGCCACCACCGAAGCCCGCATCTACGGCCTCGCCGCCGACGGGGAGAACCGGACGAACGTCGCGGTCCTGCACGCCGGGCCGGACGGCTCCCAGCCGATCACGCTCCGCCTCCAGGTCCTGGACGGCGATGCCGCGGGCGACCCCGCGGGGCCTTCCCGGGAAGTGACGCTCGAGCCCGGCCAGTGGGCGCAGCCGCCCGGCTTCTTCGCCGCCGCCGGCGTCGAGAACGGCACGGTGAGGATCACCCGGGTCGATGGGACGGCCCGGTGGGTCGCCTACGGAGTCGTCAACGACGGCGGCGCACCCCGGCAGCGGACGGGAGACGGGGCCTACGTCCCGGCCGTTCCCGGCCCGCCGCCCGCCGCCGCGACGGGCGAGTAACCCGGGCCCGCGCGCCGGACCTGAGCGGCGGCCTCCCGTCGGGAGGCCGCCGCTTCGTTCCTCAGTCGAAGACCTTCTCGAGCTCCTGGTAGCGCGTGTGGAGCAGCTCGACGGCCGCGCGGATCTCCTTCTCGTCCTTCCGCCCCAGCGTCGCGACCGCCTCGTCCACCGCCGCGGAGAGGGCGCCCCGCGCGGTGAGGAACGCTTCCTCCTTCGCTTTGAGGCGCTCGGGGAGGGCCGCGGCGGCGAGCGGGACCATCTTGTCGTCGAGCGTCCGCACCGACTGCGTCACCGCCTCCAGCGCGAACGGGTCCAGCTGGCGGTGGTAGAGGACGTAGAGCGTCCCGTGGAACGCCTCGAGCTCCTTGAGGACCGGGCGGACGATCCGCACCATCCGCTCGAACTGGGAATGGAGGCTCTCCGCGGCCGCGAGGAGGGCGGGGCCGTCCTTCTTCGCCGACGCGGACGCGTACTCGGAGCCGATCGCCTTCAGGCGCTCGACGGCCGACGCCCACGTCGCCTTCTTGTCGCGGAGGATGCCGGGAAGCTCGGCCTTCGCGATCGCGGCGACTCCGTCGTCGACCTTCGGGGCGAGCGCCACGAGGGCGTCGACGTCCTTCTTCGGCCACGCCTCGTGCCAGAGCGGGTAGACGACCTCGTGGAAGGCCGTGAGGGCGGGGACGCGCGCCTCCGTCTCCGCGTCGACCTCGGTCGCGAGGACCGGGACGCCGACGAGGATCAGGGACACGGCGAGGGCGACGGTCAGGCTGGTTCTCTTCATGTCTTCGACTCCGGCCGGACATCATAGAGGTTCAGCGTGAGCGGAATCCGTCCCCGAAGGGGTCTGTTCGAGCGGCTTTCCGCGCGCCGCCGCCCGCATTCCCGAACGCGCGTTCGCCCCTCTCGCGATGCTACGATGACCCTTCGCCGGTCGCGCCCCGGACGCACCCGGTCCGGAACCGAACCGCGGCCGCACGGAGCCCCCGAATGAGCATCGAACGCAAGATCCTCGAGCTCGCGCACCTGCGCGAGACGGCGCATCGCGCCGGCGGCGAGAAGCGGATCCAGAAGCAGCACGAGCAGGGCAAGTACACGGCGCGCGAGCGGATCGAGAAGCTCCTCGACGAGGGGAGCTTCGAGGAGTTCGACACGTTCGTGACGCACCGCTGCACGGACTTCGGGATGGAGAAGGACCAGCCCCTGACGGACGGCGTCATCACGGGCCACGGCACGATCCACGGCCGGCTCGTCTTCGTCTTCAGCCAGGACTTCACGATCTTCGGCGGCAGCCTCTCGAAGGCGTTCGCCGAAAAGATCTGCAAGGTGATGGACCTCGCCGTGAAGGTCGGGGCCCCCGTCATCGGCCTGAACGACTCCGGCGGCGCCCGGATCCAGGAGGGTGTCGACGCCCTCGCCGGCTACTCCGACATCTTCCTCAGGAACGTCCTCGCCTCGGGCGTCGTCCCCCAGATCAGCCTCGTCCTCGGCCCCTGCGCCGGCGGCGCCGTCTACAGCCCCGCGATCACCGACTTCGTCGCGATGACCCGCGGCACGAGCTACATGTTCCTGACCGGGCCGAAGGTCGTGAAGCAGGTGACGCGGGAGACCGTGACGACCGAGCAGCTCGGCGGCGCCGACGTCCACGCCGGGAAGAGCGGCGTCGCCCACTTCGTGGCCGAGAACGAGGACGAGGCGCTGGCCCTCGTCCGGAAGATGCTCGGCTACTTCCCGCAGAACTACCAGGAGAAGCCGCCGCTCGTGACGTGCGACGACCCGGTCGACCGCGCCGTCCCCGAGCTGAACGCCGTCCTGCCGGACGGCGCGAACCAGCCCTACGACGTCAAGGAGGTCATCCGGTCGATCGTCGACTGCGGCGAGTTCCTGGAGGTCCACGAGGCCTGGGCCGCGAACCTCGTCGTCGGCTTCGCGCGATTCAACGGGCGTTCCGTCGGGATCGTCGCGAACCAGCCGAAGGTCCTCGCCGGCGTCCTCGACAACGCGGCGTCCATCAAGGGGGCGCGCTTCGTCCGCTTCTGCGACGCCTTCAACATCCCGCTCGTCACGCTCGAGGACGTCCCGGGCTTCATGCCCGGGACGACGCAGGAGTACGGCGGGATCATCCGGAACGGCGCGAAGCTCCTCTTCGCGTTCGCCGAGGCGACCGTCCCGAAGGTGACCGTCATCCTCCGGAAGGCCTACGGCGGCGCCTACTGCGTCATGAGCAGCAAGCACCTGCGGGGCGACGTGAACTACGCCTGGCCGACGGCCGAGATCGCCGTCATGGGGCCGGACGGGGCCGTCGAGATCATCTACAAGAAGGAGCTCGACGCCGCGGAGGACGTCGCCGCGAAGGCGGCGGAGCTGAAGGAGAAGTACGCGAGCCTCTTCGCGACGCCGTACGCGGCCGCGCGGAAGGGCTACATCGACGACGTCATCAAGCCGGCGACGACCCGCTTCCGGATCATCAAGGCGCTCG
>JAKLER010000193.1 GCA_022711615.1 Acidobacteriota bacterium
CGGCGCACCGTGGCCTTCTCGGAAGCCGTCTACGACGGGAGCGCCGAGGTGGAAGGAATCCGCGCCGTCCGCCACGACGAGCCACCCGCGGCGTGGGACGCCGCCACGGTCCCGATCCTCGTCGACCCGGAGGCGCGCCTCGTGCCCCGCCTCGCCCCCCTCGCCGTCGTCGACGCGATCCTCGCGAAGAGGAACCTCGGAACACGGATCGACCTCGCCCCGGTCGTCGTCGCGCTCGGCCCCGGCTTCGAGGCGGGCCGGGACGCGCACGCCGTCGTCGAGACGAACCGCGGGCACGCCCTCGGCCGCGTTCTCCTCGCGGGACGCGCCGAGGACGACACGGCCGTGCCGGGCACGATCGCGGGGCATGCCGGCGACCGCGTCGTCCGGGCCCCCGCCGCCGGAGAGGTCGTGGCGCTCCGCGCGATCGGGGACCTCGTGGCCGCCGGCGAGCCGGTCCTCACCGTCGGGGGCGCCGTCGCCCGCGCGTCGATCGGCGGCGTCCTGCGCGGGCTGATTCGTCCGGGCTACCCGGCCCCCGCCGGCCTGAAAGTCGCCGACGTCGACCCCCGCGGCGTGCGGGAGCACTGCTTCACCGTTTCCGACAAGGCGCGGGCCGTGGCCGGCGGCGTCATCGAGGCGCTCCTCGCCCTCGCTCCCGGCTGAGGCGGGAGGCCGGCCCTCAGTCCGCCTTCGGCTTCGCGGGCCGCTCCACGCGGATCGCGCCGGGCTGCATCGGGAGCCAGTGCTCGACGAAGAGCGGCTGCGCCACCTCGTCCGCCGCCTTCAGCCGATTCGACGTGCCGGCCGTGTCCTTCGCCGCGACGGCGATCGCGAGGGCGTGAGAGACGACGGAGAACGCCGAGAGTCCGAAGCTGAACAGGAAGTCTTCGGTCGGCAGGACGATCGCGACCGTCGCGCTCGGCGTCAGCGGCGAGTCGTGGCGGTCGGTGAACGCCAGGACCGGGATCTCGCAGCGCCGGGCGAAAGCTGCCGCGTCGACCGTCTCGCGGCTGAACGGGGCGCAGCTGACGACGACGAGGAGGTCCCCGGCGCCCAGGTTCGCCACCTGGTTCGAGAAGTCCGACGGGCTCGCGGCGATGCACGGCAGCCCCGCCTGCGTCAGGTTGAACGCGAGCACCTGGCACATCAGGTTCGAGACGCCGCGGCCGAGAAGGACGCGGTGGCGGGCCCGCGTCAGGAGCTGCGTCGCGGAGTCGAGAGTCGGGTGGTCGAGCGTCTGAACGAGCCTCGCGAGGTTCTCGCGGTCGCGCCGCACGACCTCGCCGAGGGCCCAGAACGGGTCCGCGGGCGCCTCCAGCGCCTCCAGCGGATCGCCCCCCGAGCGAATCTGGCACGCCTCCCGGAGGGCGTCCCGGAACTCGCTGAAGCCGCGGTACCCGAGCCTCTTCGAGAAGCGGACGACCGTCCCGATGCTGACGTTCGCCCGCTCCGCCAGCGACTCGATCCCCCAGAGCGCGCCGAGGAGAGGGTCGGACATCAGGGCGTCGGCGATCCGCCGCATCGCCTCCGGGAGGTCGTGGTAGACCTCCTTCAGGCGCTCCCGGATCTCCTGCGGCTCTCCCGACGCGACCATTCGCGCCTCGATTCTAGCCCGTGCTCCGAAGCCCCGCCGCCCGCCCGGCCCCTCGGGACCGGGCGGGCGCGGGCTCCCCCTCACGGAAGCGGAACGTCGCGGAACGCGAACGTGTGACGGACGAGGCTCGAGTCGGAGCGCATCTGGACGCTCAGCGTCCAGTCGGCCTGCGGAGGCTCGTTCCAGAAGGTCAGGACGCGGAAGCCCGACTCCTCCGAGTCGGTCCCGAAGACGCGCTCGCCGTTCGCGCCGAACGCCTTGATCTCCTGGATCGCCTTCTTCGGGTCCTTGACCTTCAGGATCACCTCGCGCTCCTCCCCCTTCGGGAAGGAGTAGAGCGCGCTCTCGACCATCGACCGGATCGAGTCGGCGTCCTCGTAGCCCTCCTTCTTCAGCTTCGCGGTCTCGGCCTCCTCGGCCTTCTTCCGCTCGGCGTCGAGCTGGGCCTTCGAGACGAACGAGATCTCGACGCCGTTCGCGCGGAGCGCGGGGTGCACGGCCGCCTTCCCCGCGAGCGCGAGGAACCTCTCGATCCGCGCCTCTCCGTTCGGGTCGCGCGACGGGACGAAGAGCTCGATCTCTCCCGAGACCTCCTTCAGCGCCTTCGCCGCCCGCGGCGGGTTCTTCATCTCGGCGAAGACGATCGTCGGCGGCGCGGCCTTGCCGCCCTCGGGCTTCCCGAACTGGCCGCGCTGCGTCGGCTCGAGCGGGACCTCGGCGGCGTCCTCCTTGACGAGATCGGTGCCGAGGTCGTCGACGGCCTTCCTCACGACCACCCGGGCGGCCGTCACCTCGTGTGCGGGATAGTCCGGGAGCTCCATCCCGAGCGTGCAGCGCGGGAAGTGCCCGTTCGACCGGCGGTCCTGGAGGGCCGTCATCCGGGCGTTCGCGGGCGTGATCTTCGGCGCCGCCGCGGGCTTCGTGACCGCCGGCTTCTTCTTCTTCGACTGAGCCTCGGCGGGAGCGGCCGCGAGGGCCGCGCCGAGGAGGAGAGCGAGGGAGACGTGCGTCGCGTTCACGGGAGCCGGACCTCCTTCATCTCGAACGGGACCGAGACGATCGACTTGTCGGTCAGGAGCCGCGCCACGAGGACCGCGTCCTTCGGCGGGGCCGCCTTCAGCGCCACCTGCTTCAGGACGAACGCCTCGTCGGAGCGCGAGGACGAGCCTCCGCTCTCGAGCTTCTCCCCCTTCGCCGTCTCCAGCCAGATCTCCTGGATCTTCTCCTCGCTCGCCGCCGGGACCTTCAGGTAGAAGGCGTGCTCGGGGAGGTCCCCCTCCCCCATCTCGTCGAACGCCTTCGCCATCTCGACGAGCGCGTCGGTCTCCTCGTCCTTCATCCCGCGCGCCTTCGCCTCCTCGCGGATCTTCGCGATCTTCGCCTCGTCGAGCCGGTGCTTCTTCCGCTCCTCGACGTACTTCGCCCTCGACAGGAGCGTCAGCTCCACCTTCGCCGACTTCAGCCCCTTCGACACGACCGGTTTGTCGAGCTTCGCGAGCGCTCCCGGCATCCTCACCACGGCCGAGGCGTCGCGCCCGGGGACGAAGAGCTCGACGGTTCCCGCCACCCGGACGGTGCTCGCCCCGCGCGGCGGGCTGTTCACGACGACCTGCAGCGTCCCGGCGTTCACGTTCCGGTCGGAGAAGTCGGGCGCCTTCTCCTCCTTCGGCAGGAGGTCCTCGCCCGTGTCGGCCTTCGCGCTCTTGAGCCGCACCCGCGCCGACTGCACGACGTCGAGGCCGTCGCCTTCGAGGTCGAGCTGGAGGACGAGGCCGCCTTTCATGAGCCCCTCTGAGATCCGGTCGTCGACGACCTCCTTCGCCACGACCTTCACGTTCGTCTGAGCCTCGGTCGTCCCCGCCGCGCCGAGGGCGAGAAACGCCCCGAGCGCGACGGCGCGGCGCACTGCGGATCGCACCATCGTTCACCTCCAGCTGTCTGGTTGCAGCGAGACTAACCCGGTTTCGCGCCCTTCGCCGGGGGCGTGATCCGGGTCACGTCGGCCCTCCGCGGACGCTCGCGGTAACATCCGGCCCGGCGGGCCGTTAGCTCAGCGGTTAGAGCATCTGCCTTTTAAGCAGGGGGTCCCGGGTTCGAATCCCGGACGGCTCACCATCTCCGCCACGTCGAGGCACCGGCGAACGTCGGCGGCGAACGCGCACGTCGAGGTCCCGGACGGCGCCCCATGGTAAATTCCGCCCGGCGCCGCGGTGCGCTCCAGCCTGGTCGCCCCCATCGTCTAGTGGCCTAGGACGTCACCCTTTCAAGGTGAAGATCGCGGGTTCGAATCCCGCTGGGGGTACCAACCTTTCCTGCCGTCGAGACAGGCGTCCCTCGCTCTCGCGCCCACGGACGACACGCAGCGAGCCGGCGCGTTCCTCCCGTTCGCACGAAGAGGGGCGCCGGCCCGGCCGCCCGGTCGTGTCGCGCGGAAGGCCCGCGTCGCGGGCCTTCCGGCGGGATTCAGCGCATCAGCTTCCCGGCCATTCCGAGGATGTCGTCGAGGGCGTTCCCGTCGCCGTCGAGGTCGAGGAGCGAGCCAAGGCCGCCCGAAGCCCCGGCGGCCGGGGCCGCGGAACGGCTCGCACCGCCCCCCATGAGTCCGCCGAGGAGGTCGCCGAGGCCGCCGCCCGCGGAGGCGTGCGCCCCTCCCCCGCCCCCCTGCTTCGCCATGAAGCCGGTGACGAGCATCGCGAGCATCGGGAGCATCTTCTTGAGGATCGACGGGTCGAGGCCCGACTTCGCCGACGCGTTCTGCGCGACGGCGCGGCTCACGTCCTTCGAGCCGAAGATCTGGCCGAGGACGTCGTTGCCGAGGTTCACGTTCGTCGGCTGAGGCGAGAGGACCTCGTCGAGGAGCCCGCCGCCGCCGAGCTGGCCGAGGAGGCCGCCGAGCCCCTCGAGACCCGTCGGCTGGGCCTGGGCCTGCTTCTTGAACCCGCCGAGGATCGCCGGGGCGAGCGCTTCGGCCCCCTTCGCGACCTGCGACTCGCTGATGCCGAGCTCGCGGGCCATCGACTGGAGGCCGCCCATCTGGGCGAGGATGTCGGTGATCTGCATGCGCTGTCTCCTCTCTTCCGTCGGGCGTCCCGCGCTCAGTCGAGCAGGTCCTTCGGGACGTTGCCGCCGTTCTCGGCGATCTTCGCGAGGACGGTCTTGTGAAGCCAGACGTTCATCTTCGCCGAGTCGCCCATGAAGTCCGCGGGGCAGCCGAGCTCGACGGCGAGCTCCTTGCGCGCGGCGAAGCTGCTGTCGAGCTCGAGGAGCTTGAGGAGGTCGACGATCGAGGTCTTCCAGTTCAGCTTCTGCGGGTTCGCCGCGGCGCGCTGCTCGAGCTGGGCGACGACGTCGACGACCGCGATCGGCGCCGGCACGGGCGGCTCGACCGGGGCCGGAGCCGGGGCCGCGACGGGGGGAACCGGGAGCGGAGCCGGTGCCGGGGCGGGGGCGGGAGCCGGCTCGGGCTTGCCGAAGCCGAGCTTCGCGAGGATCGATCCGAAGAGTCCCATCATTCCCTCCTGAGCTGCTGGGTGCGGAGACGGGACCTCGTCGGACGGACGAAGACCTGCGCCGCGGTTCCGTCCGGTCACGGTACCGACGTGCAACCCCGAAATCAACATGAACGCTCCCGAAGCGGCGCGAGGCCCTCTCGCGCGACGACGCCCGTCCCCGCGACCGCGTAAGATGCAGGGTCCGCCCGGAGCGGGGCCGCCCGGCCCGGCCTCCGGGACTCAGGGAGCAATCGCATGAGAACTACCATCGTTGCCCTCGCGGTCCTCGCGATGGCGCTTCCGGGTCTTTCCCAGACCCCGGCCGACCCGAAGGCCGAGACGAACCCGTTCTTCATGGAGTGGGCGACGCCGTTCGGGATGGCGCCCTTCGAGAAGATCCGCTCGGAGCACTTCCTTCCGGCCTTCGAGGCGGGGATCGCCGAGCGCCGCAAGGAGGTCGAGGCGATCGCGTCGAACGCCGCCGCTCCGACGTTCGCGAACACCGTCGAGGCGCTCGAGAACGGCGGCTCCGCACTTTCGAAGGTCAGCAACGTCTTCTACACGCTCGTCGGAGCGGAGACGAACGAAGAGCTCCAGGCGATCACGAAGAAGGTCGCTCCCTCCCTTTCGGCCCTCCGCGACGACGAGATGCTCGACGAGAAGCTCTTCGCGCGCGTGAAGGCGGTCTGGGAGAAGCGGGAGACCTCGAGCCTCACCCCCGAGCAGAAGAAGCTCGTGGAGGAGACGTACAAGGACTTCGTCCGCGGCGGCGCGAACCTCGCGCCCGAGGCGCGGAAGCGGTTCCGCGAGGTCAACCAGGAGCTCTCGCTCCTCGGCATCCGCTTCGGCGACAACCTCCTGAAGGAGACGAACGGCTACAGGCTCGTGATCGAGAAGAAGGCCGACCTCGCCGGCCTCCCGCCGGGCGTCGTCGCCGCGGCCGCCGACGCCGCGAAGGCCGCGAAGCTGGACGGGAAGTGGGTCTTCACGCTCCAGTACCCGTCCATCTGGCCCTTCCTGACCTTCTCCGAGAACCGCGAGCTCCGCCGGCAGCTCCTGACGGCCTACTCGACCCGGTGCGACAAGGGAGACGCTTCCGACAACAAGGCGCTCCTCTCGAAGATGGCGGCGCTCCGCGCCGAGCGGGCGAAGCTCCTCGGCTTCGCGACCTGGGCCGACTTCGTCCTCGACGACAACATGGCGAAGACGCCGGCTCGGGTCTACGAGCTGCTGGACCGGGTCTGGAAGCCGGCGCTCGAGGTGGCGAAGGCCGACGCGAAGGAGCTCGAGAAGGCCCTTCAGGCCGACGTGCCGGGCGCGAAGCTCGAGCCGTGGGACTGGCACTACTACGCCGAGAGAGTCCGCAAGGCGCGGTTCGACCTCGACGACCAGGAGCTCCGCCCCTACTTCCCGCTCGACCGCGTCCGCGAGGGCGCCTTCTCGGTCGCGAACCGGCTCTACGGGATCACGTTCACCGAGCGGAAGGACGTCCCGAAGTACCACGCCGAGGTGAGCACGTACGAGGTGAAGGACGCCGACGGCTCGCTCCTCGCGCTCTACACGACGGACTACCACCCCCGCGCCGGCAAGCGCGGCGGCGCCTGGTGCGGCCGGCTGCGCGGCCAGTGGGTGCAGGACGGCAAGGACGTCCGCCCGATCGTCACGAACGTCATGAACTTCACGCGCCCGGCGGGCGACGCGCCGGCGCTCCTCTCGCTCGACGAGGTGGAGACGCTCTTCCACGAGTTCGGCCACGCGCTCCACGGCATGCTCTCGCGCGTCACGTACCGCTCGATGGCGGGCGTCCCGCGCGACTTCGTCGAGCTCCCTTCCCAGATCATGGAGAACTGGGCGCTCGAGCCGACGGTCCTCGCGGGCTACGCGAAGCACTGGAAGACGAACGAGCCGATCCCGGCCGCGCTCGTCGCGAAGGTCGAGAGGTCGAAGCTCTACGGGCAGGGCTTCGCGACCGTCGAGTACACGGCGGCCTCGTACCTCGACATGAACTGGCACACCCTCGCCGAGCCGAAGGTCGAGGACGCGACCACGTTCGAGAAGGCCGCGCTCGCGAAGATCGGGCTCATCCCCGAGATCCTCCCCCGCTAAAGGAGCCCCTACTTCAGCCACATCTTCGGCGGGGGCGGCGGCTATTCCGCCGGGTACTACAGCTACCTCTGGAGCGAGGTCCTCGACTCCGACGCTTTCGACGCGTTCAAGGAGAAGGGGATCTTCGACCCGGCGACGGCGACGTCGTTCCGCCGAAACGTCCTCGAGAAGGGGGGGACGGAAGACGCGATGACGCTCTACCGGGCGTTCCGCGGCCGCGAGCCGTCCGTCCTTCCGCTCCTCGTCAAGCGCGGGCTCGCGCCGGCCGCGGCCGCCGAGCCTCCGGCCACGAAGTAGTCCGGCACGGCGGGGAGGGGGGACCGCCCCTCTCCCCGCCGGCGCTACTCGAGCGCCGGGCCCGGATGCGTCGCGCGGATGATCCGGGCCGCGAGCGCGCCGGAGACCGTCTCCCTCATCAGGAGAGTGTTCACGAGAGCCTCGACCGGCTCCCAGAGGTAGGCGAGGCGCACGGCCGTCTCGTGAAAGACGGAGCCGATCTCGAGCCCCGCGCGGTGCGCGAAGACGGCGATCCGGCGGGTGTCGATCTCGATCCCCACGTGCGGGTCGTTCGGGAGCTTCCCGCCGGCCATGACGACCGCGATCGGTCCGGACGCGAGGAGGCGGAGGTAGACCCCCTGGTCGCGTCGATCGACCTCGTCGACGCCGTCCGGGAAATCCCGCCCCGCAAGGATCCGGCCCCGCGTGTGCTCCTCGGGATAGATCGAGATCCTCGGGAGGCGGAGCCCCGCGTCCCAGGCGATGACGGTGCGGCCGGCTTCGTGGAATGCGACGAGGCGACGGAACCTCAAGTGGCCCTCCCCTTCCAGATTACAGGTTCGGGAGCCGAAAAGGTGCGACGGGAGATCAGCCTGCGCGCTCCTTACGGGCCGCGGGAGGGCCTCTTTCCGTTGTGGGGCCGCCCGCGGCCCCACAGAATCGGGACGATGTCGACGCCTGCCTCGCCTCCCGTCGGACGCCTCCCGCTCTCCCTTCGCCTCCCAGAGGGCCGGCTCGAGGCGGTCCTCCTCCGCCCCGGGGAGACGGACTCCGGCCGCGCTCCCGTCGTCTTCCTCCACGACGCCCTCGGAGCGATCTCCCTCTGGCGCGACTTCCCCGAGCGCCTCTGCTCGGCCACCCGCAGGGACGGGCTCGTCTACGACCGCCTCGGCTACGGCC
>JAKLER010000194.1 GCA_022711615.1 Acidobacteriota bacterium
CGCAGGAGGAGGCCGGCGGGAAGGACGACCGCGGCCGCGTGGACCGGGCCGGCCAGTGCGCCCCGTCCCGCCTCGTCGACTCCGGCGACCCTCCGCGCTCCGCTCGCGCGCGCCGCGTCCTCGACCGCGAGGAGGGCCCGGACCCGGGCATCCTCGTCCGAGAGGAGGGAGGAACGGCCGTCGCCCCGCTCGCGCGAGGCGACGCGGGGCGACGAAGGCGGAGAGCCCGAACGACGGTCCATCCCTCTCCTCGTCCGGCGGGCGCGCCGGCGCACCGCCCGGGGGCGTCACGCCCCCGAAGGTTCAGGCGTCCCGCTTCTCGGCGATACGGGCGGCCTTGCCGCGGAGCTTCCGGAGGTAGTAGAGCTTGGCGCGGCGGACGACGCCGTGGCGCTCCACCTCGATCTTCTCCAGGACCGGAGAGTGGACGGGGAACGTCCGCTCCACTCCGATCCCCTGGGAGACCTTGCGCACCGTGAAGGTCTCCCGGACCCCGCCGCCCTTGCGGGCGATGACGAGACCGTTGAAGACCTGAATCCGCTCCTTCTCCCCCTCGCGCACCTTGACGTGCACCTTCACGGTGTCGCCGGGGGCGAATGGCGGAATGTCCCCGCGCAGAGCCTGGCGTTCCGCCTCGAGCAGCTTGTCCATTTCGAGGAACCTCCGAAGACGTCTTGGCCACCCCGGCACTCGAGGACACCTGTCCCCGTCCGGATGGCCAGAACGCGGATTCTACGGAGTCCGGCCTCTTCGGGCAACCCGGTCGAGGAGCTCGCGGTCCTCCGGGGTCCGGGGGGCGAAGCGGTCGAGGAGGTCCGGACGATGGCGCGCCGTCTGCTCGAACTGCTGCTCCCGGCGCCACCGCCGGATCCTCTCGTGATGGCCGGAAAGGAGCGGCTCGGGGACGGCGAGCCCCCGGAACTCGCGCGGGCGGGTGTAGTGAGGATGGTCGAGCAGCCCGTCCTCGAAGCTGTCGAGCCGGACGCTGTCCTCCTCCCCCACGACCCCTGGCACGAACCGCGAGACCGCCTCGAGGAGCGCCAGCGCCGCGACCTCGCCGCCCGAGAGGACGAAGTCGCCGAGGGAGACCTCCTCGTCGACGAGACCGGCCTCGCGCACCCGCTCGTCGATCCCCTCGTACCGGCCGCAGACGAGCACCAGTCGCGGGCGCAGCGCGAGCTCGCGGGCCAGCGCCGCGTCGAGCCGCCGACCCCGCGGCGAGAGGACGACGACGTGAGGCGCGGCCGCGCCCTCCTCGGCCCGGAGCGCCTCGAGGGCGGCGACGAGCGGGGGCGCCGCGAGGACCATCCCGGGCCCCCCGCCGAACGCTTCGTCGTCGACCTTCCGGTGCGGGTCCTCGCTGAAGGGGCGAAGGTCGACGACCCGCACCTCGAGGAGGCCGCTTTCGATCGCCTTGCCGACGAGAGCCTCCCCGAGCGGGGAGGCGAAGTACCCGGGGAAGATCGTGACGAGGTCGAACCTCATTCGTCGAGGAGCCCCGGAGGAGGGTCGAGGACCACGAGCTTTCGCGCCACGTCGACTGAGACGACGATCGGCTCGACGAACGGGACGTCCCGCTCGCCGGCCGGCGTGCGGATCGAGAGGAGGTCCCGACCCCCGACCTCCTGGAGATCGGTCACGACGCCGAGCTCGCGCCCCGTGCGGTCGACGGCGCGGCACCCTTCGAGATCGAAGTGGTAGACGAATCCCTCGGGGCGCGGCATCTCGCGGCCGGCCGGCACCGCGACGTCGAGGCCCCGGAGGGCCTCGGCCGCGGTCCGGGTCTCGATCCCCTGGAACCCGATCAGCAGGCGCTCTCCCGCCGGACGCACCGTCGAGACGACGAGCTCGCCGCGGGACTCCCCGGAAGGCGCTGCCGCGACCAGGACGAGCCCCGGTGCGAACCGTTCGGGGAAGTCGGAGAGGACCTCGACGCTCATCTCGCCGCGCAGGCCGTGCGGCCGCGCGAGGCGTCCGACGACGACGAGGTCCTCCGCAGCCACGGCCGGCCCGGCGCCCGTCAGGCCTTCGGCCGGGCGAGGAGCTTGCCGACCGTTCCGGACGCGGTCGCGCCCTTGGCGATCCAGGCGTTCGCCTTGTCGACGTCGAGGTCGAGGAGCGGCGGGTTCTTCGTCGGGTCGTAGTAGCCGAGCTCCTCGATGACCATGGCGGTCGGGGTGCGGCGGCTGTCGGAGACGACGATTCGGTACGCCGGGGCGTTCGTGCCGCCCGTGCGGCGGAGTCGGATCTTCAGCATCGGTTTCCTTTCGGCGCGGTGTCCAGGGCCATCCGGATCAGAAGCGCATCCGGGCGGCGCCCTTCATCATTTTCTTCATCTCGAGGTACTGCTTGAGCAGCTGGTTGATGTCCTGGACAGAGGTGCCCGAGCCGCGCGCGACGCGGAGCTTCCGGCTTCCGTTCAGCAGCTTCGGGTCGTTCCGCTCCTCGGCGGTCATCGAGTCGATCATCGCCTCGAGGTGCTTCGTCGCGTCGTCCTCGATCTGAAGGTCGCGGAGCTGCTTGAACGGCCCGACCTTCGGGAGGTGCCCGACGAGCGTCGAGAGCGGGCCGAGGCGCTTGAGCTGACGGAAGTGGTCCCTCAGGTCGTCGAGCGTGAACTCGTTCTTCCGGAGGCGTTCCACGGCCTTCTGGGCCGCCTTCTGGTCGGCCTCCGAAGAGACCTTCTCGATGAGCGTCATCACGTCGCCCATCCCGAGGATCCGCGACGCGGCACGGTCGGGGTGGAACGGCTCGAGGTCGACGGTCTTCTCGCCGATGCCGGCGAACTTGATCGGCCTGCCGACGACGGTCGAGAGGGAGAGCGCGGCGCCGCCGCGGGCGTCGCCGTCGAGCTTCGTCAGGATGACCCCGGTGAGAGAGAGCCGGTCGGAGAACGCGCGGGCCGACGTGACGGCGTCCTGGCCGGTCATCGCGTCGGCGACGAAGAGGACCTCGTCGGGGTCGCAGACCTCGCGGATCCGGGCGACCTCGTCCATGAGGGCGTCGTCGAGGTGGAGGCGGCCGGCGGTGTCGACGATGGCGACGTCCCAGCCGAAGAGCTTCGCCTCCTTGATCGCCGCCTTCACTCGAGCCACCGCGTCGGTCTCCCCCTTCGGGTCGAAGCACGGCAGGCCGTTCTCCTTCCCGAGGGTCCGGAGCTGCTCCGTCGCGGCGGGGCGGTAGACGTCGGCCGGGACGAGGAGGACCTGCTTGCCGAGCTTCTTCTTGAGGTGGAGGGCGAGCTTCGCGGCGGTCGTCGTCTTGCCGGAGCCCTGGAGGCCGACGAGGAGGATGACCGAGGGGCGCCTCTTCAGGACGAGGTTCGCCGTAGTCCCGCCGAGGAGCGCGACGAGCTCGGCCTGGACGATCTTCAGGACCTGCTGCGCCGGCGCGAAGGCGGTCAGAACCTCCTGGCCGACGGCCTTCTCCCGGACACGCTGGGCGAAGCCCTTGACGACGTCCAGGTGGACGTCCGCCTCGAGGAGCCCGGTCCGGATCTCCTTGAGAGCTTCGTCGACGTGGAACTCCGTCAGGTGACCCTCACCCCGGAGCCCCTTCATCACGCGTTGCAGACGGTCGGACAGTGAGTCGAACATCGCCCGAAGACGCGGAGTCTACGTGCCGCTGCCGGGGTGGTCAAACGGCGGAGCCTTTCCGGGCGGACGGTTTCGTCCGACCGACCTCTGGCGGGTCCTGGCGCCGGGACTCAGCTCGTTTTTTTCTATTGACAGGCGCGCGGATTCCTCTAGCATCTCCTCGAAGCTCGGGCGAGGAAACTCGTCGACGGTTTTGGTGTGTGAAGCGGGGTCGACACCGCGCACCACGAAACGCCGTCCCGGCCGCCAGGCCGGTTCGAGACTCGGAACGCCGCCCACAAGCGAAGAACGCAAACCGAACCGACGTCGCTGAATCGCAGCGAAGAATCGCCCCGGAAAAGAAAGAAGGAGTCACCATGAAGAAGATCCTTTCCGTCGTCGCCCTCATCGCCGTCTCCGCCTCCCTCGTCGCCTGCGGCGGCGAGAAGAAGGAAGCCGCCCCCGCCGAGGCCCCCGCCGTCGTCGAGGAGCCCGCCCCGGCCACCGAGGCCGCCCCCGCCACGACCGAGGCCGCCCCCGCCACGACCGAGGCCGCCCCGGCCACGACCGAGGCCGCTCCCGCCACGACCGAGGCCGCCCCGGCCCCGGCCCCGGCCAAGTAAGCCGAGCTCGATTCGCCTTTCGGAAGCGCCCCGCGCGAGCGGGGCGTTTCTCTTTTTCGTCTCCGCCGGGAGACGCTCCGCTGGCAGGACGCTTGCACGATCCGGATCGGCCGAGAGGCCGGAGGTCAGCATGAGCCGCACCGTCACGTTCGCAAAAGCCGTCGCCTTCGCCGTCGCCGCACTCGCTGCCGCGCCCGCGCCGGCGGACACGATCGCCACGACGAAGGCCTTCCTTCCCGCCGTGAACATCGACGGCGCGACGGGAACGTTCCTCACCGACGTCTGGATCTTCAACCCGGAGCCGTCGCTCGAGAACGAGGTCACGCTCTACTTCACACCGGCCGGCGTCGACGGCTCGAACCTCCAGGGCCTCCGGATCAATCCCCCCCTCGCCCCGCGCGAGTCGGTCGCCCTGAAGGACATCCTCAAGAACTACTTCGGCAAGACGAAGACGTTCGGGCTCCTCGAGGTGCGGGGCAGCTACCCGATCATGGTGACGAGCAACACCTACAACGTCGCGGGAGCGATCGCCGGGACTTACGGCCAGTACTCTCCCGGCCAGCCCGACCGGAACGCGCTCGGGTTCGACGATTCGATCCGCGGGAACCTCTACATCAACGGCCTCACGAACGACCCCGTGCTCCGCACGAACGCCGTCGTCATGAACCCGAGCGGAAAGAGGCTCGAGGCCGGCGTGCAGCTCGTCGACGCGATGGGGCAAGTCCTGGGAACGCGTATCTACGAGGTGGAGCCCTATTCCCTCCACCAGATCAACGACGTCTTCGGTTCCGAGTTCCGCTCGTTCAATCCTCCCGCGGGCGGCCCCTGGCGCCTCAACCTCTTCGTCAACCTCGACAACGGCGCGCTCATCCTCGGCTACGCGACCGTCACCGACACCCGGACGGGCGACCCGTACCTGATCCCCGCCGAAGCCATGGGGCCGTGACGCGGGCCCTTCTCGTCGACCTCGGGAAGGTCCTCGTCGGGTTCGACCACCAGGTCACGTGCGAGAAGATGTCGAAGGCGACCGGCGTGCCCGCCGGTCGCCTTCGCGGCGTTCTCTTCGGGGAGCTCGAGGGAGATTTCGACCGCGGACGCCTGACGCCCGGCGCGTTCTTCCGGGCCTGCGAGGCGAGGCTCGGGATCCTCCCCGTCCCGGACGAGACCTGGATCGCGGCCTGGCGTGACATCTTCACACCGCTGCCCGAGGCGATCGCGGCGCTCGGGCGCGTCCGACCGGGGATCCGTCGCGTCCTGGTCTCAAACACGAACGTTCTCCACTGGGAGGGCGTCCTCTCGGTCTTTCGCCCCGACGCGCTGCTCGACGACGTCGTCCTCTCCTTCCGCGTCGGCGCCACCAAGCCGGAGCCGGCCTTCTGGGACGCCGCACTCGCGGCCGCGGGCTGCGGGCCCGCCGCGTGCGTCTACGCCGACGACCGGCCCGAGCTCGTCGCGGCCGCATCCGCCCTCGGGATACCCGGCTTCGTCGTGGACAGCCCCGCGTCCCTCGCCCGGGGTCTCGCCCGGTTCGACCTTCTCGCCCCATCCTCCACCGCTTCCGGGAATTCCCCGGCGGCGACCGACGTTCCGAGACGCTGATATGACGATCCTTACCCGTCGTGCGCCCCGCCTCCTCGCCGTCGCCCTGCTCGCCCTTCTCCCGACGGCCGCGTGCAGCCGGTCCGAGGCTCCCGCCGAGACGTCCATAAGCTCCGGGGACGGGATCGCGTTCTCCGCCGGCGGATTCGAAGAGGCGCTCACCCGCGCCAGGACGGAGAAGCGCCTCCTTCTCGTCGACGTCTACACGGACTGGTGCGGCTGGTGCAAGAAGCTCGACCGGGAGGTCTTCGCGGACGGCCGCGTCGGCTCTGCCGCGAAGGACCTCGTCGCCGTGAAGGTGAACGCCGAGAAGGGGGGCGAGGAGATCGCCCGCCGCTACCGCGTCCGCGGCTACCCGACGATCCTCTTCCTCGACGGCGAGGGGAAGGTCGTCGAGCGGATCGACGGCTACGTCGACGCGGGCGAGATGGTGAAGATCGTCTCGGCCCTCCCGAAGGGCTGACGATTCCTCTCGACCCCCCGTCGGGCTCTCTCGCCCGCGGACTCGACGCGTTCCAGGAGGGACGCTGGTTCGAGGCTCACGAGGAGTGGGAGACGGCCTGGAGGGCCGCGGTCGATCCGGACCGGCGGCGCCTTCAGGGGCTGATCCAGGCCGCGGCCGCCGCCCTTCACCTCGAGGCGGGACGGCGCGCCCCGGCGGAGAGGCTCCTCGCGCTCGCCCTTTCGAAGCTCGAGGACGCCCCGGACGACGTCGGAGGCCTCCCTGCGCGACGGATCCGCGACGGGGCGTTTCGTATCGCCTCCGCGCTCGCCGCAGGCGAGGACCCTCTCCCCGCCGTCGGCGACCTCAGGCGTCTGAGGTCCTGAGGAACGGAACGAGCGGCCGCGGAAGGACTCCGATCGCCCGCGAGGCCGCCGTGGCGACGAGCCCTCCGTCCGGGCTCCGCTCCACCGACCCGTGGACGCCGGGACGGCCGATTCCGACCGCGGAGAGGGCTCCCGCGAGCCGGGACGGGAGAGCGAGGGCGGGCGCCCGGCCTTCGAGGACCGCCCGGACGACCCGGGCGTAGGCCGCCGCGATCCGGGCCGGGCTCCGCTCGACGCCCCAGGCCGCCGCCGCCGCCGCACGGGCACGGCGCACCCCGGCGTCCCGGACGAGCTCTCCGAGCACGGCGGCGATCGCCTCCACCTCGCCGGCTCCGATCGGCACCTTCGCCGCGAAGGAATCAGGCAGCTCGCGGAACCAACCGACGTCGCTGACGACGACCGGGAGGCCCGTCCCGGCGAGCCGGCAGACCGCGCCGGAGGTCTCTCCGACGGTCGGGAAGCGGAGGTTCACCGAGACGTCCGCTGCGCGGGCGAGCCGCCAGAAGTCCTCTTCCGCGAGGTAGCCGGTGAAACGGACGTCGCCGGCGAGCCCGTGCTCGCGGACGAGATCGCGCAGAGGGTCGTCGTCCGCGACGGCGCCTCCGACGACGAGGAACGGCCGTTCCGCCGGGGGCAGGATCGCGAGCCCCTCGAGGAGCCGCCCGATCCGCTTGGCGGGCGTGACGATGCCGAGCGTCGCCGCCACGACGCGATCGGGCGGGAGGTCCAGCGCGGCCCGCGCATCGGCGCGGTCGTGCTCGGGGGCCGGTGCGACGAGGTGCGGGACCTCGAAGACCGGCGCGCGGACGCCCCGTCGCAGGAGCGCGCCGCGCACGAGGCTCGAGTGGACGATGACGGCGGCGGCGTCCCCGACGACGCCGAGCGACATCGGCCAGTCCCACGGCGCCAGGTCCCAGACGGGGACCCGCTCCCCCGCACGCGCCCTGTCGCCGAGCGCGCGGCCCTTCGCCCCGTGCGACCGCTCGAGCTCGCGCGCGTAGTCCTCCACGCGCGCCACGTCGAGGTAGCCCGCGGCGAAGAGATGGTGGAGCGAGAAGTCGTGGAGGACCAGGATCCCGGGCACCCTCCCCGCGTTCTCTCGGAGCGCCTCGACCGACGGAAGGTGGAGCGGGTCGTTCCCGACCTGCAGGAGGACGGCGCCGTGCCCGCGCCGGAAGGCCGTGGCAGCCTCCGACGGAGCGTAGGTCTCGAGCTCCACCTCCTCTCGAAGGGCCGCGAGAAGGTCGGCCGAATAGTCCGCGATGCCCGAGCGGACCGGCGGGAGCGGGCTGACGAAGGCGAGCGGCGCGACGCTCACCCGAGGCCGCCCGCCCGGAGGAGCGACGAAACCACCGCGTCCCAGGAGATGCCGCGGACCGCGTCGTACCCGCGCTCCCCCATCCGCCGCGCGGCCTCCGGCGCGGCGAGGAGCGCGGACGCCGCCTCGCCGACGGCCGCGCCGCTCGGCGGCGCGACGCGCCCCGTCTCACCGTCGACGACGAACTCGAGCGGCCCGCCCGAGTCCGTGCAGGTGACGACCGGCTTCTTCGAGAGGAACGCCTCGAGAGCGATGTAGCCGTAGTCCTCGTCGGCCGGCGTGAACAGGACGGCTCCGCAGCCGGCGTAGAGCGCCAGGAGCTCGTCGTCGGAGACGGCCCCCCGGAAGTCGACGTCGGCGCCGGT
>JAKLER010000195.1 GCA_022711615.1 Acidobacteriota bacterium
ACCCCCTCCGCGCCGGCTCATGCACGATCGGGGACCGCGCCCTGACGGGCGGCGGCCGGTCCCCCCGGACCCCCTCCGCGCCGGCTCATGCACGATCGGGGACCGCGCCCTGACGGGCGGCGGCCGGTCCCCCCGGGCGGCCTACGCGGCCGGGAGGTGGATCCGGACGGTCGTGCCTCGCCCCGGGGCGCTCGTCCAGGTCACCGAGCCGCCGTGCGTCTCCGCGATCGTCCGGAGGATGCCGGTCCCCAGGCCGGTCACGCCGGCCCCGCCGACCTTCGTCGTGAACGCCTCGCCCGCCTCGAGCTTCGCGAGCGCCTCCGGCGGCATCCCGACGCCGTCGTCCGCGATCGCCACGACTACGCTCGCGCCGGTCCGCTCCGTCGAGACGACGACCTCCCCCGCGCCGCCCGCTGACCGGACTCGCTCCTCCACGGCGCGCCGCGCGTTCGCGACGGCGTTGAGGACGGCCCGGTAGAGGAGCTCCGGGTCGCAGACGACCGTGCCGACGCCCTCCCCCCTCCGGCGCGTCACGCCCGGGAGCGCCCAGCGCTCGAGCTCGGCGTTCAGGTCGACCTCGCGCGGCCGGAAGAGGTCGGCCGCGACGGAGGTCCGGCTTCGCTGGACGGTGTCGGTGACGCTCTCGAGCGCGCGCCGCGCGGTCGTCAGCTCCTCCCAGGCCCGCTCGAGGGCCCTCTCGAGCGGCGGCTCCTCGCGCGCGAGCCTCACGACGTCCTTCTCCCCGAGCGCGCGCTGCGCCGCACGGAGCGAGGAGTCGACGACGGCGGCGGCGTTGTTCACGTCGTGGGCGAGCTGGCCGGTCAGGCCGCGGAGCGCCGAGAGCCGGCGCTCGCGGGAGAGCTCGTCGCGGAGGGCGCGCTCGCGCGCCAGCCCCTCGGCGAGCTGGCGCGCGGAGACGGCGACGGCGAGGGGGACCGAGACGAGGTCGACGACCTCCTGGACGCGCTCCATCCGCTCCTGGGCGAGCGGCTCCTCGGGGCGTCGCCCCGCGACGAGCGCGAGGACGACCTCGCCGACGCACTGCTCTTCCTCGCCGAACCGCCGCACGACGGGGAAGACCGCCGTCGGGAACCACTCCTCGAGCGTGCACTCCATCCCGTCGCGGCGGACGATCGGGCTCCGCTCGTCCCACATCCTCCGGACCTGCTCGAAATACCGCTCGTCCGCCGGCCGGTCGCGGGCCCTCTCGACGAGCGCGTCGATCCGACGTTCCCACGCTCCGGGCGGCTCGCCGGCGGGCGCCGTCTCCCGCCTCATCCGTTCGAGGAGCTCGATCTCGTCCTCCCGCGTCGCGGCCCGGAGGACGCCCTTCTCCTCGAGCTCCCGGACGGCCTCCGCGTCCCAGAAGACCTGGGCGTTCCGGCGCGTCCGGGCCACGTGCGTCCGGAGGCCCGGCAGCTGGCTGCGCTGTCCGAGCGTCCCGCGCGTCGTCTCGGACCATCCGAGCGTCAGGCCCGCCGTCCGGCCCCTCACGTGCGTCGCCCTCGCGGCGTGCTCCTCCGGGGAGGGGACGCGCCCCTCCCCGTCGCAGAAGACGCCGAGCCAGCCGACGCGCGCCCCCGAGACGGCGAGGATCTCGGAGAGGACGAGCCCGAGGTCGCGGTCGAGGTCGTCGTCGGAGTAGGCCGCCCGCGAGTCGGCGAGGCGGGAGACGAGGCGCGTCGCGAGCGAGGAGAGGGACGACCGGGCGCGGAGGAGGTCCTCCGTCATCCCGGGCCTCCCCGGACCGGTCTCGTCGTCACGCGGGCGACCCGGCCGCCGGGCGGGCGGAGGCGCGCTCCTGGTCCCGCCGGACGAGCGCGAGGATGTCGCGCGCCCTGTCGGAGTGGAGCTGGTTCTCGCCGAAGTCGGGCGGGCAGAGGAGCCGCTGCATCAGCAGGCCGTCCGTGTCGAGCCACCGCGGCAGCACGCCGCCGAGGAAGTAGCCCCGCTCCCGCAGCAGCGCCGCCGCGGCGCCGACCTGCGGCTCCGCGGCGTTCAGCCAGACCTGGAAGACCTCGACCCCCTTCCGCCCGGCCTCCGCCTCGAGCGCGTCGAGCCGCGCGGCGAGGTCGGCTCCGGCGCGCGGGACGGCGATCCGCGCGACGCGGGCGAAGTCGAAGACCTCCATCGTCGCCTCGGTCGCCGCGTCCTCGGGGAGCGGCGCGTGCGCCTCGGCGAGGTCGCGCCGGTCGTCGAGCGCCGCGTAGAGAAAGCGCAGCTCGTCCCGATAGGGCGAAGGGAGGAAGACCGTGTGCGGCCTCGGCCGGTAGCAGCGGAACGACAGGAGCGCCGCGACGCGCCCGCGGGCGCTCCGCTCCTTCGTGTAGGCCTCGGCGGGCATCAGCGCGACCTCGAGGGCCGTCTCGACGAATCCGAGGGCGATCCCGACCCTCTGCGAATGGGTGTGGTTGCAGACCGCCTCGCCGAAGACCTCCTCGATCTCCTCCCGCCCCGGAAGCCACTCGTTCAGCGCGTAGCCGATCAGCCTCGCGACGAGGCCGAGGTTGCGGCTCTCCTTCCGGACGAGACCGGCGCCCAGCTCGAAGAGCCTCCGGTACGGCGCGGAGCGATAGAGGTGCGACACCCCGAGGACCTCCCCCGCCGCGCCGCGGCCGACGATCGAGTACGTCTCGCCCTCCGCGTTGGCCCGAGCGAGAGCCACGGGGTCGTAGAAGACCTTCACCGGGTAGCCGTCCCCGTAGACCTCGCGGAAGAGCGCGGCGATCCCCTCGCCGTCCCCCTCGCGGAACGGTCCGACCTCCACGGCCGGTCCGGCTCCGTCGGGCACCGCCTGCGACATGGGCTCCTCCCTCGACGGGATTCTGGGGAGCGCAGGGGACGCGGTCAATCGGCGGCACCTCCCGCCCCGCGCAGGCCCCGCCCCGCGCGCGCCGCTAGAATGCCCGATGGTCGGCTCGCTTCCCGTGGGGGCCGCGGGCCGGGGGGAGGACACGTTGCTCTTCGCTCTCAGGCGGCTCTCGCTCGGGCTCGTCCTCGCGGCGCTCGCGTCGGCCGTCCTCCTCCTCTCCGACGCGCACCAGCGGCGGCCGAAGGAGAAGCCGCGTCCGCGCGTGGCGGTCTTCCAGATCGCGAGCCGGCCGGTCCTGGACGACTCGGTCCGCGGCGTCCTCGAAGGGCTCGCGGCCGCCGGCTTCCTCGAGGGGACGACGCTCGAGGTGAAGCGCTACAACGCCGAGGGGGACCTGCCGACGGCCAACGCGATCGCGCGGGAGATCGTGGGCGGCGGCTTCGACGTCGCGATCACGGTGTCGACGCCCGCCCTCCACGCGCTGGCGAACGCGAACCGCGACGGGAGGGTCCTCCACGTCTTCTGCACCGTCACCGACCCGTTCGAGGCGAAGGTGGGGCTCGCGCCGGGCGACCCGCTCGGGCACCCGCGTCACCTCGTCGGGCTGGGGACGTTCCAGCCGGTCCGCGAGCTTCTTCGCCTCGCGCGCCGCCTGCGGCCCGAGCTGAAGACCGTCGGCACGGTCTGGTGCCCTTCCGAGAGCAGCGCCGAGGCGTGCGTGAAGCTCGCCCGGGAAGAGTCGGCGGCGCTCGGTCTCCGGCTCCTGGAGGCGAACGCCGACGCGCCGGCCGACGTCGCCGAGGCCGCCCGATCGCTCACCTCGCGGGGCGTCGAGGCGCTCTGGCTCGGCGGAGACAACGTCGTCGAGACGGCCGTCTCCTCCCTCGTGAAGGTCGCCCGGGAGGCGAAGGTCCCGCTCCTGGCCAATGCCCCGACGCACGCGGAGGCCGGAGCGCTCGCCGGGCTCGGCGCCGACTACGTCGAGGTCGGCCGGCGCGCCGGAGACCTGGCCTCCCGTCTCCTTGCCGGCCTCGACCCGGCGACGGTGAGGGTGGAGAACGTCGCCCCGCCCCTCCTCGCCCTGAACCTCTCGGCGCTCTCCGGCCTGCGCGACCGCTGGAGCGTCCCCGAGGATCTCCGGTCGGAGGCGGCCGTCGTGATCGACGGGACGGGCGTCAAGACCGAGCGCTCCGCCGCCCCCGAGGCAGCCGTCACGCCGACCGCGGCCGGCGCGGGCCGACGACGGATCACGCTCGTGCAGCTCGTCTCCGGGCCCGCCATCGACGCGACGCGGGAAGGGATGCTCCGGGGCCTCTCCGACGGAGGATTCGTCCCCGGGAGGGACGTCGACGTGAAGGTCCGCGACGCGCAGGGAGAGCTCTCCGCCCTCCCCGCTCTCGTCGACGCGGCCCGCGCCGACCGCGCTGACCTCGTCCTGACGATCACGACGCCCGCGCTCCAGGCGGCGATGGCACGCCTGAGCGACCGGCCCGTCGTCTTCGGCCTCTCGATCGACCCGCTCCTCGCCGGGGACGGCGGGACCCACGAGCGGCACCGGCCGAACGTCGCGGGGATCTACGACCGGAGCCCGTTCGAGCCGCTCCTCGACCTCCTCCGGCAGCTCCTGCCGCGGGCCCGGAAGATCGGCACCCTCTTCAACCCCGCCGAGCCGAACTCGGTCCTCTTCCGCGACGAGCTCGCCCGCGTGGCCCGCTCCCGGGGCCTCGCGCTCGTCGCCGTGGCCTCCGATTCTCCCGCCGGCGTCGCCGACGCGGCCCTCGCGCTCGTCGGACGCGGGGTCGACGCCGTCTGCCAGGTCAACGACAACCTCCACGAGGCGTCCTTCTCCGGGATCGCCGCGGCGGCCCGGCGCGCCCGCGTCCCGGTTTTCGCCTTCAGCTCCCCGCTCGTCCACGAAGGGGCGGCGATCGCGCTCGCCAACGACCACTCCGACGGCGGGCGCGAAGCCGGCCGGATCGCCGCGAGGGTCCTTCGCGGCGAGAGCCCGGCGTCGATCCCCTACCGCGGGATCACGAGGACGGTCCTCGCCGTGAGCCCCGAGGCCGCGGCTGCGGCCGGCCTCGCGCTCCCGGCGGACCTTCTCTCCCGCGCGGCCGTGGTCGCCGGTCGCCCGGCGGCCGCAGCGACGCCGTCCGTCGCGAGCCGGGCCGCCCCGCCCCCCCTCGGCCGAACGGCGAACCTGCAGGTCCTCCACTTCGCCGAGTCGACGATGGTCGAGGAGGCGATGGAGGGCCTCCGCGCCGAGCTCCCGCGCACGGGGCTCGTCGAGGGGCGGGACTACGAGCTGACGGTGCGCAACGCGCAGGGGGAGATGTCGAACCTCGTCTCGCTTCTCGACGCCGCTCTCGCCACGCGCCCCGAGGTCCTCCTCGTCACGTCGACCCCGACGCTCCAGGCCGCGCTGAAGCGCGTGAAGGGGGTCCCGATCGTCTTCAGCATCGTCGCCAACCCCGTCCTGGCCGGCGCCGGAACGAGCTTCGCCGAGCACGCCCCGAACGTCACCGGCATCTCGACGGAGAGTGACTTCGCGGGGATGGCCCGGGTCGTCCGCGAATGCCTCCCCCGCGCCCGCCGCGTCGGCACCCTCTTCAACCCGGGCGAGACGAACTCGGTCTTCAACCGGGACGGGACCGCCAGGGCGCTCGCGGCCGTCGGGATCGAGCTCGTCTCGGTGGCGACCTCGACGCCGGCCGAGGTCCCGGATGCCGCGCTCGCGCTCGCGGGGCGCGGTCTCGACGCGATCTGCCAGGTGAACGGCAACCTGCACGATTCCGGCTTCTCGGGGATCGCGCAGGCGGCGCGAAAGGCGAAGCTGCCGCTCTTCGCCTTCACCTCCGCTCAGGCGCTCTCGGGAGGCGCCGCGGTGGCGGTGGCACGCGACTACGTGCAGGCCGGAGCCGACCAGGCGCTGCTTGCGGCCCGGCTGCTGCGCGGGGAGAGCCCCGCGTCGATCCCATTCGAGCTCGTGAGCCGGACCTCGCTCGTCGTCAACCCCGAGGCGGCGGCGGCGCTCGGAATGACGATCCCGCCCGCGCTCCTCGCGCGGGCCGACCGGGTGGCGGGACGATGAGCGCCGTGCCGGGGAAAGCCGCGCCCGAGGGGGCTTCGATCCGCGTCCGGGGCCGCCTCGACGCGAAGGGCTCCGCGGCCCTCGAGAACGACCTGAACGAGGCGGTCCGCGCGGGCGTCCGCCGGCTCCGGCTCGACCTGATGGAGGTCCCCTTCCTCAGCTCCGCGGGAATCCGGGTCCTCCTCAAGGGCCAGCAGGCCGTCGCGCGTCTCGGGGGCGAGATGACGATCGTCGCGGCCTCGCCTACCGTCCGAGAGGTCCTCCGGCTCGGCGGGCTGGAGGAGCTCCTCGGAAGCCTCGGGGAAGCCGAGGCGCCCGCGCCGCCCTCGGTCGAGCTCGTCGCCGGGCTCTCCGGCCACGTCCACGCGCTCGCGGGCGGCCCTCTCGAAGGCCGGCTCGTCGGCGATCCGGGCCGGCTCCCCTCGGGTGCCTTCGACGCCGCGTCGATGACGAGCCTCCTCTTCCCTCCCGGCACGATCGGCCTCGGCGTCGGGGCTTTCGGCGAGGGGTTCGAGGACTGCCGCGGGCGGTTCGGCGAGTTCCTCGCCGCGGGCGGGGCCGCGGCCTGTCTGCCGACGGACGGGAGCGAGCCCGACGACGTCGTCGCGCGCGGGGCCCTCGTCCCGACCGTCCAGGCCCTCTATGGCGTCCGCTGCACCGGCGCCTTCTCCCGGCTCTTCCGCTTCGAGGCCGACGCCGCGGCCGGACCGGTCCCCTTCTCGCGTCTCACGGCGGCGGCCCTCGAGCTCGCCGCCTCCGAGGCGGCGGCGTTCGTCGTCGTGGCGGAGTCGGCCGGCCTCCTCGGCGCCTCGCTGCGCCGCTCGCCCGTCGACGCGGGCGGCCTCTTCGCCTTTCCCTCGATCCGCGAGTCGCTGTCGTTCACGGCGGAGCGCGTCCACCAGCGGTCGACGGCCCTCGTCGTCGGCGTCGCCGCCGGCGTCGACGGGACGCCGCTCGCGCCGTTCCTCCGGCCGGCGGGCTCCGTCCCCCTGCCGGCCGTCCACGCGCACGCCGCGGCCTTCACGTTCCGGGCGATCCCCGCCGGGGCGCCCGCCGTCGAGACGGTCGTCCGCGGCCTCTTCGACGAGGAGCGGCTCCTCACCCTCCTCCACCTCCTCCCCGACACGCGGGAGATCAGCGGCGGAGGCGAGAGCCTCTTCCTCTCCGGCGCGCTCTGGGCCTCGCCGCTGCGCGCGGGCAGCCCCGCGGGAGGCGCCGCGTGAACCTCCTCGTCGGCTCGCTCACGATCGGCTTCCTCCTCTCGATCCTCGCGCTCGGCGTCTACGTCTCCTTCCGGGTCTTCGACGTCGCCGACATCACGACCGACGGCTCGATCACCCTCGGAGCGGCGACGGCGGCGGTCCTCCTCGTCGCCGGCGTCCCCCCGGCGCTCGCCACGCTCGGCGGCGCGGCCGCCTCCGCCGTCGCCGGGACGGTCACCGGCCTCCTCGCGACGCGTTTCCGGATCCCGAGCCTCCTCGCCGGCATCCTCGTCATGACGGCCCTCTACTCCGTCAACCTGAGGGTCATGGGCAGGAGCAACGTGCCCCTCCTCTCGGTGCCGTCGCTGGCCGAAACGGCCGAGCGCGCCGGACGCAGGCTCGCCGGCGGCGCCGAGAGCGTCGGCGTCCTCGGCTGGGAGGTCGCGGTGCGCGACCTGGCGATGCTGGCGGGGGCCTTTCTGGTGTCTTTCGCCGTTGCCGCGCTCCTCTATCTCTTCTTCAGGACGAACCTCGGCACCGCGATGCGGGCGACGGGGAACAACGCTCAGATGATCCGCGCCCTCGGCGTCGACACGGGGCGGATGACGATCGTCGGGCTGGCCCTCGCAAACGGCCTCGTCGGCCTCTCCGGCGCCCTGCTGGCCCAGTACCAGGGGTTCGCCGACGTGCAGATGGGGATCGGGATGGTCGTCTGGGGCTTCGCGAGCGTCATCATCGGCGAGGCGCTCGTCCGATCCCGCCTCCTCGGCCTCGCGCTCGCCGGCACGGTCCTCGGGTGCGTCCTCTTCCGCCTCCTGATCGCGCTCGCCCTCCGCTGGGGCCTCGACCCGAACGACCTGAAGCTCGTCACGGCGGCGTTCGTCTTCGCCGCCCTCGTCCTGCCGCGCCTCCTCGAGCGCGCCTCGCGCCGGAAGGAGGCCTCTCGTGCTTGAGGTCCGCGGCCTCGAGAAGACCTTCCACGCCCGGACGGCCGACGAGGTCCGCGCCCTCCGCGGCGTCGACCTCTCCGTCGCCGACGCCGCCTTCGTCGTCGTCATCGGGACGAACGGCTCGGGCAAGTCGACGTTCCTGAACGCCGTCGCCGGCACGTTCCTTCCCGACGCCGGCACGGTCCGCCTCGACGGGGAGGACGTGACCCGCTGGCCCGAGGAGAGGCGGGCGC
>JAKLER010000196.1 GCA_022711615.1 Acidobacteriota bacterium
CGCCACAACCTCGAAGCGGACGTTCACCGAGGTCTCGTCCGGCCCGGGCGAGACCCACGGCGTCACCTCGGCCTCGAAGTAGCCGCGCTCCTCGAGGACGCGGAGCGCCGAGCGCGTCGCCGTCCGGCCGCGCTCCTCGCTCCAC
Organism: Acidobacteriota bacterium; assembly: GCA_022711615.1. Lineage (GTDB taxonomy): Bacteria > Acidobacteriota > Thermoanaerobaculia > UBA5066 > UBA5066 > UBA5066. Next base: position 146 of record JAKLER010000196.1, read on the forward strand.
GCGTCGCGCGGACGGGTCTTCAGCGCGTCGAGGACGCGCCCCTTCACCGGGATCCGCTCCCCCGCCACCTCCACCTCGGCGACGCGTGCCGCGGCGGAGAAGACGATCGTGACGGCGGCTCCCTCCGCAGCCGGCGCCGCCTCCACGGCGAGGTCGGCGAAGCGCCCGGTGGCGAAGAGGTTCCGCAGCGAGGAGTGGACGGCGCCCTCCGTCAGCAGCTGCCCGGGGCCGAGATCGGTGAGGCGCGCGAACGACGCTTCCTCGATCGGAGCGTCTCCCCGGAAGCCGAGCGACTCGATGCGCCGCCCCCAGAGCTCCTCCCCGCGCGCCGGCCAGGCGGCGAGGACGAGGAGCGCGACGAGAAGGAAGCGCGCCCTCAACGGAGCCTCTGCCGGATCTTCATCTCCGCCGAGTAGACGCCGTTCTCGTCCCGGAGGAGCTGCAGGAAAGCCGCCGGCGAGAGCTGGTACTCCACGAGGAGGACCTGCTCCTGATCGGTGGAGGCCTTGTAGGAGTAGGTGACCGTCAGTTCGTTCGAGAGCCTCTTGGCGACCGTGAGGCGCGGCGCGTCGAACGTCGAGCCGATGAAGACGGGGTCGATCTGGAGGCGATCGAGGCGGAGGAACTCCTTCGTCCGGCTCGCGGCGGCGTCGGTGGCGAGGCCCGTGATCAGCTCGCGGGCGGCCGCCACGATGTCCTGGTCGGTCGACACGGGAGAGACGGAGCCGATGCTCCCGGCCGTCGTGCTCGGGATCTCGCCCGTCGCGAGGATCGAGACGATCTGCGCCTCGGGCAGCTGCGGATACGACGTGAAGCGCGGGACGATCCGGGACGCCGTCCCGGAGACGCCGAGCGTGATCGCGTACTCCTTCACCTGCGTTCGCGCCTCGAGCTCGAAGTAGGGGTCGTTCGTCGCGGGATTCGCGAAGACGAGCTTGGCTCGCGTGACGTCGTAGCGCAGACCGCGGAGCTCGAGGCGGCCTCCCTCCGCGGCCTCGATCGTGCCGAGGAGGAGCGGGTGCCCGAACGTGCCGCGGACGGTCAGGTCGCCGGAGCCGCGCAGGCGCGCCACGTTGTTGCGGACCTCGAGGGCCCCGGAAGGGATCGCGACACGCACCTCGAGGTCGACGTCGTCGAACCGGGTCGGCTCGGGAGGCGCCTCCGCGGCGCCGCGCCGTCCTCCGAGGAGCGCCTGGAGGGAGAGGTCGAGGTCCTCGGCGTAGAGGCCCCGCGTGAGCGTCAGCTCGCCGCGGGCCGAGCGGAGCTCGTCGTCGCCGAGGAGGACGAGGTCGCCCGAGACGGTCGAGCGAAGGCCGGGGAACGGCTCGTTGCGGAGCCCGTCGAGGTGGACGTTCAGCCTCATCCCGGTCCACGCGAGGCCGTCGAGGGTCGCGGCGCCTGCGACCGCCACGGCTCCGTTCCAGCGGAGCGTCAGGTCGTCGGTCGAGACCCGACCCGGCGTCAGAAGGATCGTGCCCGAGATCGCTTCCACCGGCACCTCGCCCGGCGACGTGACGAGCTCGAGGCCGTCGAGCACGACCCGCCCCTCGAAGACGGGCCGCGCCGTCGTGCCGGAAGCCGTCGCCGACACCGCCATGCGGCCTTCGAGGCTCGCCACGCCGAGGAACGGCGCGAGGAAGCCGGCCTCCATCGTCCCGGTGGCCCGCACGTCGATCGCGCCCGCGCCGCCGGTCTCGACGCTCCCGTCGATCGTGACCTCGCCCTCCGGGAGCGCCGCCCCCTCTCCCGCCGTCCGACGCGCGCCGACGCGCGCTCCGACCCACGACAGGCGGCCCCCGCTCCACCCGAACGGGGCGGGCGCGGGAAGGAAGAAGCGGTGCGGCCCCATTCGAGCGTCGAGGGAGGCGACGCGCCCCTGTGCGGAGGCGAGGCCGGTCTCCGGATCGGTCCGGAGCCGTGCGTCGATCGCGAGCGTCCCGTCGAGACCGGCCTCGGGCACGAGCCCGAGGAGGCTCGAGTAGGCGCCCAGGGAGAGGACCTCGAGGTCGAGCGACACGTCCCTGCTCTTCCCGCGGGCCGTCAGCCGCGCGGTCCCCGGCGCCTCGGCCTCGGCATCGAGGTCGTCGCCGTCGAGCGCGAGCCGCACCGAGAGCGGCTCCCCGGCCCGGCCGAGCGCCTGGCCTCCGATCGCGGCCTCCGCCACCCGTCCCTCCAGAGAGAGCCTCGGCTCCTCCAGCGTGCCGCTCCCCTCGAGCGTCCCCGTCAGCAGGCCCGTGAGGCCGGGCGCCTCGCCGGAGAGCGCACCGAGACGCTCCAGCGGCAGCGCCGAGGCCTCGGCCTTCACCTCGAAGCCGTCGTCGTCGTAGCGGTAGAGGCCGTCGAGACGCGCGCTCCCGGCCCCGAGCGTCCCGCTCACGCCGGAGAGACGAAGCACCTCGGCCTCGAAGCCGAGCGTCCCCGCGACCCGGTCGAAGGGCTGGCCCCAGAGCGTCGTCTCCTCGAAGACGAGGTCCCCCGCGCCGACGACGCGTGGCGTGACGCCGGAAAGCGGCAACCGGCCCGTGACGCGCCCCGCGATCGGCAGGTCGAGAGTGAGGAACGAGAGGACGCGCTCTGCGGGCCAGCGCTCGGTCTCGAGCGTCAGGCCGCTCAGGCGGTATTCGTCCCCGAGCGCCCCTCCCCATCCGACCTCGCCTCGGACGACCATCCGGCCGTCTCCGTCCCGCGCGTCGAGGGCGTCCAGCGCGAGGACGTTCCGGTCGACGACGAAGTCGGCCGCCGTCTGTCCGAATCGGACGCCCCGGAGGACGAATTCCGAGGCCTCGAGGCGTCCGGCGATCCTCGGGTCGGAGAAGCTGCGTGCGAGCGTCGCGACGAGGCGCCCGCTTCCGCCCAGGTTCAGCTTCGGCAGGAGCGGCTCCCCCTGGATCGCGGGGTAGAAGTTCTCCGCGAGGCGCTCGGCCTCGCGGAGGTCGGGCGCGTCGATCGCCAGCTTCCAGTCGGGCTCCCACGAACCGATCCGGAGCGTCCCGTCGAGGACCGCCGTCAGCCCGCCCGCCGTGACGAAGGGGACCCCCGGGAACCGAATCGCGCCGTTCTCCACGAAGAGGGGGCCGCCGCCGGAGACGGGGAGCGCGTGGCGCCCGCGGACGGCCGACGGAACGCCGTGCGCGGGATGGAGCCGGATCACGCCGGAACCGTCGCTCCGCTCGACGCCCCCCGGCCCGAACGTGAGCGTCATGTCGAGGTCGGTCCTCGCCATCAGCCCCGTGCCGGACAGGCCGAGGTCCGAGAAGAACCGCTCGAAGTCGATCTCCCTTCCCGAGACGGCGATCCGGACCGGCAGCGGCGGACCCTTGATCCTCGCGAGCTGAACGAGCGCCTCGAGGTTCCCGCCCGCGTACGTGGCGCGGGAGACGTGCGCGAGGAGGCCCTCGGGGTCGACCCGCAGGAATCCCTCTCCCGTCATCGGGAACGGGCCGAAGCTCCCCCCCTCCTCGATCTCGAAGCGGCCCCGTATCCGGTAGCCGCCCCCGCGGGGCACGCGGACGCTCGCCACGGCGGACACGGGTCCCGACAGCGGGACGCCGGCGCCGAAGTAGCGGTCCAGGTCCTCTCCCCGCGCCCGGACGCGGGCGAGGACCTTCACCTCGGGATCCTTCAGGTCGTCGATGCCGCCGAGGGCGTCGAGAGCCAAGCCGTCGCCCCGAAGCCGGAGGCCGCGGAGCCGCAGGCGCCCGGGCGTGAGGACGACGTCGGCGCCGACCTCGAGGTCGAGGACGTCGCCGTCGTCGAGCCGGAACCGGGCCTTGCGGCATCCGAGGGAGGCGCGCGTCGTCCGGGAGAACCGGTTCGATCGCGCCGTCAACGCGGCGTCGTCGAGGACGACGTCGAGCTTCGATTTCCACTCCCGGAACCGGATCGTCCCCTTCTGGAGGACCGCCTGCCGGACGCGGACGTCCCGGCCTCCTCCGCCTCCCTTCGGGAGCGCCGCGGCGATGGAGGAGAAGTTGTTCGTCCCGTCCCCGAAGACCTCGAGGACGATCCGGGGAGAGATGAGCCTCACCTTCGGGAGGTCGATCCGGCTCTCGGAGACCTGGGGGATCCCCCGCAGGCTGATCTCCTCCGCCGAGAAGCACGACCCCGGCAGGCCTCGCGGGTCGTTCGCGACGAAGACGTCCTTCACGAGGAAGGCCGGGGGCACGAGAGCGAGGTCGAAGCCGCCGATCCGCACCTCGCGGCCGATCTTCTCGGACAGGAGCGTCTGCGTGCGCCGACGCAGGAGATCCTGGAACCGCGCGGAGCGGAAGACCGCGTACAGGACGAGGATCGAGAAGACGAAGAGGAGCGCGAAGAGCCGGAGGACCCGGACCTGCTCGAGGCTCAGCTGGGGAATCTGGGGGTGGGGGATCCGCCCGCCGAGCCCCTTTCTCGCCCCCATCGCGACGGCCGCCTACCCCTTCTCGCCGCCGAACGAGAGCTTCTTGGCGAGGACGTCGAAGAACGTGCTTCCCGGCGCCCTCACGAGGAGCGCCGTCTCCCGCGCGCGGGCGATCCGCACGCGCGTGGAGGAGCCGATCGGGAACCCCTCCTGCCCGTCCAGCGTGAGATAGACGTCGGACGGCTCTCCCTCGACGGCGAGGCCGAGCGTCACGTGGTCCGAGAGGACCATGGGCCGGAGGGAGAGCGTGTGGGGGCAGATCGGCGTCAGGATGATCGCCGGCATCGTCGGCGCGAGGATCGGTCCGCCCGCCGAGAGGTTGTAGGCCGTCGAGCCGGTCGGGGTGGAGACGATGACGCCGTCGCCCCGGTAGCGTAGGACCTGGCGTCCGTCCACCTCGACGCGGATCGTCGCGATCCGGGAGAGGGCGGACTTGCCGATCACCGCGTCGTTGACGACCCGGATCCTCCGGCGCGGCCGGCCCGGCTCCACGACGTCGACCGAGAGCAGGCGGCGCGTCTCGACGGGGGCGGTGCCGGCGAGCGCATCGGCCAGGAGGGGCTCCCAGGCGTCGGGCGGGCAGGCGGTCAGGTAGCCGAACGTCCCGATGTCGATCCCGAGGATCGGGACGCCCGGCGCCGGGTGACGAGCGACCGAGAGGAGCGTCCCGTCGCCGCCGAGCGTGACGAGGAGGTCGACGTGCCGGCCGATCTCCGCGCGCGGGAGTCCGCCCATCGCCGAGCGCGCACCCATCGACTCCGCGTCGTGGAGCACCTCGACGCCGCGCTTGCGCAGCCAGGCCTCGAGCCGGCGGGTGATGTGGATCGCCTCGCCGCTCGTCGTCCGGGTGACGAGGCCCACCCGCCGGACGGGCCTCCGGCGCGCCTTCGGTCGCGTCGACATCGGCCGATTCTAGTCGCTGCCGCTCGGTGGCGCGCCCCGCCGGAACGCCGCCAGCAGCTCCACGTTCCCGTCGGCGCCCGTGATCGGCGACGGGACGGTCCCGGCGTGGGCGAGACCGAGCGCGTCGGCGGCCGCCACGACCCGCTCGAGGGCGCGGGTCCTCACGGCCGGGTCGCGGACGATCCCGCCTCTCCCCACCTCGCCCCGCTCCGACTCGAACTGCGGCTTGACGAGGAGGAGAGCCTCGGCACGCGGGGCGAGGAGAGGCACCGCGGCGGGGAGGATCAGGCGCAGCGAGATGAAGGAGACGTCGGCGACGAGGAGCGAGCAGGGCTCCGGAACGTGCTCGCGCGAGAGGAGCCGCGCGTTGACCCCTTCGCGGAGGACGACGCGCGGGTCGGAGCGGAGCTTCGCGTGCAGCTGGCCGCGCCCGACGTCGATCGCGTAGACGCGAAGCGCCCCGCGCGAGAGGAGGACGTCCGTGAAGCCTCCGGTCGAGGCCCCGACGTCGAGGCAGATCCGCCCGGCCGGGTCGATCCCGAACGCGTCGAGCCCTCCGGCGAGCTTGACCCCTCCGCGCGAGACCCAGGGGTGCTCGGGGCCCTCGACGGCCAGCTCCGCGTCCGCGGGGAGGGGCGTCCCGGGCTTCGGCCGCTCGACGCCCTTCACCCTCACGCGCCCCGACAGGACGAGCGCCTCGGCTCGCGTCCGCGACTCGGCCAGCCCGCGCGCGACGAGGAGGAGGTCGAGCCGCGTCTTCGACGGGGACATCAGATCTCGACGACGACCTTCAGCGTCGCGCCCCCGCCCTCGGCGAGCGCGAACGCCTCGGCCGTCCGTTCGAGCGGGAGCCGGTGCGTGACGAGCCTCTCGACCGGGAGGGCGCCCGAGGCGATGAGGTCGAGCGCGCGACGGGTCTCGAGGGGCCCCGAGGAGTAGCTGAAGCGGAGTGTCAGGTCCTTGAAGTACGGGACGTTCGGCGCGATCGGCCATGTCTCTCCCGGCGCGACCGGAGAGAAGAAGACGACGCGACCCGCCGGCGCCGCCGCCTCGACCGCCGGCAGCACCGCCGCGGGCGACGTCGGGACGACGAAGACGGCGTCGGCCCCGCGCGGGGAGACGGCGTGGACCGCCTCGGGGAGGCGCTCGGCGGACGGGTCGACGACCGCGTCGAAGCCGTGCTCGAGGGCGAGACGGCGCCGGAGGGGATCGGGGTCGCTCCCGACGAGGAGGTCCGCGCCGGCCAGGCGTGCGAGCCAGCCGAGGAGGAGCCCGTTGGAGCCGAGGCCGACGACGAGCGCGGCGTCGCCGGCGCGGACGAGCGCGCGGTCGACCGCCTTGAGCGCGCAGGCGACCGGCTCGACGAACGCGCCCCCGGTGAACGAGACGTGCGGAGGGAGGAGGAGCGCGTCGCGGGCGACCGAGGGCGCCTCGACGCGGACGTATTCGGCGAGCCCCCCGGGATGGAGGCGCGACGGCTTCCACTCCGGACACATGACCGGCTCTCCTGCCTCGCAGGAGCGGCAGGCGCCGCACGGGACGTGGTGGTGGACGAAGACCCGGTCGCCGCTCCGGACGTGGACGACGCCGGGTCCCGTCTCGGCCACGACTCCCGCGGTCTCGTGCCCCAGGACGGCCGGGGCCTTCGAGGCGACGTACCAGGGATGGACGTCGCTCCCGCAGACGACGACCGCCTTCATGGCGACGAGGATCTCTCCCGGCCCGGGCCGCGGGGTCTCCATCTCGACGATCTCGACCTGCCCGGGAGCACGGACGAGCGCGGCCTTCATCGCGGACGGGATCACGGCCGGAACGCCACTTTCATCTCCTCGCCGCGCGAGAGCCGCTCGAGCACGAACGGGTGCTTCTCCAGGGGGCTTTCCGACGTGACGAGGAGGTCGACCGGAAGCTCTCCCCGGGCGAGGAGGTCGAGGGCCGTCCGAGCGTCCTCCGGCGTGTAGTGGAACGATCCGGCCAGCGTCACCTCGTCGTAGTGGACGCGGTGGGCCAGGACCGCCAGGCGCGCCTCCCGGGCGAGGCCGGCGAAGAGGAGGACCGTCCCGCCGCGTGCGGCGAGGCCCGGGGCCTCCTCGGCCACCTCGGGCGCGCCGGTCGTCTCGACGACGAGCTCGGCCCCGCGCGAGCCGCTCCGGTCGCGGACCTGCGGGCCGAGGCTCTCCCGCGCCGAGATCGTGTCGGCGCCGAGCGAGGCATGCGCCGCGAGCCGGCCGGCGTTCCGTCCGGCGACGACGACGCGGGCCGCCCCGCGGCGCAGGAGCAGGGCCGTGAACATCAGGGCGATCGGTCCCGACCCGAGGACGAGGACCGTCCGCCCCGACGGGTCGGGCAGCCGGCCGAGGCCGCGCAGGACGGAGGCCAGCGGGTCGAGGAGCGCCGCGGCGTCGGACGAAAGCGCCTCGGGGACGCGCCGGAGCGTCGAGGCGACGACGCGCGCGGGGATCCGGACCTGCTCGGCCCAGGTCCCCCAGACCGCGTGATCGAAGGCGGTCGGACAGTGGTTCGGGCGGCCTTCGCGGCAGTCCGCGCACTCCCCGCACGGTCCGCTCACGCCCGAGACCACGCGCTCGCCGACCGTGAACGAGACCCCCGCGCCGGTGCCCACGACGCGTCCGCAGTACTCGTGCCCGAGGACCGTCGGGAACGGCACCTTCGGATGACCGCGTCGAATCAGCTTCAGGTCGGTTCCGCAGGTCAGCGCCGATTCCACCCGGACGACGACCTCTCCCGGTCCCGGCACGGGCTCGGGGAGGTCCCGAAGGGCGACGTGCCCGGGCCGCTCGCAGACGAGCGCGCGCATCGTCCTCGTGACGT
>JAKLER010000197.1 GCA_022711615.1 Acidobacteriota bacterium
CGCCGAGGCCCTTTCCTCCGTCGCGGCGCAGACGTTCCGAGACGTCGAGACGGTCGTCGTGGAGGACGGCGGCACCGAGGAGACCGCTCGCGTCGTCGCCGCGTCGGGCGCGCCCGGCGCCCGGCACGTTCCCCTCGCCTTCTGCGGAAGGCCCGGCCCCGTGAGGAACGAGGCCCTCCGCCGCGTCTCGTCGCCTCTCGTCGCGTTCCTCGACGACGACGACCTCTGGCTTCCCCGCCGGCTCGAGGCGCACCTGGCCGCTCTGGAGGCCGTTCCGGCCGCCGGGCTGGTCTTCGGCCCCGTGCGGCGTTTCGGTGACGCCGAGGGAACGTGGCCCCGGCGCGTTCCCCCTCGGGTCGACCTCGCCCGGCTTCTGCGAGGGAACTGTGTCCCGCTCTCCTCCGTCCTCGCGCGCCGGGAAGCGCTCGAACGGGCCGGCCTCTTCCCCGACACGGCGGAGCTGGCCCAGGACTACGAGCTCTGGCTTCGCGTCGCGCGATCGCACGTTCTCGTCGGGCATCCCGAGCCCCTCGTCCGCTACCGCGTCCACACGGGCGGGATCAGCCGGAAGAAGGCCCTCGAGGTCGAGGCCCTGGCCGCGATCCTCACGCGCCTGGAATCGGAGTGGGACCTGCCGCCGCGGCTCCTCGCCCCCGCGCGCCGCGGCCTTCTCCGCTCCCGTGCCCGGCTCGCCGCCGGCCTGCGGCAGGCGGTCCGGCTCCGCGCCCTCTCTCTCGCGCCGGGACCGTTCCTTCGCGGCTGAGGCCGTCTCGAGGGGGGGGAAGAACCCCGACGTCCTCCGTCCGGCTCGGGCACCGCGGCGTCAGCCGACGCCGAGCCAGTCGACCACGTCCTCCAGGTGACGCCGCGCGCCGACCGACGGCCGGAGGCCGAGGGCGGCCTCCCGGAGCTCCGCGTGCCGGGCCGGGCTCGCGACCTCCTCCATCGCCCGCGCGAGCCCCTCCGTGTCCGTCGGATCGTCCACGACGAGCGCCGCCCCCGCCGGCCCGAGCCTCTCGACCGCACCGTTCCTCCGGGTCGTGATCACGGGCACCCCGCAGGCGGCCGCCTCGAGACAGGCCAGCGAGCAGGGATCGAGGAACGTCGGGTGGAGGAGGCCGGTCGACGCGCGGAGCTTTCGAACGACGCCCCCGGGAGAGAGCGGGCCTTCGAACGAGACTGCTTCCGCGACCCCGAGGCGGGCCGCGACACGGCGCCACGCGTCGCGCGGCACCCGCCCCACGACGGAAAGCCGCGCGGCGAGGCCACGCCTCCTCGCGACGGCGAGGGCCCGGAACGCGGAACGCAGGCCCTTGAGACGGGGGTTGTGGGCGAGGAAGAGGAACTCCCGGGCGGGATCCGGTCGGAAGCCGTGCGGATCCGGCGAGAAGAGGTCGAGGTCGACGCCGGGCGGTGCCACCCGGATCGTCCCGTCGGGCACGCCCAGGTCGCGCAGGCGGCTCCTTTGCGCCTCCGTCCAGACCATGATCTGCGGGCAGGCGCCCGCGAGGGTCTCTCGCTCGCAGCGAAGGAGAAGCCGGCGTCGCCCGTTGAGGGCCGTCCCGAGGCCGAAGAGCGCGCGCCGCATCCCCTCCATCGACTCGCGCTCCGCCTCGAGGGCGTCGGCGAAGAGGCCTCCGTGCAGCTGGACGTGCGTCGCGAACGCGACGAGCCGCGTCGCGAGGACGGGCCCCTCTCGGGCCTCGAGCCGGCGCGCGGCGGCCGCCAGGAAACGCCGTTCGCCGGGCGCGCCTCCTCCCGGGGGAACGAGCGTCTCGACGGAGGTCCCGGACCCTCTTCCGGTGCCCTCGCGACAGAGCACCCGGAGGGCGACCCCTCGCCGCGCGAGCTCACCGCCCAGCGCGGCGAGGTATCCCTCCTGCCCTCCGCGCGAGGCGTCCCAGCGGTCGACGAGAAGGGTCGCCTTCACGCGCGCCCGCGTTCGGCACGGGACCCGGGGGCCGGCACGTGGCAACGATCCGTCGTCATCTCCCCGAGCATGCGCGACCGTCCTCGCCTCTCCTTCGGCGCATCCGCAGGGCACCGCCTTCAAGCGACTGTCTCACTTCCCTCCGGGCCTCGGCAATTCCTTCCGAGGCTCGCCTCTCGCGGGCCGGACGCAAACTAGAATCCCGGCCGCATGGGAAGGCACCGCACGGCTCTCGTCGATCCCGGCGCGCGGCTCGGGACCGGGGTGGAGGTCGGGCCTTTCGCGGTCGTCGAGGCCGAGACGGCAATCGGCGACGGGTGCGAGCTGGGCGCCCACAGCGTCGTCAAGCGATACACGTGGATGGGCGCCCGCAACCGCGTCCACGAGGGAGCGATCCTCGGCGGCGAGCCCCAGGACCTCGGCTTCGGCGGAGGCCCGAGCCGCCTGGAGATCGGGGACGACAACCGGATTCGCGAGGGAGTGACGATCCATCGCGCGACGGCCCCCGGGGGCGTGACGCGCGTCGGCTCCGGCTGCTTCCTCATGGCGTACTCCCACGTCGCCCACGAGGACGTGATCGGCGACCACGTGATCCTGGCGAACAACGTCGCGCTGGCCGGGCACGTGCGGATCGACGAGAGGGCCTTCCTCTCGGGCGGGGTTGTGGTGCACCAGTTCTGCCGGGTGGGGCGCCTCGCGATGGTCGGCGGGAACACGAAGGTCATCAAGGACTGCCTCCCCTTCGTGATCACCGACGGCGTGCCGGCCCGCGCGCGCGGCCTGAACGTCGTCGGCCTCCGGCGGGCCGGCTTCACGGCTTCGCAGCTCCGGACGCTGAAGGAGGCCTACCGGCTCCTCCTGCGCTCGGGCCTGCCGCTCGCCGAGGCCCTCGAGAAGCTGGAGGCGCTCGGCGACCCTCTGGCGGACGAGCTGGGCGCCTTCGCGCGCGACTCGAAGCGGGGCTTCCACCGCTCGTCGCGCGAGATCGACCTCGCCTAGCAGGCCGGCTGCCGGCGTCCCCCGCCCGACCGGTGCGGCCTTGACGGACTGCATGGCGTACCGGCATGGTCCGGCCACGGTGGACAGCTTCCCGCCCTCCGGGAGCCCGAGGGGCTTCGACGCCGCGCGTGCGGCCCACCCGACGCGGATGCTCCGAATCGAGGAGGTCGTCGACCTCCTCGAGCTGACGCACGCGGCGGAGGTGATCCGCGGGTATCGCGAGAGGATGCGCGCGGGGGACCTCTTCCCGCCGGTCTCCGTCGTGCGGCTCTTCGGGAAGTGGCTCGTCGCCGACGGGCACAAGCGCTACGTGGCGTGGACGGGGCTCGGAGAGACCGAGATCGTCGTCGAGGTCTGGCCGCTCCGGCGCTGGTTGGCCGACCAGGCCGGCCAGGCGAGGCGCAACGCGCGGAAGAACGGGAGGATCGCCGCCCGCCTCTTCGTCGACCCGCGCGAGTCGCTGCGACTGGCCCGGACCACGGCGGGGCACTGGCGGCGCGTGGCCCGCTCCCTGCTGCGGCGGGCCGGCCGGCGCGGCAGGCGACCCGAGAGCCTTCCGGCGTGAGCGACGGGATCCTGGCACCGGGTGCCGGACGACGCCTGCTCCTGCGGATCGCGAGGGACGCGGCGGTCGAGCGTTCCCGATTCGCGGGGGCGGCGGTCGCGCTCGCGACGATGGCCGGCGCCCAGCTCCTCCTGACCTGGCTCGTCAAGGAGTGGCTGGAGGGGCCGCTCACGGGAGGCTCGCTCCTCCCCGTTCGCGCCCTTCTCCTCGAGGCCGCGGGCGCGACCCTCCTCCTCGCGGCGGCCGTCGTCCTCTCGCGCTACCTCGCGGCGAGCGTCAACCAGCGCCTCCTCGAGCGGCTGCGCGACCGAGCGGCGCGGCGGGTCCTCGCGAGCCGGGCCCTCGCGGTGAGGGGCCGCCCGGCCGGCGAGCTCCTCTCGCGGGTCTTCTCCGACGCCAGCAGCCTCTCGGGGTTCGTCGAGACCCTGCTGAAGAGGCTCGTCGGCGACGGCCTCGACGCCCTCGGCTCGATCGCCGTGGCCTTCCTCGTCGAGTGGCGCCTCGCCCTCGGGGCCGTCGTCCTGGCCCCCCTTTTCGGACTCCTTCTCGACCGCCTGGGACGCGTCGTCAGGCGCAAGGGGACCGTCGCCCAGAGGGAGCTGGGAGAGCTTCACGCCGTCTTCTCCGAGCAGCTCTCGGGCCTGACGACCATCCAGGGATACGACGCGGCCGGGCGCGAGGCGGATCGCTTCGCGACGACGAACGCCACCTATCGCCGCAGCGTCCTGGCCGCCGAGCTCTGGTCCGCGACGGTCCTCGCCTCGATCTTCCTCGTGACCGGACTCGGGTTCCTCGGTGCGATCGGCTGGGGAAGCCGGCTCGCCCTCGCGAACGAGCTGACACCGGCCGGTCTCCTGGCGTTCTGCCTCTTCGCCGCTCGGACGGTCGAGCCGCTCCGGCGTCTCGCCGACGTCCACGCGACGCTCCAGCGGACCCTCGCCGCGGCCGCGCGGGTCTACGAGGTGATCGACTTCGGCTTCCTCGAACGTCAGGGCGGGACGCCCCTCCCGCGGCCCGTGCCGGGGAGGCTCGCGCTGGAGGGTGTCCGTTTCCGCCACGAGCCGTCGCGCCCGCTCCTCGAGGGAGTCGACCTCCGGGTCGAGCCGGGAGAGACGGTCGCCGTCGTCGCGGCCAGCGGCGGAGGGAAGAGCACTCTCGCGGCGATGCTCGCGGGGTTCCTCTCGCCGGACGAGGGGAGGCTCGCGCTCGACGGCGTGGACCTTCGTGAAGCGGACCTTCGCGACCTGAGGCGCGCCGTGAGGCTCGTCGAGCAGGAGCCGTTCCTCTTCCGGGGGACGCTCGCGGACAACGTCCTCTTCGGCCGCCCGGAGGCGTCGCGTCGCGAGGTCGTCGGGGCGCTGGGCCTCTGCGGCCTCGAGAGCCTCGTCGCCGCGATCCCCGGCGGGATCGACGGGTCGCTGCTCGAGGCCGGGCGAAACCTCTCGGGGGGCCAGAAGCAGAGGATCGCCCTCGCGCGGGCCGTCCTCACCGACCCTCCGGTCCTGGTCCTCGACGAGGCGACGAGCGCGCTCGACGGCGAGACGGAGGGCCGGCTCCTCGACGATCTCGGGCCGTGGCTCGCGCGACGGACGGTGATCGTGATGGCGCACCGTCTCTCCACCGTGGCCCGATACCCGAGGGTGATCGTCCTCGTCGACGGCCGCGTCGCGGGAGACGGTCCGGCCTCGCGCCTGCTGGAGTCGTGTCTCCCCTTCCGGGCGCTCTTCGCGGATCAGGTCGAGCCCGTCGCGAACCGCGCGACGTGAGCGGGAGCGGGGTCGCCCCCGCGAGTCCGGGCCGGAGCCGTCAGAGGGCCTCGGGTCCGGGACGCCGCCCCGAGGCGAGAAGACCGAGGACCCTCGTCGCCGTTCGCGCGGCGGCGCCTCGGAGGGAACCGAGAGCGCGGCGCCCGGCCTCGCCCCGGCGACGGCGATCGCCCTCGTCGGAGAGGAGCCGCGCCAGCGCCGCTGCGAGCTCCTCGACGGCCCCGTCCTTTCCCACGTCGACGAGCGCTCCGGCGAATCGGAGGGCGTCGGCCACGTCGCGGACCCCTTCGAGCGAAGGCCCGGCCAGGAGCGGCACGCCCGCCTCCGCGGCCGCGACGGGGCTGTGCCCGCCGACCGATGCGAGGGTCCCGCCGAGGAAGCCGATCGCGGCCTGCGGCCAGAGCGAGGAGAGCAGTCCGAAGGTGTCGACGACGAGGATCGATGCGGGGCCGGGAGGGCCCGAGAGCCGGCACGTCCCGAAGCCGGCCTGGCGGGCGAGGCGCTCGACCTCGCCCGACCTCGCGACGTGCCGCGGCGCGAGGGCCAGCCGGACCTCGGCGCCTTCCCCGCGCAGCCTCTTTACGGCCTCCAGGAGGAGCTCCTCCTCGGGAGCGTGGGTGCTCGCCGCGACGAGGAGAGGAGGGCCGATCTCGAGCCAGACCTTCCACCCGGGCGGCAGCGCCGCGGCCGGCGTCGGGGCGTCGAGCTTCAGGTCGCCGGTCACCTCGACGCGGGAAGGGCTCGCGCCGATCGCGAGGAATCTCTCGCGGTCCTCCTCCGTTCGCGCGCCGATCCAGGACACCGCGTCGACGACCGGGCGGAAGAACGGGCCCGCCCGCGCGTACCGCCACGCCTCGCCCGGGCGGAGCCGCGCGCTCGCGACGGCGACCGGGATGCCGAGAGACCGCGCCCCGAGGAAGAGCCCGGGCCAGAGCTCGGCCTCGACCGTCACCACGGCCGCGGGAGCGAGGCGTGCGAGCCAACGGCGCACCGCACCCGGCCGGTCCCACGGCAGGAACGCGACCGCCTCGACCGCGCGGCACGCCTCGCGAACCTGCTCGGCCACGATCCGTCCCTCTCTCGTCCCGGTCGTCAGCAGCAGCTTCAGACCGGCCGTCCGCTCGATCTCCGACGCGAGGGCCGACGCGGCGGTCATCTCCCCCGCCGAGACGGCGTGGAGGAGAAGTCTCCCCGGGCCGCACGGCGGCAGCGCCGTGCCGAGGCGCTCCGCCCGCTCGGAAGCTCCGGCCTTGCGAAGGAGCGCGATTCGCGCCGCGGCGACCGCCGCCCCGGCGGCCACTCCGTACGCACCGAGGACGAAGCCGGGAAACCGGGAGGTGCCGGACCCGCTCACGGACGGTCCCTCGGGAGGGGGCAGTCCTCCGAGCGGCGGCGTCTGGGCGACGGCGTTGTCCCGGCGCCGGATGACGCCGGTCACGGCGGGGCGATCGTCCACGGTCCACCTCGCGCCAGAGCGACCAGCTCGACGGGCTCCCCTTTCGAGACGTTCATCCCTCCCTGCCGCGCCACCGGGACGAGGGGCAGCAGACCCTCGCGCGCCACCAGGCGTTCGAGACCGGCGCGCGTCGTGACGAGGAGACCCGGGCCTTCGCGGCGCGCCCAGCGGGCGGCGTCCGCCTCGCTCGCGAGGCGCTCCACGGGTCCCGGGCCGAAATAGACGAAGACGCTCGGCTCCTCGAACCCGAGCGTCGCGGCGGGGGCGTCTCCCACGGCGCGCCGCGCCGCCGCCGCGAGGCGGGGCACCGGCTTCCAGCTCTCGAGCGCGGGGAGGCCGAACCCCGCCGTCGCGACGAGCGCGACGGCCGTTCCCGCGAGAAGCGTCGCGGCGGCGGCTCGCGTACGTCCCGACCGGAGGAGCAGCACGGCCAGGGCGACCTCCGACGAGATCGCGACGATGGCCACAGCCGCCGGAGCCCGCAATGCCGCCAGCGGGGGGACGGCCACGACGACGGCGAGGACCGAGAGCGACGCGACGACGACCGGAGCGAGGAGGAGCCCGCCGGCGGCGAGGCCGCGCCGTTCGCCCGATTCCGCGGCCTCGGCCGCGAGCAGGGCGAGGGCCGGGAACGCCGGGAGGAGGTAGTGCGGGAGCTTGGTGGCGACGACGCTGAAGAGAAGCAGCGGGGCGAGGACGCTTCCGAGGAGGATCGCGCGGGCCCCGGGCGCGAGGCCGCCGCCCGACCGGACGCGCACCCAGGCGGGGGGCAGGAAGAGCGTGAACGGGGAGAAGCCGACGAGAAGGACGGCGCCGTAGTAGAGCGGCCCCACGAGGAATCCGCTCCCGTGGCCTTCCATCGGCGCGAGCGTCCGGCCGATCACGTGCGTCCCGATCGCCGCCGAGAGGAGGCGGCCGTTCGTCGCGGCGTCGGCGAGGAGGCCCCAGCCGAGGACCGGGAGGAGGCCGAGGACCGAGGACCCGACGAGGAGAGCGGCCAGGCGCCGCCTGTCGCGGAAGGCCCCCGGCACGAGGAGGAGCGCCCCGCCGAGGCCGAGGAGCGGAACGGCGAACGCGACGGGCCCCTTGGCGAGCTGCGCGATCGACGAGGCCAGCGCCCCGAGGACGAGATGCCGGACCCGGACGCCGCCGGCTGCGGCGTCGGCGAAGACCGCGAGGACTCCCGTCAGCCCGGCCAGGAGGACGGCGTCGGCCGTCGCGGCGGCCCCCTCCAGGAGCGCGAGGGGCGACAAGGCGATCATCGCCGCTCCGAGGAGCGGGGCCTTCCCGCCCGCGAGGCGCCGGCCGGCGGCGAAGGTCAGGAGGACGGAGGCTCCGTGCGCCAGCGCGGACCAGAGGCGGAAGGCCAGCTCCGTGGGGCCGAGGAGACTCGTCGAGAGCGCCATGAGCCAGGGGAGGAGGGGCGGTTTGTGCGGGCGGAGCTCGCCGGCGAACGTCGGGACGA
>JAKLER010000198.1 GCA_022711615.1 Acidobacteriota bacterium
CGGCCGCGCGCGAGCGCGATCTCCACGAGAAGGGCGTCTGCCCGATGAAGGACGTCCTCGAGGCCGAGGCCGCCCTCGAGCAGGCCCGGGCCGACCGCGCCGCCGTCGTCGGCCGGCTGCTCGCCTACGGCCTCGGCCGCCGGGAGGTCGACGCCCTGCGCGACGGCCGCGGAGACCCGCAGTCGGGCCTGATGCCGGTCCGCGCGCCCTTCGCCGGCACGGTCCTCGAGCGCTCGCTCTCGCTCGGAGAGCAGGCGCAGCCGGGGAGCCGGCTCCTGCTCCTCGCCGACACCTCGCGGGTCTGGGTCATGACCACCGTCTACGAGCGGGAGGTCCCCGCCGTCCTCCGCGCGCAGCAGCAGGCGCCCGTGCGCGCGGCGGTCACGGTCTCCGCCTATCCCGACGCGGTCTTCCCGGGCCGCGTAGAGCAGGTCTCGGGAACGCTCGACGAGGCGACGCGCACGGCCGGCGTCCGCGTCGTCGTGGAGAACCCCGCCGGCCTCCTGCGCGCCGGGATGTTCGCGAGGGTCGAGCTGCTCCTTCCGGAGGCGGGCGGGGACGTCGCCCTGCCCGAGGAGGCGGTCCTCGAGGACGAGGGCCGGTCTTTCGTCTTCGTCCGGATGGAGGGCCCCTACTTCGTCCGCAGGCCCGTCCGGACCGGGCGGAAGCGGGACGGCTGGGTCGAGGTGACAGGGATCGAGAGCGGCGCCGAGGTCGTCACGAAGGGCGCGTTCCTCCTCAAGTCGGACGTCCTGCGCTCGAAGATGGGCGCCGGCTGCGCGGACTGAGAGGGCGCCGTGACGACGTTCTTCCAGTGGGTCGTGAGCCGCCGGTGGGCGGTCCTCTTCGTCGGCGCCCTCTTCCTGGCCGCCGGTCTCGTTTCGTGGCTGAGGCTGCCGATCGACGCGTTCCCCGACGTGACGAACATCCAGGTGATGGTGCTGAGCACGGCGCCGGGCCTCTCGGCCTCGGACGTCGAGCAGCGGGTGACCTACCCGATCGAGCAGCAGATGGGCGGCCTGCCGAAGGTGACGCTCGTCCGTTCGCTCTCCCGCGCGGGCCTGTCGCAGGTCGTCATCGTGTTCCAGGACGGCGTCGACCCGTACTTCGCCCGCCAGCTCGTCTTCGAGCGCCTTCAGGGCGCGCGGGAGCTCCTCCCGCCCGGCATCGAGCCCGAGCTCGCGCCGCTCTCGACGGGCCTCGGCGAGATCTTCCAGTACACCCTCGAGGGTGAGGGCTTCTCGGCGATGGAGAAGCGGACGGTCCAGAGCTGGCTGATCGCGCCGCGCCTGAGGACCGTCCCGGGCGTCACCGAGGTGAACAGCTTCGGCGGCGAGGTGAAGCAGTACCAGGTCGTCGTCCGGCCCGAGCGCCTCGTCAAGTACGGCCTGACGCTGCGCGAGGTGACCGAGGCGCTCGAGAGGAGCAACGCCAACGCGGCGGCCGGCCTCATCGTCAAGGGCTGGGAGCAGACCTACATCCGCGGCGTCGGGCTCTTCGCGAGCGCCCGGGACATCGAAAACGTCGTCCTCAAGGCGAAGGACGGCACGCCGGTCACCGTCCGCGACCTCGCCGACGTCGAGGTCGCCGCGCAGCCCCGCCAGGGGGCCGTCACGCGCGACGGCAGGGGCGAGACGGTCGCCGGCATGGCGATCATGCTGCGCGGAGAGAACTCCCGGACGGTCGTCTCGGCCGTGAAGGAGGCCGTGGCCCGGATCCAGGAGCGGCTCCCGCAGGGGATGCGGATCGACGTCTTCTACGACCGCACGGCCCTGATCGAGGCGTGCATCGACACCGTGAAGGACGCGCTCCTCGCAGGGGGCCTCCTCGTCGTCCTCGTCCTCTTCCTCTTCCTCGCAGAGCTGCGGACAGCTCTGATCGTCGTCCTCTCCCTGCCGATCACGTTCCTCCTCACCTTCATCGTCATGGGGGCGGCCGGCCTCTCCTCGAACCTGATGAGCCTCGGAGGGCTCGCGTTCTCCGTCGGCATGGTGGTCGACGCGACGATCGTCGTGGCCGAGAACGTCCGCCGCCACCTCGCCGAGCACGGGCCCCGCGGCGACCGCGGGAAGGTCGTCGTGGAGGCGATGGCCGAGGTCGCGAGGCCGGTCGGCTTCTCGGTGCTGATCATCGGCCTCGTCCTCCTCCCCCTCCTCACGCTCCAGGGGCTCGAGGGGAAGATGTTCGCGCCGCTCGCGCTCACGCTCCTCTTCTCGCTCCTCACCTCGATCGTCGTGGCGCTCGTCCTGGTGCCGCCGCTCTCGCACCTCCTCCTCACGCAGGACCCGGAGAGGGAGTTCGGCTTCGTCCGCCGCTTCCGCGAGGGCTACGAGCGGCTCCTGCAAGAGACGATGGCGAGGCCGCGCACGACGTACGGGATCGCCGTCGCCGTCCTCGCGGTCTCGGCAGCCCTGATCCCGCGGATGGGGACCGACTTCATGCCGCCGCTCGACGAGGGCTCGATCGCCGTCAACGTCGTCCGGCTCCCGAACGCGTCGCTCGCCGGGTCCGTCGAGGTCGCGGGGATGATCGAGAAGAGGCTCCTGAAGTTCCCGGAGGTCGCGACCGTCGTCTCCAAGTCGGGCCGGGCCGAGATCTCGGAGGACCCGATGGGCCCCGAGCAGACCGACGTCTTCGTCATGCTCAGGCCGAAGAAGGAATGGAAGACCGGGCGGACGAAGGCGAAGCTCGTCGAGGCGATGAGCGCCGACCTGGCGGCGATCCCGGGCCTTCGCGCGGCGTTCTCGCAGCCGATCGCGCTCCGGGTCAACGAGCTGATCTCCGGAGTGAAGAGCGACCTCGCGATCAAGCTCTTCGGGCCCGACCTGGCCGTCCTCAAGGGGATCGCCGACAGGGCCGCGGCGGCGACGGCGGGCGTGTCGGGCGCCCGCGACGTCAAGGTGGAGCAGGTCTCGGGGATGGAGGAGGTCGAGGTGCGGCTCGACCGGGAGGCGATGGCGCGCTACGAGCTCGGCGTCGGGGACGTCAACGAGCTCCTCGAGGCCGCCTTCGCCGGCCGGGTCGTGACGTCGTTCGTCGAGGGCGAGCGGCGCTTCGCGGTGATGGTGAAGTTTCCGGACGAGGCCCGCCGGGACATCCCGGCCATCGAGCAGCTCCTCGTCCCGAGCCCGGCCGGCCCGCGGGTCCCCCTCGGGCAGATCGCCTCGGTGCGGCGCGTCGAGGGCCCGATGCAGATCAGCCGCGAGAACGGCATGCGCCGCGTCGTCGTGGAGGCGAACGTGCGGGGGCGCGACCTCGGCGGCTTCGTCGCGGAGGTGCGGGGCGCCCTGGCGCCCGTCCTGAAGGACCTGCCGACGGGGTACTTCGTCGAGCTCGGCGGGCAGTTCGAGAACCAGCGGCGCGCGATGCGGCAGCTCGCGGTCGTCGTCCCGATGGTGCTGCTGCTGATCCTCTTCCTCCTCTACTCGGCGCTCGGCAGCGCCCGGGACGCGGCCCTCGTCCTCCTGAACCTCCCGTTCGCCCTCGTCGGCGGCGTCGTCGCCGCGGTCGCCTTCCGGATGACGCTCTCGGTCTCGGCCGCCGTCGCCTTCATCGTCCTCCTCGGGATCGCCGTGCAGAACGGCGTCGTCCTCGTCGCGTTCTTCACGCAGCTGCGCGCGCGCGGCCGGGAGGCCGGCGCCGCGGTCGCCGAGGGCTGCCGGCTCCGGTTCAAGCCGCTCGTGATGACCGCCCTCACGAGCTTCATCGGCCACCTGCCGATGGTCTGGGCCTCAGGCTCCGGCGCCGACATCCAGAAGCCGCTCGCGGTCGTCGTCATGGGGGGCATCGTCACGTCGACGCTCCTGACGCTGCTCGTCCTTCCCGTCCTCTGGCACGCCCTCGAGAAGCGGACGGGCGCCGCGCCGGCGGCCGCATGACGCCGCGCCCCGGGCCGCCCCCGGGAGGGCTCACGGAAGCGGCGGCGGCACGCGGCGGCGGGTCGCCTGCTCGAAGGCGTAGGCGAGGCGGAGGAGCGTCGGCTCGCTGCAGGCCCGGCCCGCGAAGCTGACGCCGTACGGCGCGGGCTTCGCCTCGAAGCCGTCGGGGAACGGCGGCTTCGGGGCGTTCGGGACCGTCCCGAACGGGACGATGACGGTCGGGTAGCCGGGCCGCGCGGAGATCGAGGCGCCGGAGGGGCCGGGGAAGAGGAGCGCGTCGAGGCGCTCCGCCGCCATCACCGCGTCGAGGCCGTGGGTCGCCGTCAGGAGGAGGTCCTTCGCCCGGTCGGCCTCGTAGCGCGCGCGGTCGGCCGCGAGGTCGAGGGAGTCGGAGAAGTCGAGGATCGACTGGCCGTACCGGATCGCGCCCGCCTTCTCGTGCGCGACGTTCCACTCCCGGAGGGCGCGGAGCGACTTCACCGGCGCGCGCTCCCCGAGCGAGGCGAGCCAGGCGTTGAAATCGCGCTCCATCCCGTAGGCGAGGACGATGGAGCACTCCTTCTCCTTCATCTCGTCCCGGTCGGTGCAGACGCCCCAGCGGAGGTAGTTCCGCGAGGGGTCCGGGTCGACGACGCTCGGGACGTCGGCCGGGTCGACGATGACGGCGCCTTCCTTCTTCAGGGCCTCGATCGCCTCGGCCATCACCTTCGCCTGCTCCGGGCTCAGGCCGCCGCGCGGCTTCTCCGCCCCGGGAGGCGTGACCCTGTCGTAGTAGAAGGCCCGCGGGATGCCGATGCGCGCGCCCTTCAGGCCGTCCTTCTTCAGGAACCGCGTGTAGTCGTTCCCGGGCGGCGGCGCGCAGGCCGACGTGGCCGGATCGTTCGGGTCCGGAGCCGTCCCCTCGAGGACGCCGAGGAGGATCGCCGCGTCCGTCACGGAGCGGGCCATCGGGCCCGGCGTGTCCTGGTCGGCCGTGATCGGGATGACGCCGGTCCGGCTGATGCGCCCCACGGTCGGCTTGATCCCGACGAGCATGCTCTGGTTCGAGGGGGAGAGGATCGAGCCCGAGGTCTCGGTGCCGACGCTCGCGGCCCAGAAGCTCGCGGCCGTCCCCGCGCCGGAGCTCGAGCCGCCGGTGTTCAGCGCGGGCCGGCCGTCGAACGTCGCCTCGCGCGGGTCGCGCCGCGCGTCGTACGGGTTGAAGCCCCAGCCGTTCAGGCCGTTGTAGTTGTTCGGCATCGGCTGCGGCGAGGCGGCGACCCAGTTCGCGAGCTCGGTGAGCTGCGTCTTGGCGAGGATCACCGCTCCGGCGGCCCGGAGGTTCTTCACGAGCGTGGCGTCCGCCGGCGGCACCCAGCCGTCGAAGGCGAGCGCTCCGCCCGTCGTCGGAAGGTCGGCGGTCTGGACGTTGTCCTTCACGGCGACGGGAATGCCGTGGAGAGGCCCGCGCACTCTCCCCGCCTTCCGCTCGCGGTCGAGCGCGTCGGCCTCGGCGAGGGCGCGCGGGTTGACGGTGATCGCGGCGTGGAGCCGGCCCTCCCACGTCGCGATCCGCGCGAGCGAGAGAAGGACGAGGTCGCGCGAGGTGACGCGCCCCTCCTTCATCGCGGCCTGCATCGCCGGGATGGTGCTCTCGACGACGTCGAACGGCTCGGCCGCGCCGAGGCGCAGGGGAGCGAGGAGGAGGAGGGCGAGGAGCAGGCGTCCCGTCGTCATCGAGTCGACTCCCTCCGGGCGCGTTCGGTCCGCGGCACGGGAGGCGAGTTGATCACGTTCCGCGCCCTCGCGGCCGCCGAATCTCCCGCGGCGCCCGACGCCGACCTCTCGCCCTCCGCGCTCCTCGCGTGCGCCCTCGTCCGCGCCTCGGGGCACGCCGGGGGGGACGATGGTCCACGGCCCCCGGGCTCCCTCCGCAGGCGGCGAGCCCTCCCGTTGACTCCCCTCGTGCCCGCGCATACGGTGTCCGGCCGGAGGGACCCCATGAGCCACCCGCGCGCCGGGCAGCCCGCCGAGGGCCGAGACCTCGTCCACGTCCCGCGCCTCCTCGCCGCCTACTACACCGAGCGGCCCGACCCGGCCGAGCGCGCCCAGCGCGTCGCGTTCGGGACCTCGGGCCACCGCGGCTCCTCGCTGCGCGGGAGCTTCAACGAGGCGCACATCCTCGCGACGACGCAGGCGATCTGCGAGGTCCGCGCCGCGCAGGGGGCGACCGGGCCGCTCTTCCTCGGCCAGGACACCCACGCTCTCTCCGAGCCGGCCTTCCGGACGGCGCTCGAGGTCCTCGCGGCGAACGGCGTCACGGTGCGCGTCGACGCGGCCGACGGCTTCACGCCGACGCCCGTCGTCTCGCACGCGATCCTCGCGTGGAACCGGGACCACGACGGCCCGCGCGCCGACGGGATCGTCATCTCGCCGTCGCACAACCCGCCGGAGGACGGCGGCTTCAAGTACAACCCGCCGCACGGCGGGCCGGCCGACACCGACGCGACGAAGGCGATCGAGAGCCGGGCGAACGCCCTCCTCGCCGCCGGGCTCGAGGGGGTGAAGCGGGTTCCCTTCCCGCGCGCGCGGAAGGCCGCGACGACCGTCGCGCACGACTACCTGACCTCGTACGTCGACGACCTCGCGTCGGTCGTCGACCTCGAGGCGATCCGCGCGGCGGGCGTTCGGATCGGCGTCGACCCGCTGGGCGGCGCCTCGGTCGACTTCTGGCAGAGGATCGCCGAGCGGTGGCGGCTCGACCTGACCGTCGTCAACCCGCGCGTCGACCCGGCGTTCGCGTTCATGACGCTCGACTGGGACGGCCGGATCCGGATGGACTGCTCCTCGCCGTCCGCGATGGCCTCGCTCATCGCGATCCGCGACCGCTACCAGGTCGCCGTCGGGAACGACGCCGACGTCGACCGCCACGGGATCGTGACGCCCTCCGGCCTCATGAACCCGAACCACTACCTCGCCGCCGCGATCCGCTACCTCTTCGGCGCGCGCGACGGCTGGCGGAAGGACGCAGGGGTCGGCAAGACGCTCGTCTCCTCGAGCCTCATCGACCGCGTCGCCGAGGGGCTCGGCCGGAAGCTCGTCGAGGTGCCGGTCGGCTTCAAGTGGTTCGTCCCGGGGCTCCTCTCGGGAGACCTCGGCTTCGGGGGCGAGGAGAGCGCGGGGGCTTCCTTCCTCCGGCGCGACGGAACGACCTGGACGACCGACAAGGACGGGATGATCCTCGGCCTCCTCGCCGCGGAGATGACCGCCGTCCTCGGAAGGGACCCCGGCGAGCTCTACCGCGAGCTGACGGCGCTCTACGGCGAGCCGGTCTACGAACGGGTCGACGCGGCGGCGACGCCCGACCAGAAGGCGCGGCTCGGGAAGCTCTCTCCGCCGGACGTGACGGCGAAGGAGCTCGCCGGAGCGCCGATCACGGCGATCCTGACGAAGGCACCGGGCAACGGCGCGCCGATCGGCGGACTGAAGGTCGCGACGAAGGACGGGTGGTTCGCGGCACGCCCCTCCGGGACGGAGGACGTCTACAAGATCTACGCCGAGAGCTTCCTCGGCCGCGAGCACCTCCGGCGGATCCAGGAAGAGGCGCGGGCGCTCGTGGCGGCGGCGCTCGGGAGCGCGTAGGGCCGGGTTGCCTCCCGAAAGCCGAAGGGCCCCGGCGCCGCGAGGCGTCCGGGGCCCGGGAGGCGGGGAGGGGCGGAGGGTCAGGCCTTCGGCTTCTCGGCCGGGGCGCTGACGAACTCTCGGGTGAAGGCCTGCCAGCTCTCGTCGTCCAGGCTGGCCGCGGCGCCCTTGCCCGGCAGGCCGCCGTCGGCCATCACCGGCACCGTCGCGTGGACGCGGGTGGGGACCATGAAGTCGGCCAGGCGGTGGAGCTCCTCGCGCAGGTAGTGGGTGGCGGCCGCACCGATGCGCAGCGGGGAGATCGCCGCGTGGTGGTCGCGCGTCCAGATCGAGGCGACCCAGCCGGCGCCGTACGGGTCGCGGACGACCGCGGACGGGTCGCGCAGCGCCTTGTCGTTGGCCGACATCACCGTGCCCGAGGCCGGCGAGGGGACGACGAGCCTGCGCCCCTTGACGAAGAGGGTGAAGAGCGGGCTGCCGCGCTCGATCGTGGTGCCCTGGGCGGGGACCTCGACCTTCTCGACCTGGCCGACGGCCTCGGCGAGGAAGTCGTCGATGCCGACGCGCAGGCGGCCGTCGGAGGTGATGCGCAGCCACGTGTGGGCCGCGTCGAGGAAGATTCCCTGGGGAGGCTGGGGCACCTTCATCGCCACGAGCGGCGCGGGGGCCACGACGGCGG
>JAKLER010000199.1 GCA_022711615.1 Acidobacteriota bacterium
TCGAGGCGGAACCCGATCCGGTAAACGACGCAGAGGCCGAACGTCGGGGACGAACGGTCCTCCGAGACGACGACCGTCAGGCCGTTCGGCAGCTTCCTCACCGACGTCGGGACCTGCCAGCCGGCACCCTTCGGGGCCGCGGCGGCGGGAAGGGCGAAGGACAGGACCGCCACGGCGGCCCCGAAAGCGCGCATCCGTCCGGAACGGGTTCTCATCGTTCCTCCTTGCATGGGAAGCCCACGGCAGTCCGATACGCGCCCCGCGGCCCCGGGGTTCGGACGGGGGCCCGCCCCCCCCGGGAGGAGGGTGTGCGAGAATCCGCCCGCGCGGCGCGGCCGCGCGGTTCTTTGAGCGACTGGCAGCCCTGCGCTTCGGGCTGCCGGCATGAAGAGTGGCGGAGAGAGCACCGGCTCGACGACCCGCCCGCCAGACCGTAGTCCCTGCGGTGGCAACGCCGGCCCGACCCGCCCGGATCGGGAGCCATGCGCGATCGAAGCGTGACCTGCATCGTCGAAAGGACGCTCCTGAACGGATCCGGCACGTCCCAAGAACCGACATTTCGATGTTGCGACGGAGTTTCTCGACGGGGCGCGTCCGGACGCGCCCCGTCGCGGGAGCGCGCGCCCGACAGACGAATCGATACGAACGAAAGGAGATCCAAATGACCAGCGAAACCGACTTCCTCCTGACTTCCGAGTCCGTCACCGAGGGGCACCCCGACAAGGTCTGCGACCTGATTGCCGACGCGGTCCTCGACGCGAACATCGGCCCCGACGAGAACGCCCGCGTCGCGTGCGAGGTCCTCTGCAAGAAGGACAAGGTCGTCCTGGCCGGCGAGATCACCTCGAAGGCGGGCCTGAAGAAGGCCGACTACGAGGAGCTCGTCCGGGGCGTCATCGAGGGGATCGGGTACGTCGACCCGGCCGAGGCCTTCAACGCGAAGGGCGTCAAGGTCCTCAACTTCCTGACCCGCCAGTCGAAGGAGATCGGCGGCGCCGTGAAGAAGGCGACGGACGCGAAGAAGAAGGACCAGGGGGCCGGGGACCAGGGGATCATGTTCGGCTACGCGACGAAGGAGACGGACGAGCTGCTGCCGCTCCCGATCGTACTCGCGCACCGCCTCACGCGCGGCCTCGCGGAGGCCCGGCGCGACTTCGTGCCGTGGCTCAGGCCCGACGGCAAGTCGCAGGTGACCGTCCGCTACGAGGGGGGGCTGCCGAAGCAGGTCGAGTCGGTCCTCGTCTCGACGCAGCACAGCCCCGACGTGACGCGCGAGCAGATCGCCGCCTGGGTGGAGAAGGACCTCGCCCCGAAGGCCCTCGGCGAGTGGATGCGCGACGGCATCCGCTTCATCGCGAACCCCTCCGGCTCGTTCGTCCTCGGCGGGCCGACCGCCGACGCCGGCGTAACCGGCCGGAAGATCATC
Organism: Acidobacteriota bacterium; assembly: GCA_022711615.1. Classification (GTDB taxonomy): domain Bacteria; phylum Acidobacteriota; class Thermoanaerobaculia; order UBA5066; family UBA5066; genus UBA5066. Next base: position 1,427 of record JAKLER010000199.1, read on the forward strand.
GTCGACAGCTACGGCGGCGCGGCCCGGCACGGCGGCGGCGCCTGGAGCGGCAAGGACCCCTCGAAGGTCGACCGGAGCGGCGCCTATTTCTGCCGGTGGGCCGCCCGGCAGGTCGTGAAGGCGGGCCTCGCCCGCCGCGCCGAGATCCAGGTCTCGTACGCGATCGGCGAGGCGAAGCCGATGTCGGTGACGGTGGAGACGTTCGGAACGGGCGACGCGAAGGCCGCTGCGGCCCTCGTCTCGTCGTTCGACTTCCGCCCTGCCGCGATCAGCGAGCGGCTGGGACTGCGGAAGCCGATCTACCGGAAGACGACGAACTACGGCCACTTCAAGCCGGGGCTCCCCTGGGAGGAGTGATCGCGTCCTGACGCGGAGGCCGCGGCGCCGCCCTCGGGCGGGCCGCGGCCTCCCGGGCCTTCCCCTGCGCGGGGCTCGGGGAGGCGGCGACCTCGCGTCCCCGGGCGCTACCATGCCCGCATGGCGGTGAAGGACAGGCCCCTCTTCCGGCGGATCCTCGAGTTCGACGACCTCCTCCGGCGGCGCCGCGTCGTGAACGCGACGAATCTCGCGACCCGCTGGAAGACCTCGACGAAGACCGTGCAGCGCTTCGTCGCGTTCATGCGCGACGAGATGGACGCGCCGATCGTCTTCGACAGGAAGAGCGGCTCGTTCCGCTACTCCGACCCCGCCTGGCACCTCCCCTGGATCCCCGTCGAAGGGCCCGGCCTCTTCGCGATCGGCGTCGCCGCCAAGGTGCTCCAGCTCTACGAGGGGACGCCCGTCGCCGAGGGGCTCCGCGAGGCGTTCGAGCGACTCTCCGACGTGATGCCGCCGGAGATCCGCGTCAGCCCCGGCGCGTTCGTCGAGCGGCTCTACATCCACCCGCAGCCGATCCGACTCGTCGACCCGGCCGTCTGGAACGCCGTGGCGACGGCGATCCGCGAGAAGACGGTCCTCGCCGTCCGCTACCAGAAGCCTTCCGGCGAGACGAGCGCGCGCCGGCTCGCGCCGTACGGCCTCGTCCTCGCGGCGGGCGACTGGCTCGTCGCCGCGCAGGACCGCGACGACGACCCCGGAGTCGTGAAGACGTTCTACGTCTCGCGCATCCGCGGCGCCGAGACGACCCCCGAGCCGTTCTCCGTCCCCCGAGACTTCGACCTGAAGCGCCACTTCGGCGAGACGATCGGGATCTTCGTCGGGAAGGAGCCGTTCCGCTTCCGGGTCCGCTTCGCGAAGGCGATGGCGGCGTGGGTCGCCGAGGTCCGCTGGCACCCGAAGCAGAAGCTGACGCCGCTCCCTTCCGGGGAGATCGAGCTCGAGCTTCCGGCCGGATCGCTCTTCGAGGCGCGCCGATTCGTCCTCTCGTTCGGGAGGGACGCCGTCGCCCTCTCGCCCCCCGAGCTCGTCGCGGCGCTCCGCGGCGAGACGGAGGAGATGGCCGCGGCGTACCGGGGCGCGAAGGGTTGAGGGCGCGCGCGCGAAAGCTGCCCGCCCGCGGCGACACTCCGGGACGAGGAGGCCTCCGATGACGTCGTCCGCTCGCTCCCGGGTCCCGCTGCGCGGTCTGCTCCTCGCCGGCGCGCTCCTCGTCTCCGGCGCGCTCGAGGGGTCCGAGCCGTGCGAGGCGTTCCGCTTCGCGCCCCCGCGCGACGTGATGCCGCTCGCGGCCGCCGCCACCGTCCGCGCCGCCGACGTCAACGGAGACGGCCTCGTCGACCTCATCGCTGTCGAAGGGGGCCGCGTTCACGGCGCCGTCCAGCGGCCCGACGGGACCTTCTCGCCCCTCGCGCCCCGCGACCTGGGCGCCCACGGCCTCCTCGTTGCCGACGTCGACGGAGACGGCACGACCGACCCGGTCGTCCTCGCCGACGACGGGCCCCGCCGGCTCTGGGTCTCGGCGGAGGGGCGGCTCGAGGCCGGGCCGCCCGCCGTGCCGCCCGTCGCGATCCCGACCCGTCCGATCGCCGTCGCCGACCTCGACGGCGACGGGCGCGAGGAGGTCCTCGTGAACGCGCGGCAGACGCTCGACGCCTGGCGGATGGGGAGCGACGGGGTCTTCCGCCGGGAGGTGGTCGCACCGCTCGCGCTCGGAGCGGGAAGCGGCCTCTCCCTCGTCGCGGGAGACTTCGACGGGGACGGCGACGACGACGTCGTCGCGACGGCCGAGAACTACCCGACGTTCGCGCCGCGGGGGCCGCTCCTCTGGAACGACGGGCGCGGCGTCCTCGCGGCCGGCGCCCCGGTCGAGCTCCCCGAGGTCTGGAGCACGGCCGTCGCCGACTTCGACGGCGACGGCCGCGAGGAGTTCGTCTGGGCCGGCGTCGGCACGACGGCGATGTCCCACTACTGGATGGCCAGCCTCGCGTGGTGGGACGGCGCGAACGGCCTCGACGGAAAGCACCTCGACATCCTGAGCTCGCCGGCGTCGCTCCTCTCCGCCGACTTCGACCGCGACGGTCGGCCCGACCTCGTCGTCTCGGGCGGGTACGGGCGCCTCCACCGCGGGATGGGGCGCGACTTCGGGCCGGCCGTAGCGGTCTCCGGGCTCTCGCCGACCGCGGCGGTCGACGTCGACGGCGACGGCTACCCCGACCTCGTCGGCCGGAGCGAGAACGGCGTCGCGATCGCCCGGAACGTCTGCGGCACGTCGCTCCCCGACGTGAGCGTGCCGGTCGTCGTCTCGACGTCCGGGGCGAATGGAGTCCGTTACGAGACGGAGCTGACGCTCGACAACGCCTCTTCGACGGCCGTCGACCTCGACCTCACCTGGGTCCCGTCATTCGGCGGCGGCGCCGGATCGACGACGCTGCGCCTCGAGGCCGCCGCGCAGCTCTTCTTCCCGTCCGTCCTCGACGCCCTCGCCGACGCGGGCATCCCGGTGGCGCGCGAGGGAGACCGCGGCGGCTCGCTCGCGATCCGGGTCCGCCGCGGGAATCCTGCGAGCGTCACCGCGACGGCGCGCGTCGTCGCCGTCGGCGCGGGGCGCGGCGGCGTCGGCTTCGCCGAGCGCCCGCTCGGCGCAGGGCTCGCGCCGACGTCGATCGTCGGCTGGCTGCGCGAGGCCGGCGGCGACCGGAGCAACCTCGCCGTCGTCAACCTCGGCGGCGAACGGGAGGGCGACGTCGTCCTGCGCGTGACGCTCGTCTCGGGCGAGTCGCCCTCGCGGAGCGTCGTCCTCCCGGAGGTCCGCCTCGCGCCGGGCACGTTCCACCAGTGGAACCGCGTCCTCGCCGGCGCCGGCTTCACCTCCGGCTGGGCCCTCGTCACGCGCGTTTCCGGGAAGGCGCCCTTCTTCGCCTGGGGCGTCGTGAACGACGAGGGGACGGGCGACGGCTCGTTCGTCGCGGGCTTCGAGTCCGATCTCCCGCGAGCGGCCTCGCTCGTCGTCCCGGCGATCGTGGAGTCGGGACGCTACGCGACCGACCTGATCCTGACGAACACGCGGAACGAGGCCGTCATCCTTTCCGGGCGGCTCGTCTCCGAGACGCTCTCGGCCTACGACCGCACGGCGCGCTTCCGCCTCGAGGTCCCCCCGTTCGGTCAGCTCTTCCTCTCCGACTTCGTCGAGCGACTCCGGGGCGAGGGCGTTGCCGGCCTCCCGCCCCGGGGCGGTGAGGTCGTCGGGGCGCTCTTCCTCGACGTCGAAGAGGGTTCTCCCGAAGGCCTCTTCGTCGGCGCGCGCGTCCGCGCCCCGAAGCCGGAGGGGCGATACGGGGTCTTCTACGAGGCGGCCCCCGCCGACCGGCCCGCCCGCCAGGAGGGCTGGTCCGCTGCCCTCCGTCAGGACGGCTCCGTCCGGACGAACGTCGCGATCGTGAACCTCGAGGACGAGACGATCGTCTGCCGCCTCACGGTCCGCGACCCGGCCCGCGGTGGGGCCGCCGCCGGGGATTCGCGGACGCTGACGATCGGCCCGCACCGCTGGGTCCAGGTCGCCTCCGTCCTCGAGGCCCTCGGGACCGGGCTCGAGCGCGGGCGGGCCCGCGTGGAGCCGGTGGGACGGCCGGCCCGGTTCCTCGCCTACGGCGTCCTGAACGAGGGGGCACGCCCCGGCGAGGGGAGCGACGACGGGACCTACCTGCCGGGGCGGTGACGACTCTTCCGTCGGCCGTCGAGGGACGTCCACTCGGCGGGCACCCCCGCAACCCCGGGAGGAGCGCGCCGTACCATTCGGGCATGCCCGACAGGGAGCTCCGTCCGGCCGCGCCCCCCGCGTGGGGACTCCTCCTCGCGATCGCCGGGGCGAGGTTCGCGCTCCACGCGGCCCTCTCGAGCCGGTACGGCTACTTCCGCGACGAGCTCTACTTCCTCGACTGCGGACGGCACCTCGCCTGGGGCTACGTCGACGCGGCGCCGGCGATCGGGCTCTACGCGAGGGCCGCGCTCCTCCTCGGCGGCTCGCTCCCCGTCCTCCGGCTGCTCGCCGGGCTCGCCGGCGCGGGCGTCGTCCTCCTCACCGGCCTCCTCGCGTGGCGCCTCGGCGGGAGCCGCGCGGCGCAGGGGCTCGCCTCCGTCGCGGCGCTCGCGACGCCGATCTTCCTCGCCATCGCTTCCCTCTTCTCGATGAACGTCGTCGAGCCGCTCTTCTGGACGGGCTGCGCGATCGTCGTCGTCCGCCTCGCCGACGGCGCCTCCCCGCGGCTCTGGCTCCTGTTCGGCCTCCTCGCCGGGCTCGGCCTCCTCAACAAGCACTCCACGGCCTTCTTCGGCGTCGCCGTCTTCGCCGGGCTCCTCCTGACGCCGATGCGGAGGCACCTCGCGACGCCCTGGCCGTGGGCCGGCGCCGGCGTCGCCCTTCTCGTCTTCCTCCCGAACGTACTCTGGCAGGCCGCGAACGGCTTCCCGACGCTCGAGGACCTGCGCAACGTCGCCCGGACCGGGAAGAACGTCGTCCTCGGCCCGGGCGAGTTCGTCCTCACGCAAGTGCTCCAGCAGGGACCGCACCTCCTCCCGCTCTGGCTCGGCGGCGTCGCGTGGCTCCTCTTCGCGCGGAGCGGCCGCTACCGGGCGCTCGGCGCCGCGTTCGCCGTCTTCTTCGTCCTCATGTTCGCGATGAACGCGAAGGGGTACTACCTGACGCCGGTCTTCCCGATCGTGATCGCGGCGGGGGCCGTCGGCCTCGACGAGGCGCTCGAGCGATCGCGGCGCCTCGCGGGCCGCGCGGCGCCGCGCCGCGCGGCCGCGGCGTGGGCCGTCCTCCTCACGCTCCCCGCGGCTCCGATGGTCCTCCCGCTCCTGCCGCCCGAGCGGCTCGTCGCGTACATGGAGCGCCTCGGCTTCGCGCCGCCGAAGGCCGAGGTCGCGCACGAGGGGCCGCTCCCGCAGATGTTCGGAGACCAGCTCGGCTGGCCCGAGCTCGTCGCGGAGGTGGCGAAGGTCTGGAACGGACTCACATCCGCGGAGCGCGCGCGCGGCGCGATCTTCGCGAACAACTACGGCGAGGCCGGAGCGGTCAACCTCCTCGGGCCGGCGCACGGCCTGCCGCGCGCGATCTCCGCCCACCAGAACCACTTCTTCTGGGGGCCGCGCGACTTCCGCGGCGACGTCCTCGTCGTCCTCCAGGACGACCGCGAGAGCCTCGAGCGACTCTGCGCTTCGGTGGAAGAGGCCGGCCGGCACCACCACCCCTGGGGCATGGCCGAGGAGAACGGCCCGATCTGGGTCTGCCGAGGCCTGAAGACTCCGCTCCCCGAGCTCTGGCCCCGGCTGAAGCACTGGAACTGAGCGTCGGCCGCGCGGCCCGGGAGACCTGCTAATGTTCCGCCGCGCCGGGCGCGCGGAAAGGCAGCTTCCCGGCTTCGGACGACGCATGAGCAGCATCCTCGTCACCGGCGGCGCCGGATTCATCGGCTCCCACACGACGCTCGAGCTCCTGCGTGCGGGCCGGGACGTCGTCGTCCTCGACAGCCTCGTCAACTCCCGGCGCGAGGCCGTCGAGCGTGTCGCGGCGCTGGCGGGACGCGTCGTCCCGTTCGTCGAGGCCGACGTCCGCGACCGTGCCGCTCTCGACGCGCTCTTCGCGCGGTATCCGGTCCGGGCCGTGATCCACTTCGCCGGCCTGAAGGCCGTCGGGGAGTCGGTCGAGAAGCCGCTCGCCTACTGGGACGCGAACGTCGGCGGGAGCGTCGCGCTCCTCGAGGCGATGACGAAGGCCGGCGTGAAGACGCTCGTCTTCAGCTCCTCGGCGACGGTCTACGGCGACCCGGCTTCGGTTCCGATCCCGGAAGACGCGCCTCTCGGCATGCCGTCGAGCCCGTACGGCCGGACGAAGCTCGTCGTCGAGCAGCTCCTCTCGGACGTCGCCGCGTCCGACCCGGAGTGGAGGATCGCCCGGCTGCGGTACTTCAACCCGGTCGGCGCCGACGCGAGCGGGCGGATCGGCGAGGACCCGCGCGGCCTGCCGAACAACCTCATGCCCTACGTCGCACAGGTCGCGGTCGGCCGCCGCGAGGCGCTGTCGGTCTACGGAGACGACTACCCGACGCCGGACGGGACCGGCGTGCGCGACTACATCCACGTGACCGATCTCGCGCTCGGCCACCTCGCCGCCCTCGCGAAGCTCGAAGGAGCGCCGGGTCTCCGGACCTGGAACCTCGGCACGGGCCGCGGGTTCAGCGTCCTCGAGGTCGTCCGGGCGTTCGAGGAGGCCTCGGGTCGGAAGGTCCCGTACCGGGTCGTCCCGCGCCGGCCCGGCGACATCG
>JAKLER010000002.1 GCA_022711615.1 Acidobacteriota bacterium
GGGAGGCGACCTCGCCCGCAGCGTGCCCCCCCATGCCGTCGGCGACGACGAAGAGGCCGCGCTCGGCGTCGAGCAGGTAGGCGTCCTCGTTGTGCTTTCTCTTCCGGCCGACGTCGGTGAGACCGAATGCGGTGAGCGCCACGGCCGGATTCTAGCCCTTCCGCCCGAACAGCCCGCCGAGGAGACCCCGGTTCTCGGAGGGCGGCTTGAGCTCGCTGGCGAGGCGCTGGACCTCCCCGTCCTCGGGGATCCGCTGCAGGGCCTCCTGAAGGTGGCGCTCCGCCTTCGTCCGGAGGCCGACCTGGAGGTAGAGGCGGGCCGCCTCCCGGTGGACGGCGCCGTTCTCGCCGTCCAGGCGGAGGGCGCCCTCGACCGCTTCGACGCCCCTCCGCTCCTTCCCCGGGATGCGGCTGCAGACGAGGGCGAGGTAGTGCAGCGCCTTGGCGTCTTTGTTCCAGTGGTGGACCGAGAGGTCGAACTGCTGGAACGCCGTGGCCAGGTCCCCCTCGCGGTAGGCCTTGACCCCCTTGGCCAGGTAGACCTTCGCGATCGCCGCCGGGTCGAACGTGGACGCGCCGGCCCCCTTGTCGAGGTCGAAGTCGTGCGCCTTGCGGCGCTGCCCGTTCGTCAGGACGTTGACCGCCTCCGTCAGGAGCTGGAAGCGCGCTTCGGCTTCGGCCTTCTTCGCGGGGTCCGAGACGCGGTCCGGGTGCGCATCCCGGGCGAGCGCGCGGAAGCGATTGCGGATGACCTCGTCCGAGGAGTCGCGGCTCACCCCGAGGATCTCGTAGTAGTTCGTCACGGCTTTCCCGTCAGCTTGCGCGGACCGAGCCCCCTTGCGCAGACGTTGACGAAATTCTCACATGCTCCTCACGCCAAACTCAAGCGCCGTGTCGGCGCCCGGCACCCGTCCAAAAAGCCTCAGAGCTGGCGGCGCTGGACGATCCGCTTCGCCGTGACACGGACCGCCTCCGGGACGTTCCGGTCGGTCGACAGCGTCGTCTGGTCTCTCTGGGAGAGCCTCGTGACGAGCGCCAGGGTCACGTCGATGGGCGAGCGGGGGTTCTTCACGATCGCGGACATCAGCGAGTACTTCTTCATCCACTCGCGCTTCTGGGCGATCGCCCGGAGGACGTCCTCCGAGACGCTCTTCATGTTCGCGATGACCTCGGCATCGGCCTCGTTCGTCTTCGGCGACTTCAGGACGGCCGTGGAGACGAGCCGGTTCGTGTCGCGCACGAGGAAGAGCCGCTCCTCCCGGTTCCCCCGGTAGGCGACCCGGATCTTCTCGGCCACGGTGAGCGAGCCGAGCCGGAAGAGCACGTCGCCCGACTCCTCCTCGGGCGCGGCCGCTGCACGCCCCTTCTCCGCCACCTCCTCGGCGTCGGCGATCTCCTCGGCGTCGGCGATCTCCTCCGCGTCGGCGATCTCCTCGGCCTCCTCGATTCGCCCCCCCCGCTCGCGCTCCTTCTTGAGGAAGAACTCCTCCAGGAACTCGTCGGCTCGCCGGCGGATGTCGGCCGAGAGGTCGGGGTTCTCGAAGAGGTTCTCGACGATCGCGGGAGCGGCGAGGAGACGCGCCTGGTTCGTGACGAGGACGTCCTGGAGCTCGGGCGGGATGCGCCGGGCGAGCCAGACGAGCGTGGCGTCCGAGACCGCCCGGTGCTGGAGGACCGTTTCCAGGACGCGGCGCTCCTTCGACCGCCGGGCGATCGCGTCGAGCTGCTCGGTCCGGATCCCCTCCGAACGGACGGCGCCGTGGAGCGATTCCACGTCGAAGCCGCGAAAAGTCTCTTCGCAAAGCGGGGCGAGCTCGGGATCTGCGGACGCGAGGATCGAACCGACGGCCCGGACGAGGTCCGCGGGTGCGAGCGGCACGAAGCCCCGGGCGGCGAACTCGAGGATTCGGCGGGGGGCCTGGCCGCTCTCGATCGCGGCGAGGAGGTCCAGCTCGGGGGCGTCCGCGGACATGCGGGAGGGAGCTTACGCCAGGGCGGTCCGGTCAGCCGTCCCGCGATGCGTCGGCGCCTTCGCCGATGACGTAGTTCCGGACGACCTGGCCCGGCTGCCCGACGGCGCCGAGGGCGGCGCCGTCCACGTCGACGGTCACGCCGCCGGCGTTGCCGAGCGTCAGGACGAACGTCCGGCCCCCCTCGAACTGCCGCCTGGTCCCCTTGCGGAAGAGCTCCGCCGCGACGATCCGTCCGTCGACGCTCACCTCCGTCCAGCAGTCGTCGCTGAACGTCAGCGTGAGCGTGCGCCCCTCTTCCGCGGACGAGCCCGCGGAACGGGCAACGGCCGGGTCGACGAGGGGCCGGTCGGCGGCGAGCGGGACCGTCGCCGCGGCGACCTCGGGCGGAAGGCCGAGGGCCTGCGGGACGGGCGTCGCGGCCTCCGCCGGGGCCGCGGAACGCACGGCCTCCTCCGCGGGCTCACCCGTCCGGCCCTTCAGGAGCGCGGCCGCTCCCGTCAGGACGGCGACGACGAGCGCGACGCCGACGCCGAGGGCCGTCGTGTTGATCGAGACGTTCTTGCGCGGACGCGAGAGTCGGATCCGGTCGGAGGAGGACGCGAGCGTCGAAGCGGCGCTCTTCTCGCGCTCGACGGACCACTCCTCGTGGACGTGGTTGAACGCGGCGGCGGTCCGCTCGGCGTCGAGCCCGAGGTGCCGCGCCAGGGCGAGGACGAATCCTCGCGCGAAGACTCGCGCGGGAAGCTGCTCGAAACGCCCGGTCTCGAGCGCCTCGATCTGGCGGACCGAAACCTTCGTCACGTCCGCGAGCTGCTCGCGCGTGACCTCCCGGAGCTCGCGCTCCCTGCGCAGCTCCTCTCCGAATTGCTGGGGGGTCTCGACGGCCAACCGATAAACCTCCGGGGCAGAAGAGATTACATTTCCAGCGGGAGAGGTGTCAAATTCCTCCGTCGGCCCGCTGGGGCCGCTCGACGCGGCCGCGGGCGCGGCCCGCCTCCTCCAGGAGGGACCGGGCGCACGCCGCGAGAAGCGGGTCGGCCGCCGGATCGCCCGCGAGCCGCTCCCAGACGGGCCGCTCCGAGGAGGACAGGAGGGAGAGCGCGAGCGCGCGCGGCGTCCTCCGCGACAGGAGGAGCGCCGAGCGGACGGCCGTCCGCTCCATCCAGCGCGCGGTACGCGCGAGGAGCGCGAGCTGCGCCTCCTTCGGCTGCCGGACGAGGAGCCAGGCCGTCAGGTCCTCCTCCACGATCCTCGGGTTCCCGAGCAGAGCCGCGAGGACGTCGACGTCCCCGTCGTCGAGCAGGGCGCCCGCGAGGGCCCGGTCCGCCAGGCGCGCGATCGCCGTCCGCTCCCCGCGCGAGAGCCTGGGAAGCGCCTCGAGCAGGCGCCGGTTCGCGGCGTGGCGGACCGGCATCGGCGTTCGCGACTCGCGCCCTACGTCGACGAGGTCCCTCCAGGGGAGGTCCTCGAGGAGGCGGAGCGCGTCGGGGCGCGGCGTCCCCGGATGGAGGACGATCGCCTTCCGGACCTCGCGGCTCGCGAGGAGCGCGGGCGCCTCGAGGACGAGCGCGATCACGGCCTCCCCGGCGTACGGGTGCCGCAGGCAGCGCAGGACCTCCGCCTCGCCGAGGCTGGGAAGGTTCTCCTCCACGAACGCGGCGAGGGAGGCCCGGTCCGCACGCGAGATCGCGGCGGTGAAGGAGCCGGGCTCCGGCCCGTCCCGGCGGGGCTCGTTCACCCGGTCATTATCGGCTCGTCGCGGCGGCGAGCGCCCTCACGAGCGCCGCGGCCGCCTCGACGGGATCGGCGCCGCCACGCACGGCGTCCTCCATCGAGAGGACGACGGCGCTCCCGACGACGACTCCGTCGGCCAGGCAGGAAACCGCGGCGACCTGGGCCGGGGTCGAGATGCCGAAGCCGACGGCGACCGGGAGCCGCCCGACTCCGTCGCGAACGCGCCCGACGAGCTCCTCGAGACCGCTCGGCACGTCGGCTCGCACGCCCGTGACGCCGGCGCGCGAGACGACGTAGACGAAGCCGCGCGAGAGCCGGCCGACCGTCTTCGCCCGCTTCGGAGGCGAGGTCGGCGCGAGGAGGAAGACCGGGTCGAGGCGCGCAGCCTTCAGCGTCGCCGCGAAGGCGGCGCCCTCCTCCGGCGGGAGGTCGGTCACGAGGGCCCCGTCGACGCCCGCGGCCGCGGCGCGCGCGGCGAACACGGCCTCGCCCATCGAGAGGACAGGGTTCGCGTAGCCGAAGAGGACGAGGGGCACGTCGAGACCGGAGGCCCGCGACCGCGCGACGAGGTCGAGGACGGCGGAGAGGCTCGCTCCGGCCGCGAGGCCCCGCTCGCTCGCCCGCTGGATCGCGGGCCCGTCCGCGATCGGGTCGGAGAACGGCACGCCGAGCTCGATCACGTCGGCGCCGGCGGCGGCGAGGGCCGGGAGCAGACGCTCCGTGACCTCGAGCGACGGGTCGCCCGCCTCGACGAAGACGACCAGGGCGGCGCGGCCGTCGCGCGCGGCACGCGAGAAGGCCCGACCGATGCGGCTCACAGGGCCACCCCCGCGGCGCCCTCGAGCCGCGCGACGGTCGGCACGTCCTTGTCGCCGCGGCCGGAGAGGCCGAGGAGGATCGTCCCGCCGCGCCGCTTCGGCGCCTCGCGGAGGACCCACGCGACCGCGTGGGCGCTCTCGAGCGCCGGGATGATCCCCTCCTTCTCGGAAAGGGCGTGGAAGGCGGCGAGCGCCTCGTCGTCGGTGACGCTCTCGTAGCGGGTCCGGCCGAGCGCGGCGAGGTTCGCATGCTCGGGCCCGACCGCCGGGTAGTCGAGCCCGGCGGAGACCGAGTGGGTCGGAAGGACCTGGCCGTCGTCGTCGGCGAGGAGGAGCGTCCGCGTTCCGTGCAGGACGCCGACGCGGCCCGGGCCGAAGCGGGCCGCGTGCTCCCCCGGCGCGGAAGAGCGGCCGCCCGCCTCGACGCCGACGAGCTCGACCTCCCGTTCGGGGAGGAAGGCGTGGAAGAGGCCGATCGCGTTCGAGCCGCCGCCGACGCAGGCGACGACGAGGTCGGGGAGGCCCCCGAGGAGCTTCCTCGCCTGCGCGCGCGCCTCGCGGCCGATGACGGCGTGGAAATCGCGGACCATCCGCGGGTACGGGTGCGGCCCGAGGGCCGAGCCGAGGACGTAGTGCGTGTCGGCGTAGCTCGCCACCCAGTCGCGCATCGCCTCGTTGATCGCGTCCTTGAGCGTCTTCGACCCGGAGTCGACGGGGACGACTTTCGTTCCGAGAAGCCTCATCCGGTAGACGTTCAGCGCCTGGCGCTCGACGTCGACGGAGCCCATGTAGACGACGCACGGGATCCCGAGGAGCGCGGCCGCCGTCGCCGTCGCGACGCCGTGCTGGCCGGCCCCGGTCTCCGCGATGACGCGGCTCTTTCCCATCCGCTTCGCGAGGAGCACCTGCCCGAGCGCGTTGTTGATCTTGTGCGCCCCCGTGTGGAGGAGGTCCTCGCGCTTGAGGAGAATTCGCGCCCCGAGCTCCTCCGAGAGGCGCTTCGCCTCGGTGAGCGGCGTCGGCCGGCCCGCGTACGTCGTCAGGAGGTGGTGGAGCTCGCGGCGGAACGACGCGTCGGCGCGCGCCTTCGCGTACGCCTTCGTCAGCTCCTCGACGGGCGCCATCAGGGTCTCGGGGACGAACCGCCCGCCGAACTCGCCGAACCGCCCGGCGGCGTCGGCCTCCGGAACCACGAACTTCTCAGCCACCGATCCTCCCCTTCTCCGACCGGACCGCGGCGAGGAACGCCGCGAGCTTCGCTCCGTCCTTGATTCCCGGTGCGCTCTCGACGCCCGAGGCCACGTCGACGCCCGCCGGCGCGCACGCCGCGATCGCCCTCGCGACGTTCTCCGGCGAGAGCCCACCCGCGACGAAGGTCTTCTCCTTCGCCGGGAAGTGCTCGAGGAGGCTCCAGTCCCATGCGAGGCCCGTCCCTCCCGCGAGCGTCGCGTGCGCGGCGTCGAGGAGGAGGACGTCCGCGGACCACGACGCGGCCTCCTCGAGCAGGTCCCTCCCCACCCGAACGGCCTGCCACACGGGAACGGGGACGCGCAGCCCCTCCCGCGCCGCGAGGTCGTCGTGCCACTGGAGCGCGTCGGGCCGAACCGCGTCGACGATCGCTTCCGCCTCGGGCACCCTGTTCCCCGCGACCACGGCGACGACCCCCTTCGCGAAGCGGCTCGCCTCGCGAAGCGCCCGGCCGTGCGCGAGGTCGACCCGCCGCAGCGAGCGGGTCGAGAAGTTGAGACCGACCCAGTCGGCCCCCAGCTCCTCGGCCGCGGCGAGGTCCTCCTCGCGCGTCACGCCGCAGACCTTGACCTCCGTCGTTCCCTCGCCGCGCAGCGCGCGGAGCGCGCGGGCCGGGTCGCCGGAGCGCAGGAGCGACTCGCCGACGAGAAAGGCGTCGAAGCCCGAGGCCGTCAGGCGCGAGACGTCCTCGGGGCGATGGATGCCGCTCTCGGCGACGCGGACGACCGACGGCGGCAGCAGGCTCCCCATCGCGGCGACGCGCCCGAGGTCGACGGCGAACGTCCGGAGGTCGCGCGCGTTCAGGCCGACGACCTCCGCCCCCGCGGCGAGCGCCCGGCGGACCTCCTCCTCGTCGTGCGCCTCGACGATCACCGCGAGGCCGCGCGCACGGGCAGAGAGGTGGAGCCGAACGAGCGCGTCGTCCGTCAGCGCCGCGACGATGAGGAGGACGGCGTCGGCCCCCAGCGAGAGGGCGAGGTCGAGCTGGACCTCGTCGACGACGAAGTCCTTCATCAGGACGGGGAGCCCCGAGACCCGCTTCACCTCCGGGAGCCAGGCGAGGTCGCCGCCGAAGAAGTCGGGCTCGGTGACGACCGAGATCGCGGCGGCGCCGGCCCGGCGGTAGGCCTTCGCGACGGACCGGATCGCGGGCAGGAGGTCGTCGCCGGCGCCGGAGAGCCCGGAGCTGCCTCCCGGCAGCATCGCGCCCGCCGACGGCGAGCGGTGCTTCACCTCGGCGATCACGCGCGGGCCGCCGGCGCGGAGCGCCGCGAGGAACCGTGCGCCGTCCGACGGAAGGGACGCGGTCCCGCGCGGGGCGAGCTCGCCCGCCGCGAGCCGCTTCCGGCGGGCGGCGAGGATCTCCGCGAGGATCGAGGGAACGCTCACGCGGCCTCCTGCGAGATCGCCGCGAGCCTCTCGAGCGCCCGGCGCGCGGCGCCCGAGTCGATCGACGCGGCGGCGCGGGCCATCCCGTCGCCGAGGTCGAGCGCGACGCCGGAGACGAGGAGCGCCGCGGCGGCGTTCATCAGGACGGCGTCGCGCCGCGGCCCCTCCTCGCCGTCGAGGATCGAGCGGAGGATCCCGGCGTTCGTTTCCGCGTTCCCGCCCGCCATCTCGCGCGGGTCGCGCTCGGAAAGGCCGAACGTGGCGGCCGTCCACTCCTCGAGCCGGACCTCTCCTTCCGCCACCTCGGCCACGATCGTCAGGCCGTGCGGGAGGAGCTCGTCCCCCGCGCCCGAGTTCGAGACGACGAGCGCGTGAGCCGCGCCGAGCGCCGCGAGGGCGTGCGCGAGGACCGGGACGCGGAGCGGGCGGTCGACGCCGACGAGCTGGCGCGTCACGCCGAGCGGGTTCGCGAGCGGGCCGGCGAGGTTGAACGCCGTGCGGATGCCGAGCTCTCGGCGCATCGGCCCGACGGATCTCATCGCCGCGTGATACGCCGGGGCAAAGAGGAACGTGACGTTCGCCTCCGCGAGCGCCCGCGCCGCGACCACCGGCGGCATGTCGATCCTCACGCCGAGAGCGGAGAGGACGTCGGCCGACCCGCTCGCCGAAGAGACGGCCCGGTTGCCGTGCTTGGCGACCGGGACGCCTGCTCCCGCGACGACGAACGCCGCCGTCGTCGAGACGTTGAACGTCCCCTGGCCGTCGCCGCCCGTCCCGCAGACGTCGACGGAGCGCGCGGCGAGCTCCTCCGCGACGGGCGGCCGGGCCGCCCGGGAGCGAAGCGCGTCGACGACGCCGGCGACCTCCTCCGGCCCCTCCCCGCGCCGCGCCATCGCCGCGAGGAGCGCCGCGGCGCGAACCTGCGAGAAGCTCTCCCCGAGCATCTCGTCGACGGCGAGGCGCGCCTCCTCCCGCGAGAGCGTCCGCCCTTCCATGACGAGCTTCAGCGCGCGGTGGAGGTCGCCCGCGCCCGGCGCGGGGAGGCTCACGACGCGCCCTTCTCGACGAAGTTCCGGAGGAGCCGCTCCCCTTCCAGCGTGAGGATCGACTCGGGGTGGAACTGGACGCCGACGAGAGGGAGCGAGCGGTGGCGAAGCCCCATGACGACCCCGTCCGACGTCTCCGCCGTGATCGCGAGACAGTGCGGGACCGTCGGCCGGTCGACGACGAGGGAGTGGTAGCGCGTCGCGACGAACGGGTTCCCGAGGCCCGCGTAGATCCCCTCCCCGTCGTGGCGGATCTCGGAAGTCTTCCCGTGCATCAGGACGGGCGCCCTCGCGATGGACGCGCCGAAGACGTGCCCGATCGCCTGGTGCCCGAGGCAGACGCCGAGGAGCGGGACCTCCTCGTTGCGCCGGATCAGCTCCTCGCTGATCCCCGCGTCCTCGGGGCGCCCCGGCCCGGGCGAGATCACGATCCGCGCCGGCTTCAGCGCGAGCGCTTCCGTGGCCGTCATCGCGTCGTTCCGGACGACGCGGACCTCGGGGTGGAGCGTCTGGAGGACCTGGACGAGGTTGAAGGTGAACGAGTCGTAGTTGTCGACGACGAGGATCACGGCTCGTACTCCTTCGCCGCGTCGACGGCGCGCATGAGCGCCCACGCCTTGCTCTCGCACTCGTCCGCCTCGGCCTCCGGGCGCGAGTCGGCGACGATGCCGGCGCCGGCCTGGACGTGGAGGACGCCGTCCTTCACGACCGCCGTCCGGATGCCGATCGCCATGTCGAGGTGCCCCGCGAAGTCGAGGTAGCCGACCGCGCCGCCGTAGGCGCCGCGCCGCACCGGCTCGAGCTCCTCGATGACCTCCATCGCCCGGATCTTCGGGGCGCCCGTGAGCGTCCCCGCCGGGAAGGTCGCGCCGAGGGCGTCGACCGCGTCCTTGCCTTCGGCGAGGCGTCCGGTGACGCGCGTCGCGAGGTGCATGACGTGCGAGAAGCGCTCGACGGTGAAGAAGTCGCGGACCTTCACCGTCCCCGGCGCGGCGACCCGGCCGAGGTCGTTCCGGCCCAGGTCGACGAGCATCACGTGCTCGGCTCGCTCCTTCTCGTCGGCGAGCAGCTCGCGCGCGAGGGCGAGGTCCTCCTCCGGGGTCGCGCCGCGCCGGCGCGTTCCGGCGAGCGGGATCGTCTCGACGTCGTCGTCCCCCGCGCGGACGAGCCTCTCCGGGGAGGCTCCGAAGATCACGGCGTCGGGGGTCCGGAGGTAGTACTGGTAGGGCGACGGGCTGACGCGCCGCAGGGCGCGGTAGATCGAGAAGGGGTCCCCCTCGATCGGCGCCGACCAGCGGCGCGAGAGGACGACCTGGAAGACGTCGCCCGCGCGGATGTGCTCCTTCGCCCGCTCGACGCGGTCCACGTAGGCCTTCCGGGGGAGCGTCTCCTCCCACGGGCCCGCGAGGCGCGCGGGCCGCCCGCCGTGAGGCCGGCCGGCGTCGACGCGCGCGGCGAGCGTTGCGAGCCGGGTGCGGACGGCCGCCTCCTCGCCGGGCCGGGCGTTGCCGAGGAAGAGGAGACGATGCCTCACGTGGTCGAACGCGAGGACCGTCTCGAAGACCCCGAACCAGGCGTCCGGCAGGCCGACGACGTCGGGGTTCGTCGACGGGAGGCGCTCGAGCCGCCGCACCGCGTCGTACCCGGCGAAGCCGACCGCCCCGCCGATGAACGGCGGCAGGTCGTCGCCGAAGCCGTCGGAGGCGGGGAGCGCGCGCGTCTCCGAGCGGACGACGCCGCGGAGGAGGGTGAACGGGTCGCCCTCGGCGCCGCTGAAGGAGCGCTCCGGGGCAGTCCCGAGGAACGACCAGCGTGCGACGCGCTCTCCGCCCTCGACCGACTCGAGGAGGAAGCAGGGCTCGTCGTCCGAGAGGAGCGTCCGCATCACGGCGACCGGCGTCGTCAGGTCGGCCGGCCTCTCGAGGACGACGAGCGTCCGGGCTTCGTTCTTCGCCATCACTTCTCCTCCCGGCGCACCCCGCGCCGTGCCGCCAGCTCCGCCGCGACCGCCTCGGGGGAGAGCCCCCGGGCGGCCATCAGGACGACGACGTGATACATCAGGTCGGCGACTTCCGCCGCGAGTCCCGCGTCGTCGCGCGAGACCGCCGCGAGGGCCACCTCGACCCCCTCCTCCCCGACCTTCTGCGCGCACTTCCCGATCCCCTTCTCGAGAAGACGGTTCGTGTACGAGCCCGGCTCGGGACGCGCCTTCCGCGCCGCCACGACGTCGAAGAGGGGACCCAGGCCGAACGGGTCGGCGCCGGACGCCTCGGCGCTCGCGCCGTTCACCGTCGCGGGGAGGGCGACCCGCGCCGCCGCGTCCGACGGGATCGCCGATATCGGCGAGAAGCAGCTCGCGGCCCCGGTGTGGCAGGCCGGCCCCGATGGCTCGACGTCGTAGAGGACGGCGTCGCGGTCGCAGTCGAGGAAGACGCGGACGACGCGCTGGACGTTCCCCGAGGTCTCCCCCTTCTTCCAGAGCGAGCGGCGCGAGCGGCTGAAGAGGTGCGTCTGCCGCGTCTCGACGGTGAGCGCGAGGGCCTCGTCGTTCGCCCAGGCGAGCGTCAGCACCTCGCCCGTGCCGGCGTTCCTCACGACGACGGGGACGAGGCCGCGCTCGTCGTACGCGACCTCCTCGAGGCCCGCGGGGACCGCGGGGCGGACCGGGACGCCCGCCTTCGCCATCGCCCGCTTCACCATTCCGACGCTGAAGACCCGGTCGTGGAAGACCGACGCCGCGAGGACGGCGTCGGCGCCCCCCTCGAGGACCGCCGGCGCGAAGTGCGCGAGCTCCCCCGCGCCGCCCGACGCCACGATCGGAAGCGTCGTGGCCGCGCGGGCCGCCTTCAGCATCGCGACGTCGAAGCCCGCCTTCGTCCCGTCGGCGTCCATCGAGGTGAGGAGGATCTCCCCCGCCCCGCGGGCCGTCACCTCGGCGACCCAGGCGGGAAGCCCGATCTCGGTCAGCCTCCGCCCGCCGTGCGTCGAGACGACGAAGCCCTCGCCCGCCCGCTTCGCGTCGACGGCGACGACGACGCACTGCGCGCCGAAGCGCTCCGCGAGGCGCGTCACGAGCGCGGGGTCGAGGACGGCCGCGGTGTTCACGGTAACGCGGTCGGCCCCCGCCGAGAGGAGCACGCCGGCGTCCTCGACGGAGCGGACGCCGCCGCCGACGGTGAAGGGGATCGCGAGGACGTCGGCGACGCGGCGGACGAGGTCCACGAGCGTCCCGCGCCCCTCGTGCGAGGCGGCGACGTCGAGGAAGCAGAGCTCGTCGGCCCCCTCGGCCTCGTAGCGGCGCGCGGCCTCGACGGGGTCTCCCGCGTCGCGCAGGTTCTCGAACCTCAGCCCCTTGACGACGCGTCCTTCCGCCACGTCGAGGCACGGGATCACCCTCGCGGCGAGGCTCATCGCGTTCCCTCCCCGAGCGCGGCGCGGGCCGCAGCGAGCCGGGCGACCGTCGTCGCCCCGCCGTGCAGCGCCCGGCCGAAGATCGCCCCCGCGGGGCCGCCCGCGAGGGCGGCGGCGACCGGGGCGAGGTCCTCCTCGCCGCGCATCCCGCCCGAGGCGAGGAGCTCGCCCGGGAAGTCGGCCCGGACCGCGGCGAGGAGGTCGAGGTTCGGGCCCGTCATCGCGCCGTCGCGCGCGACGTCGGTGACGAGGAGAGACCGGACCCCCTCCGCCGCGAGGCGGGCCGCGACCGTGGCCGCGTCTCCCGCCCCGGCGTCCTCCACCCAGCCGTGGACCGTCGGCCGCCCCTCCCGGCAGTCGAGGGCGACGACGAGGCGCTCGGCGAACTCGGCAAGGAGAGCTGCGAAGAGCGCCGGGTCGCGGAACGGGAGGCTCCCGAGGACGACGCGGGAGACGCCCGAGGCGAGCGCCGCCTCGACGCCCGCGCCGTCGCGCAGGCCGCCGCCGACCTCGACGGGGACGGTCGAGGCCGCGACGATCTCCGCGATCGAAGGAGCATTCGACCCCGTGCCGAAGGCGGCGTCGAGGTCGACGACGTGGATCCCGTCGGCCCCTTCCCTCGCGAAGCGGACGGCGACCTCGACGGCGCGCTCCGGGTAGACCGTCCTCTGCGACGGGTCGCCGTGGAGGAGGCGGACGACCTTCCCGCCCATCAGGTCGATCGCGGGCCAGAGGTCGATCACGCGGCCTCCGCGAGGAAGTTCGCGAGGATCCGCCGCCCGGCGGCTGACGACTTCTCGGGGTGGAACTGGCAGCCCCAGACGTTGCCGCGGCGGGCCGCGGCGACGAAGCGGCCGCCGTGGTCGCAGAACGCCGCGACGTCGGCCGGGTCGGCCCCCTCGGGGCGGAACGAGTGGACGAAGTAGACGTACGTCCCGCGGGGCAGTCCCGCGAGGAGCGGCCCCTCCGCCGCGCCCTCGGTCTCGAGCCGGTTCCATCCGACGTGCGGGACGCGGACGCTCGAAGGGAAGGGGACGACGCGCCCCGGGAGGAGGCCGAGGCCCTCGGTCGTCCCGAACTCCTCGCTCGCCTCGAAGAGGAGCTGGAAGCCGAGGCAGAGGCCGAGGAGGCGCGCGCCATGGCCGACGGCGGCGCGGAGCCCTTCCTCGAGGCCCGACGACGCGAGCCGCGCACGGGCCGGGGCGAAGGCGCCGACGCCCGGGAGGACGACACGGGACGACTGCGCGACGAGGGCGGGGTCGGAGGTCGTCGCGACCTCCGCTCCGAGCCGCTCGAACGCCCGGCGGACCGAGCCGACGTTCCCGACGCCGGTGTCGAGGATCGCGACGCGCGTCATGCCGTGAGCGTCCCCTTCGTCGAGAGGACCGTCGCCTCTCCGAGCGCGACGGCCTGGCGCAGGGCGCGGGCCGTCGCCTTGAAGACGGCCTCTGCGGCGTGGTGGGCGTTCCGGCCGCGAATGACGTCGACGTGGAGGTTCAGCTTCCCGCGGAACGCGACCGACTTCCAGAACTCCTCGACGAGGGCGAACGGGAACTCCTTCGTCACGAACTGGAGCTCCGGCGTCGAGGGGGCCTCGAAGACGACGTAGGGGCGCCCCGAGAGGTCGACGACGCTTCGGGCGAGGGCCTCGTCGAGAGGCACGTAAGAGTGCCCGAAGCGGGCGATCCCCAGGCGGTCGCCGAGCGCCCTGTCGAGCGCCTCGCCGAGAGCGAGGCCGACGTCCTCGACCGTGTGGTGCGCGTCGACGTGGACGTCTCCCGTCGCGTCCACGGCGAGGTCGAAGCGGGCGTGCTTCGCCACGGTCTCGAGCATGTGCGTCAGGAACCCGACCGGAGTCGAGACCCGCGCCTCGCCCATTCCGTCGACGTCGAGCGCGAGGGCGATCGACGTCTCCTTCGTCGTCCGGTTCACCTCGGCGGTGCGGCTCACAGGACCTCCTTCAGGGTCGCGAGGAAGAGGTCGTTCTCCTCCGGCGTCCCGATCGAGACGCGCAGCGCGCCCGGCGGGGCGGCCGACAGGTCGCGGACGAGGACCCCGCGGGCGCGAAGGCCGGCGTAGACGCGCGCGGCGTCTCCGCCCGGCGGGTCGAAGAAGAGGAAGTTCGCGCGCGACGGCGCGACTTTCGCGCCGAGCGCGCCAAGCGCCGCGGCGACCCGCTCGCGCTCCACGGCGATCGCCCGGCACCGGGCGCGAACCTCTTCGCGCCCCGCAAGGGCCGCGAGGGCGATCTCCTCGGCGCCGACGTCGACGCTGAAGGGGAGGATCGCCTTGCCGATCTCCTCCGCGACGTCGGGCCGGGCGGCCGCGTACCCGACGCGGAGCCCCGCCACGGAGTAGGCCTTCGACAGCGTCCGGAAGATCACGAGGTTCGGAAGCTCGGGGAGGATCGGGAGGAGGTCGTCCGCCTCGTCGGCGAAGTCGACGTAGGCCTGGTCGACGAGGACGACGCCGGCGACCGCGCAGAGGCGACGGACGAAGTCGCGCGAGACGACGCCGCCCGTCGGGTTGTTCGGCGAGCAGAGGAGCGGGACGGTCCTCTCCCCCTTCGCAGCGGCAGCGAGGAAGGCCTCCTCGTCGAGGCGGAAATCGTCTCCGACGAGCGGGACGGTCGCGACCTTCGCCCCGACGATCGCCGCCATCTGGACGTAGAGCGAGAAGACGGGCGGGGCGAGGAGGAGCGTCCCGCCGCAGCCGGCGAAGACGGAGAGCGCGGCGAGGATCGCCTCCCCGGAGCCGTTCGAGGGGACGACCTGCTCCGGAGGGAGGCCAGCGTTCGCGGCGAGCGCGGCGCGCAGCCGGGGCGCCCCGACCTCCGGGTAGAGGGCAAAGCGCCGGGCGCCGAGCGCCGCGAGCGCGGCGGCCTTCGCTGGCGCCGGGACGTCGACGGGGCTCTCGTTGAAATCGAGCTTCGCGCGGACGTCCGCCTGGCCCGGCTCGAAGCGATAAGCGCGGAGGGCGCGGATCTCGGGCCGCACGGCTGCGAGAGGGTCGCGGGTCATCGATCGGCCCTCCGAGCCTGCCCCCGTTCGGCGCGCGCTCTTCCGAGGGGGCTGCCGGCCCTCAGGTCGAGCGAGCGCGCGTGCGCCTCGAGCCCCTCGAAGCGCGCGAGCGTCGCCGCGGCGGGACCGAGGCGCCTCGCGGCGGCGGGCGGGACGGAGACGCTCCGTCCCCAGCGGAGGAAGTCGCGGACGGAGAGCCCCGAGAAGCTGCGTGCCGCGCCGCCCGTCGGCAGAACGTGGTTCGGGCCGGCGAGGTAGTCGCCGAAGGCGGTCGGCGTGCCGTCGCCGACGAAGACGGCGCCAGAGGTCGCGGCGAACCGGGCCGCGTACCCCTCGGCGGCCCGCCCCATCAGCTCGACGTGCTCGGCCGCGAGGGGGACTCCGGCACGGGCAGCCGCTTCGAGCGTCGGAAAGACGAGGGCGAAGCCGTTCGCCGCGAGAGAGGCCCTCGCCGTCCCGGCCGTCGGGAGCTCCCGAATCTGCCGCTCGACCTCCTTCGCCGTCGCGACGGCGAGGTCGCGCCGGTCGGTGAAGAGGAGGCAGACGGCGTCGGGGTCGTGCTCGGCCTGGGCGAGGAGGTCGGCCGCCACGAGCGCCGGGTCGGCACCCGTCGTCGCGAGGACGAGGACCTCGGACGGTCCCGCGGGCATGTCGACGGAGACGACGCCGGAGACGAGGTGCTTGGCCGCGGCGACCCAGCGGTTCCCCGGGCCGACGACCTTCGTGCAGCCGGCGACGGAGGCGAGCCCGGCGATTCCGTGCGCGCCCCCCGCGAGGAGGACGGCGTCGACGCCGAGCTCCCCGAGCGCCCAGCGCAGCTCGCGGCTCCCGCGGAACGCGCGCGGCGGCGTCGCGACCACGATCCGCTTCACGCCCGCAACGCGCGCCGGGACGACGCCCATCAGGAGCGACGACGGGTAGAACGCGCGCCCGCCCGGGACGTAGACGCCGACGGCCTCGTGCGGCACCGGCGTCTCGGCGAACGAGACGCCGAGGGCGTCGCGGAAGGCGAAGCCCTTCGGCAGCTGCCGGCGGTGATACGCCTCGAGCCTCCTCCGCGCGAGGCGGAAGGCCGCGGCGAACGCCGGATCGACCTCCTTCTCGCGGGCCGGACGGACGAGGAGCCCCTTCGCCGGGGTCGCCTCGCCGTCGAGGTCGCGGACGAATCCGGCGAGCGCGGGCGCGCCGCCCGAGAGGACCGCCTCGACGATCGGCAGCGCCTCGCGGAGCGTCGCGAAGTCGGGCGCGGAGCGGCGGGCGGAGAGGCGCGCGAGGAGCGCCCTCCCCTCGCGTCCGTTCGCGGCGACGACCCTCAGCACGGACTCTCCACCTTCGCCGCGAGGCGCGAGACGAGCGAGGCGACCTCGGCGCGGCGCTCGACGAGCGCCCGCGGCCCGACGACGAACGTCGCGCGGCTCGGAAGGATCGTCTCGATCTCGGCGAGGCCGTGCGCCGCCATCGTCGAGCCGGTCTCGATCAGGTCGACGACGACGTCGGCGAGCCGCAGCGCGACCGCGAGCTCGACGGAGCCGGCGAGCGGGACGACCTCGTGCGGGATCTTCCGGCCGTCGAAGAAGCGCGCCGCGAGCCTCCGGTACTTCGTCCCGACGCGGACGGGGTGCCCGTTCGGACGGAACTCCTCTCCCGCGCGCCCGATAAGCGAGAGGCGGCAGGCGCCGTACGGCAGCTCGAGCGGCTCGCAGACCTCCTCGCCCGACTCCCCGATCCGGTCGCTCCCGACGACGCCCGCGTCGGCGCCGCCGAACGCGACGTACGTAGGGACGTCGTCGTCCTTGAGGAGGAGGAGCTCGAAGCGGCCGCTCCGGTCGGGAAGGAGAAGCCGCCGGCCGTCCCCTTCGGGGAAGTCGACCCCCGCGGCCCGGAGGAGATCGAGCGTCTTCCCGAGGAGGCGCCCCTTCCCGGTCGCGATCCGGAACGGGCGGGGCGCGGCCGGCGCCTCCTCCGCCGCCTCCGCCGCCGAGGCGAGCGCCTCGAGGCCGACGCAGAAGCCTACGGCCGGGGCCGGCGGCCCGAAGCGGCCGAGGAGGCCGTCGTAGCGGCCGCCGGCGGCGAGGCTGCCGCCCCCTCCCGCCGCGTCGAGCGCGAACGTCAGGCCTGTGTAGTAGGGCGCGGCGGGGGTCCCGGCGAGATCGACGACGACCCCGAGCTCCGGCCGGTCCTCCCGCGCGGCCCGCGCGGCGGCCGCGAGGGAGCGCGCCGCCTCGGCGAGCACGGGGAGGCGGAAGAGAGCCGACTCCGGGTCGAACCCCGCGAGGAGGGCCGCGCCGACCTCGTCGGCCGCGGCCGGGGTCGCGCCCGCCGCCCGAAGCCTCTCGGAGAGCTTTCCGACGCGGCGCGCCCGGGCGTCGGCGAGGGCCGCGTCGAGCGTGCTCCGCTTGCGGGCGACGAGGCCCGGGGCGACGGCGGAGAGGAGCGCCGGCAGGAGCCCCGCCCAGCCGAGCGTCAGGACGAGGCGGGTCGCGGGAATCCCGTCCGCGGCGCCCAGGAGCGTCCGGAGCATCCGCAGGTCGGCTTCGAACGAGGGGTCGCCGTAGAGCTCGGCCCCGACCTGCGCGAACTCGCGAGGCCGGCCGACGCCGGACGGCTCGTCGCGGACGACGTCGCCGCGGTAGAAGAGCGCGACCGGCATCGGGAGCCCCGCGAGGCGCGGCGCGACGACGCGCGCCGCCATCGGGGTGAAGTCGGCGCGGAGGGCGAGGAGCTCTCCCCCGCGGTCGACGAAGCGGTAGAGCCGCTCGTCCCCCTCGGCCGTGACACCGTCGTACGGGGCGGAGAAGTCGAGGACCGGCAGGACCGTCTCGCGGAAACCGGCGTCGGCGAGGACGCGGACGACGGAGTCCTCGAGCCTTCGGCGGCGTTCGGCGGATTCGAAGAGGAGGGCCTGGACGCCCCGCGGCAGGTTCGGGGAGGGAACGCTCATCGGGAGACCTCGAAGAGGGCGGAGATGCGTGAAGGGAGACGCGCGGCGAGCGATTCCGCGGTCGCCGCGCGTCCCGTGAACAGCGCCGACTGCCCCGCGGCCTGCGCGAGGAGGAGCGTGAAGCCGTCGACGAGGCGGGAGCCGTTTCGGAGCGCGAGCCGCGCGAAGGCCGTCCCTCCCGGGCGATAGGGGGCGTCGACCGCGAGGACGCCCGGGCCGAGGAACGTGCCAGGGCACGGGAGCGAGTCCTCGACGTCGAGGCCGAGCGGGGTCGCGTTGACGATGGCCGAATAGGCGACGCCGGCGCTCGCCGGGCTCGCGACGACCCGCGCCCCGCAGGACGCGGCGATCGCCGCCGCGCGCGCGGCCGTCCGGGCCGCGAGGTCGACGCGCCACCCCCGCGCGACGAGCGCCTCGACGGCCGAGCGCGCCATGCCGCCCGCGCCGAGGACGAGCGCGGCGCCGTCCTCGGGCGCCTCGGGGATCGCGGCGAGGAGCGCGTCTCGGTCGGTGTTCGCGGACGCGACCGCGCCGTCCTCGCCGAAGAGGAGCGTGTTGCGCGCCTCGCCCGGCGCGCCCGCGACCGCGGCGGCCTCTTCCTTGAACGGCACGGTCACAGAGGCGCCGCGGAGCGGAAGGCCGAGCTCGTCGCACGCCTCGCGCAGCGGTCCGATCTCCGTCGCGAGCGAGGAGAGGGCGACCGGAGCGTAGAGGGACGAGAGCCCGAGCTCCTCGAACCGGGCGTTGTGGATCGCCGGGGAGAGGGAGTGGGAGACCCGACCGCCGAGGAGGGCGAAGAGAGCCTCGACGCGGCGGGAGCGGCCGACGCCGTAGACGTCGAGGAGGTCGGCGGCCGGAAGCTGTCCCGGCGCCGTCGCCTCGGGCGCGAGGGCCGCGCCGAAGGAGAGGGAGGCGCCGAGGTACGGCGAGAGGGCGCGCGTGACGAGCCCGGCTTCGCCCATGCCGAACGCCGCGAGGCGCCCCTCTCGCCCGCGCGCGGCCTGGAGCCGCAGGAGCCGCAGCGCGTCGCCGAGTCCCGCCGCCGCGACGACGAGCTTGGCGAAGCGGGCGCCCGTCGCCTCGAGGCGCGCGGCGCGCTCCTCGAGGTCGTCCGGCGTCCGCTCGAAGGCGTGCGACGAGACGACGACCCTCTCCCGCGGGAGGCCGAGAAGGCCGGCGCCGCCGAGCTGGAGCTCGACGTCGACCAGGTCGAACCCGGCGTCGAGCGCGGCGCCAAGGAGGGCGGAGGCCTCGGAGGCCGTCCCGCCGAACCGCCCTCCCTCGGCGCGGGACCGGAGCGTCGCGAGGAGCGTCCGCCCGGCGAAGGCGGCGCGCAGGGCCGGAAGCTCCGGCGCCTCCTCGAGCGCGTCGAGCCTCAGCTCGACCGCGGGGAGGCGCGGGTCGAGGAACGGCGCCGCCGCCGCGAGCGTCGCGTTCGTCGGCCGGCCGGCCGAGGCGACGAGGAGCGTCTTATCCGCGGTGAGAGCCAAAACGAAACCCCCTCGGTCGTCCGAGGGGGTCTCTGCGGTTCTTCTTCTCTACCCCGCGCCCTCGGACGACTCACGTCCGACGAGCGTGTGGCGCTCGCCGTCGCTATGCGTGATGCCAGTGCCAGAGGACCGGGGCGAACGTCATCGGGGGCGGATAGTGGGGGAAGGCCCCGGACCCTGTCAACTCTTCCGCCGCCAGCGGACCCCCTGCGGGGTGTCCTCGAGGAGGATCCCGCGGGCGGCGAGCTCGTCGCGGATCGCGTCGGAGGCGGCGAAGTCGCGCCGCTTCCGGGCGTCCTGCCGGGCCGCGATCTTCGCCTCGACCTCGGCCTCGAGCGAGGCGTCCTCCGCCGGGGCGAGGACGCCGAGGACGCCGTCGACCTCCCGGAGGAGGGCGCGCGCCGCCGCCGCGTCGGCCGGGTCGAGCTGCCCCCCCTCGAGCGCGGTGTTCGCCTCTTTCACGAACGCGAAGAGGGCGCCGAGGGAGGCCGCGCTGTTGAGGTCGTCCTCCCACGCGGCCCGCACGGAGCGTCGAGCCTCCTCGACGCGCCCGCGGAACGCCTCGGAGGCGCCGTCCGCGCCGGCCGCGCCGGCCCGCTCGCCGAGCCGCGTCTCGAGCGACTCGAGCCGCTCGAGGGCCGAGACGGCGCCGCGCAGGGCGTCGAACGTGAAGTTCAGCTTCTGGCGGTACGGCACCGACAGGAGGAGGTAGCGGACCGCGCGCGGCGAGAAGCCGCGGGCGAGGACGTCGGGAAGCGTGTAGAAGTTCCCCTTCGACTTCGCCATCTTCTCGCCGTCGACGATGAGGTGCTCGGCGTGGAGCCAGAAGCGGACGAAGGTCTTGCCCGTCGCTCCTTCGCTCTGCGCGACCTCGTTCTCGTGGTGCGGGAAGACGTTGTCGACGGCCCCGGTGTGGATGTCGAGCGTCTCGCCGAGGTACTTCATCGACATCGCCGAGCACTCGAGGTGCCAGCCGGGCCGCCCCTTCCCGAGCTCGGTCTCCCAGAGGGCCGACTCGGGCTCTCCCTCCTTCGCCCCCTTCCAGACGGCGAAGTCTCGGACGTCCTCCTTCTCGTACTCGTCGTCGGCGACGCGCGCGCCGCGCTTCATCGAGGAGAGGTCGACGCGCGAGAGCTTCCCGTACGAGGGGAACGAGGCGATCCGGAACCAGATCGAGCCGTCGCTCTCGTAGGTGTGCCCGCGCTCCGTCAGCTTCTTCACGATCTCGACCATCTCGGGGACGTGGTCCGTCGCGCGCGGGTAGACCGCGGCCGGGATCACGTTGAGCGTCTTCAGGTCCTCGAAGAACGTCGCGATGTGCCGGTCGGTGAAATCGCGGAGCGGGAGCCCCTCGGCGATCGCGCCGCGGATCGTCTTGTCGTCGATGTCCGTCAGGTTCATCACCTGGGTCACGTCGAAGCCGAGGCTCCGGAAGGCCCGGCACATCACGTCCTCCCAGACGAACGTCCGGAGGTTCCCGATGTGGACCCGGTTGTAGACCGTCGGGCCGCAGGTGTAGAGGCCGATCTTGCCGGGGCGGAGTGGCTCGAAATCGACCAGGGAACGGGCCGCAGTATCGAAAAGGCGCAGGCTCACGGTCCCGGATTCTCCGCGCGGACCGGGCCCATCGCAATCTCCTTGACGACCCCGCCCGCGCGAGGGATAAAGCCCGTTCCGATGTTCCGCCCACGCTCCTCCCGCCCGCTCATCCTCCTCGTCGACGACGATCCCTTCCAGTCGGAGGTCGCCTCCTACATCGCCGAGGAGCTCGACTGCGACTTCGAGTTCGCGCTCTCCGGCACGGAGGCTCTCGCGAAGGTCGCCCAGCGGGCCCCGGACGTCGTCCTCCTCGACGTGAAGATGGACGACCTCTCCGGCTACGAGGTCTGCCGCCGCATCAAGACCCTCCCGGAAACGGCGGACACGCAGGTCCTCTTCGTGACCGCCCGGACGGACGAGGAGGACCTCCTCAAGGGCTTCGAGGCGCTCGCGAACGACTACCTGACGAAGCCGTTTTCAGCGCGCGAGCTGAAGGCCCGGACCAAGAACGCCCTCCGGACGAAGCACCTCCTCGACACCATCGGAGCGCGGACCCGCTTCCTCGAGCTGCAGCAGGAGATCACGGAGAAGCTGGAGGCGGAGGAAGCCGGGACGGAAGAGAAGCGGGCCCAGGTCCTGGTCACGATCCTCGACAGGATCGGTCCGCTCTTCGGGGCCGACGGCGTCACGCTCCACACGCGCCGGCCCGGAAGGGCCGAGACCCGGACCGCCGTTTCCCCCTCCTGGCCCGACGGCGCGCCCCCGTCCTACCTCGCGGTCCTCGCGCTCTCCGAGGATCCTCGCATCGAGAAGGCCCCGCGCCTCCCGGGCGAGTCCCGGGATCCCTCGGGAGACTGGCTCGTCGTCTCCGCGCCGCTGTGGGTCGGCTCGGAGCTGCTCGGGACGCTTCGCCTCCACCGCCGCGGCCTCCCCCCGGCTCCCGGCGACTCGACCGAGCTCGAGCACCTCGTCGCGCTGGCCGGGCACCTGGCGCGGACCCTCCACAGGGCCGACCTCATCCAGGAGCTGCGAGGTCATTGATGGATCGGGGAGGCTCGCCACGAGCCTCCCCGCGGCGCCTTCGGCGCCTCCCCTCCTCAGGGTCCTGATCGGGGAGGCTCGCCACCAGCCTCCCCGCGGCGCCTTCGGCGCCTCCCCTCCTCAGGGTCCTGATCGGGGAGGCTCGCCACCAGCCTCCCCGCGGCGCCTTCGGCGCCTCCCCTACCACTCTCCGCGCTTCTGCCTCTTCAGCACCTTGCGAAGGACGAAGCCCCGCTTCAGGCTCGACATCCTCTCGATGAAGAGCCGGGAGTCGAGGTGGTCGATCTCGTGGCAGAACGCCCGGGCGAGGAGGTCCGCTCCCTCGAGAACCCTCCTGACACCCTTCTCGTCGAACGCCTCCACCGCGACCGCCTCCGGCCGCTCGACGATCTCGACGATGTCGGGAAACGAGAGGCACCCTTCCTCGTCCCTCACGAGTCCCTCCGCGTCGACGACGCGAGGGTTGATCAGGACGAGCGCCTGAGACGGGTCCTTGCCGACCGAGAGGTCGACGACGCAGACTCGCTTGTTCACCCCGATCTGGGGCGCGGCGATTCCGAGGCCGGGCGCAGCCCACCCCGTCTCGAACAGGTCGCGGATCAGCTCCCGGAGCGCCGGGTCCTCGAAGTCGGTCACGTCCTCGTTCTTGGCGACGAGTCGCTCGTCGCCGTACCTGACGATGTCCCGGATCGCCATTCAGCCCTTCCCTCCCGCCTCTCTCTTCCGCCGCAGCTCCTCGACGATCGCATCCGCCGCGAACCGCGCCCGCTCGTTGTGGACCTCCTCGAGCACCTTCCGTACTCGCGGGAGGCCGGCCAGAGCCCCGTCCCAGGCGTCGCCGCCGATCTCGAGGCACTCCGCCGCCGTTTCCGCGAGGACCGTCGCCGTGCGCGGCCGCCCCGTCAGGAAGGCGACCTCCCCGAAGACGTCTCCGGCGACGAGGACCCCCATGCGGAGCTTCCGCCCTTCGCCCATCGCCGTTTCCACGCGGAGGACTCCGCGGGTGACGATGTAGAAGTCCCGCCCGGCCTTCCCCTGCTCGAGGACGATCTCCCCCTCGCGGAAGGTCCGCCGAACCGAGGAAGCGATGAACCCCGCGATCTCCTCCCTCGTCATTTCCGCGAAGAAGCGGGATCGCTCGAGCCCCTCGGGAATCGGCGCCGACGCCCGGCCGGCGTCGCGGGCGCGGACGGCACCGGTCTCCTCCCGCTTCCGCGCCATCTCCTCGGCATCCCGGGCCGCCGACTGGGTCGCCGGAGGACCGGAGCTCCACGAGCTGATCTGATGGCGTACCGCGACGGCGAGGGGAAAGCTCCCCTCGCCGGCGAGGTCCGCGGCGAGCCCTTCCAGGAGAGCGACGGCCTCGGCCGTCTCTCCCTTCTCGTGCAGGGCCTCGGCGCGCGCCCGGCGCTCTTCGTAGTCGCCGCCAGCCGCAGGAGCGGTCCCGGCCGCCGCCACCGCGTCAGAGGTGAGCGATTGGAGCTTCTTCTTCAGGAATTCGAAGACCACGTCTCAAGGGTGGCCCGGCCGGGCGTCCCGGTCAAGGCACTTCCGCCGGGCGCCCGCCCGAGGACGCTGCCTCGGGAGCGGAAATCCCGCCGTGAGCTCAAATCGAGCGTTGGTCCGAACGTCTCCCCGGGGGGACTCGCGAAGTGGCACGCGAGTCGCATTACCCGGGACGGGAGGATGACTCCGATGACCACCCGAATCCTTCGACCTGCGCTCGCAATCGCCTTCCTCCTGTCGGCCGTCCCGGCCCTCGCGCAGCGCGAGGGGTACTCGTACCTCTCCTGGGTCGGCTCCGAGGTCACCCTCGTCTCGAGCGCCGAGGACGACTCGACGGCCCGGCCGAACACGCCGATCCTCGTCGGCGATCGCATCTCGACCGGCTCGGCGTCCCGGGCCGAGGCGATCCTCGCGGACGGCAACGTCCTGCGGATCGACGTCGGCACCGACCTCCGATTCGACCGGCTCTCCCGGACCTACGAATCGGAGGACGACCGGAACTCGATCTACCTCGAAAGGGGCGGGATCCACCTCGAGCACCGCTGGTCGACGTCCCGCGACGAGGCGACCCGGATCGACACCGGCGACGTGACCGTCCTCTTCCCCGACAAGGGCCTTCTCCGGGTCGAGACGGGCCGCCGCGGGACCGAGGTCTACGTCCTCTCCGGCCGCGCCGAGATCGCCGCCCGCTCCGGACGGGCCACGCTCCGGGCCGGCCAGTACGCCTACGTCTCCGGAGACTCCGAGCTCGAGGTCGACTGGCTCGGCGAGCCGCGCGACCGCTTCGCCGCCTTCGTCTCCGACCGTCGCTCCTATTCCGCCGACCGCCCGTCTTCCGATGACGTGGTCGCGGGCTACGAGTACGACTACGCCGTCGCCGACTTCGACCGCTACGGATCGTGGATCACCGTGGGCGGCTCCCGGGCCTGGAGGCCCACCGTCTCCGTCGGCTGGCGCCCCTACACGGACGGCTACTGGCGCTGGTCCCCGGTCGGCCTGACCTGGGTCTCCTACGAGCCCTGGGGCTGGCTCCCCTATCACTACGGCTCCTGGAGCTGGGACGTCGGCTTCGGCTGGTACTGGACGCCCGGCATCCGCTATTCGCCCGCCTGGGTCTACTGGAGCTACACGCCGTCCTGGGTCGGCTGGTGCCCGATCGGCTACTACGGCAGCTACTACCACTCCTACTACGACCGCTCCCGCCGAAACCGGCGCGGCTCGGAGCGCTGGACGAACGCCTACCCGCACCTTCGCGGGCGGATCGACCTCGAGCGGATCGACCCCCGCGGCTGGAGCTACACCTCCGTCAGCCGGCTCGGGTCGCGTTTCGACGCCCGCAGGGACGTCCTCGGTCACGACGCGGTCCGATTCCGGCCCGGCGAGCGAGGGCTCGTCGCCACGACACCCCTTCGGATCGAGCGTGGCCGCGGCGGCTCCGTGACGTCCGTGGTGCAGGAGGCGGTCCGGCGCGTTCCCAGGACTCTCGAAGCGGCTCCCCGCGGAGGCGGCGGGCTCGACGACCTCACGCCCGTCCTTCGGCGCGAGGGGACCCTCGGGTCGACGCAGTCCGAGGGCCTTCGGCGGGCGTGGGTGACCGCGGGCGAGGATCCCTCCTACCGCCCCGTCCCCGCCGATCAGCTCGCTGCGCCCCGGCGGATCGCAGATTCCTCGACGACGACCGTGACGGCGCCCTCGCGCGGGGGTGAGGGGGGCATCGGCGCCTCGAGCTCGCCTTCCCGGACGAACGACGCCACGGCCCCCGCGCGCGGCTCCTCGAGCCGCCCCGGCGAAGGCTGGCGGGACGCAGGAGCCCGCTCCGGCGAGACGGCCGGAACCGCTCGGCAGGACGTCGAGCCCCCGCTGCGCGGAGGCTTCGGGAACCGCGACGTCCGCGGCGACGACGGCTGGCGCTCGCCCGGGAGCGAGTCCCGCCCCGGCTCGACCCCATCCCGCACGTTCGACGTCCCCGCCCGTCGGGCCGCGCCTCCGACCGAATCCTCCGAGACGCCCGCGCGGACGGGCACGCGCGAGACCGCTCCCCGCTCCGAGCCCTGGCGTGCGAGCGAGCCTTCCCGCGGTGCCGACACGCCCGCACGCACCCGGGACTCCGAGCCCGCCCCGGCTCCCCGCAGAAGCGCCCCGGCGCCGCGGGCGGACGAGGGATGGCGCGGCGACGACACGCCCCGGTCGGCTCCCGCGCCGCGGACCGAGGCGCCCCCGTCCCGGTCCTACGAGACTCCCTCCCGGAGCTACGACGCACCGTCCCGCTCGGCCCCGGCGCCCCGGTACGAAGCTCCGGCCCGGCGCTCCTACGAGACTCCCTCCCGGGGCTACGAGGCGCCCTCCCGCTCCTCGTCCCCGGAGCGCTCCGCCCCCGCTCCGCGGTACGAGGCTCCGCCCTCGCGCTCGTCGTCGATGCCCCGCTCGGCGCCGGCGCCTCAGACGAGCGCTCCGTCCCGCTCCTCCTCCCCGTCGTCGTCCTCTTCTCGCCCCTCGAGCCCGCCGCCCTCGCGCTCCGGCGACTCCTCCCGCCGCAGCGCCTCGCCGCGCGGCTGAGCGGGACCGGCTCGGGAAAACGTCCCGAGGGCGCCGCCCGTCCGGGCGGCGCCCTCTCGTCTTCCCCCTCTAGAATGCGGGCGTGAGCGAGACCCGGGGAGGCCGCTTCCTCCAGCTGCTGCTCGGCCTCTATTTCCTCGAGGCCGGCTTGCTGCTCGTCCTCGCCCCGTGGAGCGCGTTCTGGCTGAGGCGGGTCGTCCTTCCGTCTCCCGCCTCGGTCGAGCCGTTCCTCGCGGCCCCTTCGTTTCGGGGCTTCGTCGCCGGGCTCGGAGTCCTGCACCTCGTCCTGGCGGCGCGAGTCCTCCTCGGGCGCCCGGAGCGTCCCGCGTGACGACGGACCCCCGGTCGGCCCTCCTCGACGGCGCCTACCCCCACGGAAAGGCCGTGCTGGGCCTCGGGGTCGACCTCTGCGAGATCGCGCGCATCGAGGCGGCCCTCGCGCGGCACGGCTCCCGCTTCCTGGAGAAGGTCTGCGTCCCGGGCGAGGTCCGCCGCCCGCTCCACTCCCGGCGCATCGGCGAGCACGTCGCCGGCCTCTTCGCGGCCAAGGAGGCGGCGATGAAGGCGCTCGGCACCGGGATGCAGGGCGTGGCGTTCCGCGAGGTCGCCGTGGCGCGCGAGCCCGGCGGCCCTCCCCGGCTCGTCCTGGCCGGCCGGGCACGCGAGAAGGCCGACGCGCTCGGAGTCGTCGGCGCCCACGTCTCGATCACGCACGGGACGAGGGAGGCCGTCGCGGTCGTCCTGCTCCTCGGCGGCCGGTGAGGCCGGCGCGACCGGCACGCGGGCGAGGCGCCGCCCGACCGTGTCGCGCCGATCGACGGACACGGCCTCATCGTTCCGAGCCCGGCAGAGGCTTCTGGGACGATCGCCGCAGGGAGGGGCGCGGCGATCGGGAGCCCTCCGCCGGCCGGCGGAGGGCTCCCGGGAACATCGGACCTAGGCGCCGCCGGCCTTGCGGGGCGTCCGGGGCGTCGAGCCCCCCTTCTTCTCGGCCTTCGGCTTCGGAGCCTTCGGAGCGGCCGTCTTCGCGGGCTTGGCCGCCTTCGGGGCCTTCACCTTCTTGTCTCCGGCCTTCTTCTCGTCGGCCTTCGCGGACTCGGCCGGCTCGTCGGCCTTCGCGCCGGCTTCCTTGTCGCCGCCCTTGCCGGTGACGAGACGCCGCGCCTTCTCGAGGAGCGACTCCTTCTTCTCGGAGACGGCCTTCTCGGCGGCCTTCTTCTCGGCGCGCCGCTGCGCGAAGTCGAAGTCGACGAACTCGATGATCGCCTTCTCCGCCGCGTCGCCCGGCCGCTGGCCGAGCTTCAGGATCCGGGTGTAGCCGCCGGGACGCGTCGCGAAGCGCGGCGCGATCTCGTCGAAGAGCCGCTTGGCGGCCTCCTGGCTGATGTCCCGCAGGGCGAGGCGGCGCGCGTGGAGGCCGCCGCGCCGCGCGAGCGTGACGAGCTTCTCGGCGAGCGGCCGGAGCTCCTTCGCCTTCGAGATCGTCGTCTGGATCCGCTCGTGAAGGAAGAGCGAGTCGAGCTGGTTGCGGAAGAGTGCTTTCCGGTGCGCGCTGGTCCGCCCCAGCTTGCGTCCGGCCCGGTTGTGCTGCATCGGTCAGGTCCTCAGCGTCCCGCGCCCGTCGGGGTCTCCAGCTTCATGCCGAAGGCGAGCCCCTTCTCGCGCAGGATCTCCTTGATCTCGTTCAGGCTCTTCCGCCCGAAGTTCTTCGTCTCGAGCATCTCCTTCTCGGTCTTCTGCACGAGCTCCCGAAGCGTCCGGATGCCGGCGTTCTTCAGACAGTTCGCGCTGCGGACCGAGAGCTCGAGCTCCTCGACGTTCTGGTCGAGCAGGGCGTCGAGCTCGCTCTGCGGGATCTCGGGACCGCTCGCGGCCGCGCCTTCCTCCGTCTCGAGGTTGACGAAGATCGCGAGGTGCTCCCGGAGGAGGACGGCGGCGAGCCCCACCGCGTCGCGCGGCGTGAGCGTGCCGTTCGTCCAGACCTCGAGGACGAGCTTGTCGTAGTCGGTCGCCTGCCCGACGCGCGCGGCCTCGACGTGGTAGTTCACGCGGCGGACCGGCGAGTGGGCGGAGTCGAGCGGGATCGTCCCGATCGGCGCCTCGGCGTCGAAGTTGCGGTCCGCGGGGACGTAGCCCCGCCCCTTCGTGACGGTCGCCTCGAGCCGGAGGCGGCCGCCGTCGGCCAGCGTCGCGACCGTCGCCTCCGGGTTGAGGATCTCGACCTGGGCGTCGTCCTCGAACGCGTCGGCCGTCACCACGCCCTTCGACTTCGCGTCGAGGACGAGCATGCGCGGGCCGTCGTCGTGCATCCGGATGGCGAGGCTCTTGAGGTTGAGGATGACGTCCGTGACGTCCTCGACGACGCCCGGCATCGCCGTGAACTCGTGCTCGACGCCGTCGATCTTGACGGCGGTGATCGCCGCCCCCTCGATCGACGAGAGGAGGACGCGCCGGAGCGCGTTCCCGACCGTCGTCCCCCAGCCGCGCTCGAGCGGCTGGGCGGTGAAGCGTCCGTAGTTCCCCGACTCCTCGTCCACCTCGAGGCGGTTCGGTCGCTGGAAGCCCTTCCACATCATCGTTCGCTCCTCCTCGGGTCGCCCGTCACTTGCTGTAGAGCTCGACGATGAGCTTCTCGTTGACCTGGAGGGAGACGTCCTCGCGCCGCGGGAGCGACTTGACGGTCCCCTTGAACTCGGTGGAGTCGAGCTCGAGCCACTCCGGGACGCCGCGTCCCTTGGCCGAGTCGACCGCCGCGACGACGCCCGGGTTCTGGCGGCTCTTCGCCTTGATGGCGACGACGGCGCCGGGAACGACGACGAAGCTCGGGACGTCGACCTTCCGGCCGTTCACCGCGACGTGGCCGTGCCGGACGAGCTGGCGGGCCTGCTGCCGGGAGGCCGCGAAGCCGAGCCGGTGCACGACGTTGTCGAGGCGGCGCTCGAGGAGGGAGAGGAGGTTCTCGCCCGTGACGCCTCGCATCCGCTCGGCCTTCTCGAACGTGAGGCGGAACTGCGTCTCGAGGAGCCCGTAGAACCTCTTCAGCTTCTGCTTCTCGCGGAGCTGGATGCCGTAGCCGAGGATCTTGGAGCGCCTCTTCCCGTGCTGGCCCGGCGGGAAGTTGCGGCGCTCGATGGCGCACTTGTTCGTGAAGCAGCGGTCGCCCTTCAGGAAGAGCTTCATGGCCTCGCGCCGGCAGAGCCGGCAGACGGATTCGCGATAACGCGCCACGGGAACGGATACCTCCTGGCCGACTCCGTCGTTGCGTTCCGCCCTTCGTCCCGGCCCGGAATCGGGAGCCGGTTTACGGGCGCCGGCGCGCTCTCCGCGCGCCGGAGTCGCCCCCCTCGGAGGGGGGTCGGGAGGCCCGCGGGCCTCCCTCTCTCGCCGACCCGCCGGGGGAGCGGCGCTCCCCCGGAACGGGGTGAGGGACTAGACCCGGCGCCGCTTGCGGGGGCGGCAGCCGTTGTGCGGGATCGGGGTCGCGTCCTTGATGGATCGGATGTCGAGCCCGGCCGCGGCGAGGGCGCGGATCGCGCTCTCGCGGCCGGCGCCGGGACCCTGGACGCGGACGTCGAGCGTCCTCACGCCATGCTCCTGCGCGAGCTGCGCGGCGTTGCCGGCGGCGAGCTGCGCCGCGAACGGCGTCCCCTTCCGGGAGCCCTTGAAGCCGATCCGGCCGGCGGACGACCAGGCGAGGACGTTCCCCGACGGGTCGGTGATCGCCACGATCGTGTTGTTGAACGACGCCTGGACCGTGGCCACGGCGTGCGGGACGTTCTTCTTTTCCTTCTTGGGGCCCTTCTTCCGGCCCTTAGCTTCAGCGGCAGCCATCGGCGTTCCTCATCCTTACTTCTTCGTCGCCTTCTTCTTGCCGGCCACGGCGCCGCGACGCGGGCCCTTCCGGGTGCGGGCGTTCGTGTGCGTCCGCTGCCCACGGACCGGCAGGCCGCGGCGGTGACGAAGCCCGCGGTAGCAGCCGATGTCCATCAGACGCTTGATGTCCTGGGCGGTCTCCTTGCGGAGGTCGCCCTCGACCTTCACGTCGTCCTGGATCTTCTTGCGGATCTTCGCGACCTCGTCCTCGGACAGGTCCTTGATCCGCGTGTCGGGTCCCACGCCCGTGTCCTTCAGGATCATGCGGGCCGTAGGGCGCCCGATCCCGAAGATGTAGGTGAGACCGATCTCGACACGCTTGTTCGGGGGGAGATCGACGCCGGAGATTCGAGCCATTCCCTCTTCCCTCTAACCCTGCCGCTGCTTGTGCTTGGCGTTCTCGCAGATGACCCGGACGACCCCCGCCCTGCGGATCACCTTGCACTTGGAGCAGATCTTCTTCACGGACGCGCGGACTTTCATGTGATCCCTCGATCGTTTCGCCCCCGGCCTCCCGGGGGAGCCGGCGGAGCCTTACAGTTTACTACTTGTACCGGTAGATGATGCGACCCCGGTTCAGGTCGTACGGAGAGAGCTCCACGAGGACCTTGTCCCCGGGCAGGATGCGGATGAAGTGCTTCCGCATCTTCCCGGAGATGTGAGCCAGGACCTGGTGCTTGTTCTCGAGCTCCACCTTGAACATCGCGTTCGGCAGGGGCTCGATGACCGTCGCGGTCACCTCGATGGCGTCTTCCTTCGACATCTGCGCCTCGAAACCCTCTCCTCTCAGACCCGGCTCTCGCCCGGGGTCTCGGCCGGCTCCCCCCGCGGCGAAGCCGCGGGGACCGGGTATTCCGTCTCGTCCGGGACCCCCGTCACGAGACCGTCGGACGTGTAGCGGCCGAAGCCGAGGACGACCGGCCCGTCGGCGGTCGCCACGACCGTGTGCTCGAAGTGCGCCGACGGCTTGCCGTCGGCAGTCCTCACGGTCCAGCCGTCGGGCCCGAGCCGGACCCGGGCCGTCCCGAGGTTGAACATCGGCTCGATCGCGAGGGTCATCCCCTCGCGGATCCGCTCGCCCTTCCCTGCCGGCCCGTAGTTCGGCACCTGGGGCTCTTCGTGGAGGGCCGTCCCGATGCCGTGCCCGACGTATTCGCGAACGACGCCGAAGCCCTTCTCGTTCGCGACGGCCTCGACCGCCGCGCCGATGTCGCCGATGCGGCCGCCGACGCGGACCGCCGAGACGCCGGCCACGAGAGCGAGCCACGTCTGGCGGACGAGCTCCGCGACCGGCGCGGGCACCTCGCCCACGACCGCCGTCCGCGCCGCGTCGCCGAAGTAGCCGTCGACGATGACTCCGAGGTCGATCCCGACGATGTCCCCGTCGCGGAGCTTCCGCTTCGACGTCGGGATCCCGTGGACGACCTCGTCGTTCACCGACGAGCAGACGGTCTTCGGGTAGCCGCGGTAGCCCGGGAAGGCGGCCTTTCCGCCCCTCTTCCGGATGCCGTCCGCGGCGATCCGGTCGATCTCCTCCGTCGTCACGCCGGGTCGGCAGGCGGCGACGCAGTCGGCCAGCGTCTGCTGGACGATCCACGTCGCCCGCTCCATCTTCAGGAGCTCCGCCCGGCCCTTGCAGGTGATCACGCCAGGACCCTCCCGGTGACGCGGTTCAGCGTCGCGAGGACGTCGAACGCGACCTCGTCGACGGGCCGGTCGCCGTCGATCCGGTGGAAGAGCCCGAGCTTCCGGTAGAGCTCGGCGAGCGGCTCGGTCTTGTCGCGGTAGACCCGGAGGCGCGCCGCGACCGTCTCCGGCGTGTCGTCCGCCCGTCCCTCGATCTCGGCCCGCTTCACGAGCCTGCCGACGATGACGGGGTCGGGAACGTCGATGAAGAGCACCGCCGTCAGGGTGCGGCCCTCGATCCGGAGAAGCCGGTCGAGCTCCTCGGCCTGCGGCACGGTGCGCGGATAGCCGTCGAAGAGGGCGCCGGTCGCCGCGTCGGGCTCCTCGAGCCTCTCCTTCAGCATGCGTGTGACGAGGTCGTCGGGGACGAGCGCCCCCGACTCCATGATCGGCCGGGCGACCTTCCCGAGGTCGGTGCCTCGGGCCACGTTCGAGCGGAGGAGGTCTCCGGTGGACACCTGGGGAATCCCGAGCGTGGACGCCAGGCGCGAGGCCTGGGTCCCCTTTCCCGAGCCCGGCGGGCCGAAGAACACCACGTCGACCGGCATCGTCCTAGCTCCGCCGCCCCCGGATGCGGCCCTTCTTCAGGAACCCGTCGTAGTTCCGCATCACGAGCTGCGACTCGATCTGCTGCACGGTGTCCATCGCGACGCCGACGACGATCAGGAGCGACGTCCCTCCGAAGTAGAACGGCACGCCGAGGCCCTGGGTGATGAACGTCGGGAGGTTCGCGTCGAGCCACGGTCCGATTCCCGGGATGCTCTGGACCTTGAAGCCCATGAGCAGGAACTCCGGGATGAGCGCGACGACGACCAGGTAGAGCGAGCCGATGAGGGTGATCCTCGTCAGGACGCTGTCGATGTAGTCCGACGTCGCCTTGCCCGGGCGGATGCCCGGGATGAACCCGCCGTACTTCCGCATGTTCTCCGCGGTGTCCGTCGGGTTGAAGATGATCGAGATGTAGAAGTAGCAGAAGAAGATGATCGCCAGCGCGTAGAAGAGGTTGTAGAGCGGCTGCCCCATGGCGAGCTGGTCGGCCAGCTTCTTCATGAAGTCGCTCTTGAACGCCGAGGCGAGGTACTGCGGGAACTGGATGATCGAGACGGCGAAGATGATCGGGATGACGCCGCCCGTGTTCACCCGGAGGGGCAGGTAGGTGTTCTGCCCGCCGTACACGCGGCGCCCGACGACCCGCTTGGCGTACTGGACCGGGATGCGCCGCTGCGCCCTTTCGACGAAGACGATCGCCGCGACGACCGCGAGCATGAAGACGCCGAGGAGGAGGGCCGTGAAGAGCGACATCTGGCCGCGCTGGATCTGCCGGAACGAGTGCCAGACCGCGGTGGGGAGCCCGACGACGATGCCGGCGAAGATGATGAGCGAGATGCCGTTCCCGATCCCGCGCTCGGTGATCTGCTCGCCGAGCCACATGACGAAGGCGGTGCCCGTCGTCAGCGTGAGGATCGCCATCAGGACGAACGGGATCTTCCCGGCCTCGGACGTCGGGTCCCGGAGGACGAGGAACTTGCCGGTCGGCGTCGTCGTCCCCCAGAGCCAGAGGGCGATGCCCGCGCCCTGGATCACCGAGAGGACTACCGTGCCGTACCGGGTGTACTGCGTGATCTTGCGCCGGCCCATCTCCCCTTCCTTGGAGAGCTTCTCGAGGTAGGGCCAGACGACGGTGAGGAGCTGCAGGATGATCGACGCCGTGATGTACGGCGTGATCCCGAGCGCGAAGACGGAGAGACGGCGGAGAGCGCCCCCCGAGAACATGTCCAGGAACCCGAGGAGCCCGCCGGCGCTCGCCTTGAAGAACTCCTCGAGCGCCAGGGCGTCGAGCCCGGGCGTCGGGATGTGCGCGCCGATCCGGTAGATCGCCAGCAGCCCGAAGGTGAAGAGGACCCTCTTCCTGAGGTCCGGGACCGCGAAGACGTTCCGGAAGGACTCGAGGACGATCACGCCGGGACGTCCTCGCAGCGGCCGCCCGCCGCTTCGATCTTCTTGCGCGCCCCTTCCGTGAACTGGTGAGCGACGACGGTCAGCGTCTTCTTCAGCTCGCCCGTCCCGAGGATCTTCACCTCGGCGCCCTTGCGCTTCAGAAGGCCGGCCTTGCCGAGGGCTTCGGCGTCGACAGTGGCGCCCGCCGCGAAGAGGCGCTCGAGCGCCTCGACCGGGACGGTGTTCCACTCCTTGCGGAAGATGTTCTTGAAGCCTCGCTTGGGGAGGCGCCGGTGGAGCGGCATCTGGCCGCCCTCGCGGCCGAGCTGGCCGGAGTAGCCGCTGCGCGACTGCTGGCCCTTGTGGCCCTTGCCCGAGGTCTTGCCGAGGCCGGAGCCCGGGCCGCGGCCGACGCGCTTGCGCGCCGACGTCGCGCCCTTGCGCGGACCGAGGTTGTGGAGTCCGTGAGCCATGGTGTCTCGTCCCTCTCGCTACTCGCCCACGACCTCGACGAGGTGGCGGACCTTGAGGATCTGCCCGCGGAGCGCGGGCGTGTCGGGCCGGACCACCTCCTGGCGGATCCGCCGGAGGCCGAGGCCCTTGAGGGTCTGCTTCTGGTCGACCGGGGCGCAGATGCCGGACTTCACCTGGCGAATCCGGACCGTCTTCTTCCCGGCCTCCGGCGCCGCGGCCATCGCGGGAGCCGCCGGGGCGGCCTTCGCCGGGACGGTGGCCGCCGGCTTCGCCGTCTTCTTCGGCACGCCGGCCGCCGACGCCACCTCCGTCAGGAGGGCGTCGACGTCCTTCTTGGAGCTCTTCTCTTTCTCGGCCATCACTTCGTCTCCGCCGGGATCTCCGGAGCCGCGACGGCCTCGGCCGCCGGCGCCGCGACCGCCTCGACGGTCGACGCTCCGGCCGTCCGGCCGCGCGCCTTGAGGATCGACGCGGCCAGGTGGAGGTTCCGCAGGGCGTCGAACGTCGCCTTGACGACGTTGTGCGGGTTCGTCGTCCCGAGCGACTTCGTCAGGATGTTCTGGACCCCGACCGCCTCCAGGATCGCCCGGACCGCGCCGCCGGCGATGACGCCGGTGCCTTCGGCCGCCGGCTTGAGGAAGACGCGGCCGGCGCCGTAGTGGCCCGTGACCGCGTGGGGGATCGTCGTCCCCTTGAGCGTCACGGAGATCATCGTCTTCTTGGCCATCTCGATCCCCTTCTTGATGGCCGTGGGGACTTCCTTCGCCTTGCCCGCGCCGTAGCCGACGCGTCCCTTGCCGTCACCGACGATGACGAGCGCGGAGAACGAGAAGTTCTTGCCGCCCTTGACGACCTTCGTGACGCGGTTGATGTGCACCACGTGGTCGATCAGGTCGAGGCCCGCGCGGCCCTCGCCGAGGGCGCCCGGCGGCCGGGGCGGAGCGGCGTTCGGACCGCCGGGGCCGCGGCCCGGGCCGCCCGGACGGTTTCCGAAGCGGGGGGGACGGGAGGGTGTGCTGCTCAAAACTTCAACCCCTTCTCGCGCGCCGAGTCGGCGAGAGCCTTGACGTTGCCGTGGTAGAGGTGGCCGCCCCGGTCGAAGACGACCGCGGCGATGCCCTTCTCCTTCGCCCGCTCCGCGATGAGCGCGCCGACGGAGACCGCGGCCGCCTTGCTCGCGGCGCTCTTCTTCCCGCCGAGGATCGAGTCCTCGCGGGAGCTCGCCTGGGCGAGCGTCCGGCCGGACGCGTCGTCCACGAGCTGGGCGTAGATGTACTTCAGAGTCCTGCGGATCGCCAGCCGCGGCCGCTCCGGCGAACCCTCGACCTTCCGGCGGATCCGGGTGTGGATCCTGTCGCGCGCCTCGACCCGTGCCTGAGCC
Organism: Acidobacteriota bacterium; assembly: GCA_022711615.1. Classification (GTDB taxonomy): domain Bacteria; phylum Acidobacteriota; class Thermoanaerobaculia; order UBA5066; family UBA5066; genus UBA5066. The sequence continues at coordinate 35,064 of JAKLER010000002.1, forward strand.
CTGTTCATCCTCGAGACCTCACTTGCCGGCGGCCTTTCCGGCCTTCTTCTTCAGGACCTCGCCGACGAAGCGGAAGCCCTTGAGCTTGTAGGGATCGGGCGGCTTGATGCCGCGGATCCGGGTCGCCGTCTCGCCGACCTTCTGCTTGTCGACGCCGGTCACGACGATGTGCGTCACGTCCTTCGCCTTCGCGTCGGGCGCCACGTCGATCGTCACGCCGTCCGGCTCCGGGAACCGGACCGTGTGCGAGTAGCCGCACGTGAAGATGACCTCGGACCCCTTCTTCTCGGCCTTGTAGCCGATGCCGACGAGGTCGATGGAGCGCTTGTACCCCTCGGCCACGCCGAGGACGGCGTTCGCGACGAGCGCGCGGTTCAGCCCGTGGAACGCGCGGATCCGCTTCTCTTCGCTCGCGCGGACGAGGTCGACGCGGCCGTCCTTGACGGCGACCGTGATTCCCTCGAGGACCGGCGTGGAGACGGTCCCCTTGGGCCCCTTGACGTGGACCCCGGCGGCGTCGACCTTGACGTCGACGCCCTTCGGGAGTGTGATGGCCTTCTTTCCCACTCGAGACATCGTCTTCCCTCCGGTCCTACCAGACCGAGCAGACGACCTCGCCGCCCAGGCCGCGCTTGCGCGCGTCGTGGCCGGTGAGGAGGCCCTGCGAGGTCGAGACGATGGCGATGCCGAGCCCGCCGAGGACGCGCGGGAGCTCGTCCTTCCCGCGGTAGAGCCGGCGGCCGGGGCGCGAGACGCGCGTCAGCCCGTGGATCACGGGGTTCCCGGCGTCGTCGTACTTGAGGTAGAGGCGGAGGAGGCCGGCGCCCTTGTCGTCGAGCACCTTGAAGTTCTTGATGTAGCCCTCGTCCTTCAGGATGCGGGCGATCTCGATCTTCAGGCGGGACGACGGGACGTCGATCTTCTCGTGACGGGAGGTGAGCCCGTTGCGGACGCGGGTCAGGAGGTCGGCGATCGGGTCGGTCAGTGCGGCCACGCGCCCCTCCTCACCACGACGCCTTGGTCACGCCCGGGACGTAGCCGCCGAGCGCGAGGTTGCGGAAGCAGATGCGGCAGGTGCCGAACTTGCGGATGTAGGAGCGCGGCCGGCCGCAGATCTTGCACCGGTTGTGCGCCCGGATCGCGAACTTCGGCTTCCGCGCGGTCTTGACGATTGAGGAGCGACGAGCCATCGACGGTTCTCCCTTGTTCCTAGCGCCCGAACGGCATGCCCAGCTCGCGGAGCAGGACGCGCGCCCTGTCGTCGGAGCCGGCCGTCGTCACGATCGTGACGTTGAGGCCCTTCGACTTGTCCACCTTGCCCGGATCGATCTCGGGGAAGACGAGGTGGTCGCGGATGCCGAGCGTGTAGTTCCCGCGGCCGTCGAAGGCCCGCGTGGGCACGCCGCGGAAGTCCCGCACCCGCGGAAGGGCGATGTTGAGGAGGCGGTCGAGGAACTCGTACATCCGCTCGCCGCGCAGGGTCACCCGGCAGCCGATCGGCATGCCTTCGCGGAGCTTGAAGGTCGCGATCGACTTGCGGGCGCGCGTGATGACCGCGCGCTGCCCGGCGATCTTGGTCAGCTCCTCGGCGGCGGCCTCGACGATCTTGACGTTCGTGATCGCCTCTCCGACGCCCATGTTCAGGACGACCTTCTCGATCTTCGGGACCGCCATCGGGTTGTCGATCCCGAACTCCTTCTTGAGGACCGGGACGACGTCCTTGCGGTACTTTTCGATGAGCCGCGACGACATCGCTTACGCTCCCGTCTTCTTGGTCACGGAGGAGATCGTCGCCTTGCTCCGGCGCGCGTAGCGCACGCGCTCCCCCCCCTCGACGCGGACGCCGACGCGGGTCGGCTTGCCGGTCTCCGGGTCGCGGAGCATGACGTTCGAGATGGCGATGGCCGCCTCCCTCTCGACGATCCCGCCCTTGATGTTCTTCTGGGGGTTCGGGCGCGTGGCGCGCTTGATGAGGTTCACACCCTCCACCACGACCCGTCCCTTGTCGGGGACGACGCGCAGGACCTTCCCGTGCGCGCCCCGGTCCTTGCCGGCCAGGACGACGACCTCGTCGCCCTTCCGGACCCTGGTCTTCCCCGTGTACTCGGGCTGCTTCTTCTTCATCGCGTTCGCCTCAGATCACCTCGGGAGCGAGCGAGATGATCTTCATGTACTTCTTCTCGCGAAGCTCCCGAGCGACCGGCCCGAACACGCGGGTCCCGATCGGTTCCTTGTCGTTGTTGATCAGGACGGCCGCGTTGTTGTCGAAGCGGATGTAGCTGCCGTCCCGCCGGCGCTGCTCGCGCCGCGTGCGCACGATGACGGCCTTCACGACCTTCCCCTTCTTGACCGCGTCGGGCGCGTCCGGGGCGGACTCCCTCACCGCGCAGGTGATGACGTCGCCCAGGCGCCCGTACTGCCCCACCGACCCGCCCTTCAGGCGGATGCAGGAGAGGCGCTTGGCGCCGGAGTTGTCCGCGACCTCGAGGATCGTCCCCATCTGGATCATGGCGACCCTCCCTTACGCTTCCCGGCGCGCGGCGGTCACGACCGCGCGCACGCGCCAGCGCTTTCGCGCCGAGAGGGGCCGCGTCTCCTCGATCTCGACGACGTCCCCGGGAATGCACGCGTGGACGCGGTCGTCCGCGAGGAAGCGGGCGGACTTCTTCAGGAACTTGCCGTACCGGCCGTGCTTGACGAGGCGGGTGACCTCGACGACGACGGTCTTCTCCATCTTGTTGGAGACGACCGTGCCGACCTTGCGGCTCTTGCGGGCTGCGGGCTTCGCCGCTGCGGTGGTGGTCTCGGTGGTCATCGGGCCTGCCTCTCGGCCGTCTTCAGCCGCGCGATGTCGCGCCGCAGCTGGCGGATCTTCATCGGGTTCTCCAGCTGGCCGGTCGCCTTCTGGAGTCGGAGGTTGAACAGGGCCTGCGTCCACTCGCGGAGCTTGGCGCCGCGCTCGTCGGCGGACCAGCCCTTCATCGTCTCGACGGTCGTCCCCTTCATCGCACGGCCTCCTCGAAGGACCGGGACACGAACCGGGTCTTGATCCCGATCTTGTCGGCGGCGAGCCGGAACGCGTCTCGAGCGATCTTCTCGTCGACGCCCTCCATCTCGAACAGGATCCGGGCGGGCTTGATGACGGAGACCCAGGCCTCCGGCGCGCCCTTGCCCTTCCCCATTCGGGTCTCGAGGGGCTTCTTGGTGATCGGCTTGTCGGGGAAGACGCGGATCCAGAGCTTGCCGCCGCGCTTGACGTGGCGCTGGATCGCGACGCGGCCGGCCTCGATCTGGCGGGCGGTGAGCCACCCCGCCTCGAGGGCCTGCAGGCCGAACTCGCCGAAGGAGAGCGTCCCGCCGCGCAGCGCGGTGCCGCGCCGGCGCCCCTTCTGCTGCTTGCGGTACTTGACCTTGGAGGGCATCAACATGGCGGGAGTTCCTTACGCGACTTTCCGGCGCGACTTCGCGCGGTGGAGGTCGCCCTTGTAGATCCAGCACTTCACGCCGATCTTCCCGTACGTCGTGCGGGCCTCGGCGAAGCCGTAGTCGATGTCGGCCTTGAGGGTGTGGAGCGGCAGGCGCCCCTCCTGGTACCACTCGGAGCGCGCGATCTCGGCGCCGTTGAGCCGGCCGGAGCAGCGGATCTTGATTCCCTGCGCCCCGAAGCGGAACGCGGACTCCATCCCCTTCTTCATCGCGCGGCGGAAGGCGACGCGGCGCTCGAGCTGCATCGCGATCGACTCGGAGACGAGCTGGGCGTCGGTCTCGGGCCGCTGGATCTCCACGATGTTCACGTGGATGTCCTTGCCGAGGCGGCGCTGGAGGCGGTCGCGGAGCTGGTCGACGGCCGCGCCCTTCTTGCCGATGATGACTCCCGGGCGGGCGGTCATGATGTTGATCTTGAGCTTGTTCCCGCGCTCGATCTCGACCTCGGAGACGGCCGCGTTCGAGAGGTCGCGCTTGAGCTCGGCCCGGAGCTTCAGGTCGTCGTGCAGGAAGCGGAGGTAGTCCTTCTCCGCGTACCAGCGCGAGTGCCAGGTCCGGTTGTAGCCGATGCGGAACCCGTAGGGGTGAACCTTCTGACCCATCTTCGTCCTACTCCTGACCGCCGGCGGGCTCCGCGGCCTTCGCGCTCTTCCTGGTCCTCGGGGCCTTCGGGGCGCCCTCGGCCTTCGCGGGCTTCGCGTCGGCCTTCGGGGCCTGCGGCCGCGCGGCGGCCTTGGCGACCGCGGCGGCGACCTTGCCGCCCTTCTTCTTCGCGGCCGGGCGCGCCGGCTCGGCCGTCAGCCCCGCCTTGCGGCGGACCGCCGGGTCGTCCGAGAGGACGACCGTGACGTGGCAGAAGGGCCGTGTGACGAGCCACATCCGCCCCTGCGGGCCGCTCATGAAGCGGGGCCGGGCGAAGCGCTTCTTGTAGTTGGAGACCGAGCGGAGCATCGAGTTCCGCTGGAGGGGCTTGCGCCCCGCTCCGTCGACCAGGACGCGCGAGACGACGAGCGCGTCCGCGTCGACGCCCGAGCCGTTCTGCTGGGCGTTCGCGACGGCCGACTCGACGAGCTTCTTCAGGTCGGGAGAGCAGCCCTTCGGCGTCGCGCGGAGCGTCGCGAGCGCGCGGCCGACCGGCTTCATGCGGATGAGGTCCGCGACGAGCCGCACCTTCTGTGCGGAGCCGCGGTAGTGGCGGAGGCGGGCGACGGCTTCCATCGGTCCTCCGTTACTTGGCGGCCGGCGCCGGCGTGGCGCCCTTCTCGACCTTCCGGCCCGAGTGGCCCTTGAAGGTGCGGGTGGGAGAGAACTCGCCGAGCTTGTGGCCGACCATGTTCTCGGAGACGTAGACGGGGATGAACTTCTTGCCGTTGTGGACGGCGACGGTGTGGCCGACCATCTCGGGCATGATCGTCGAGCGGCGCGACCAGGTCTTGACCACGCGCTTGTCCCCCGCCGAGTTGAGGGCGACGATCTTCTCGAGGAGGTGCCCGTCCACGAAGGGGCCTTTCTTTGTCGAACGCGACATCAGGGTTTCCTTCGCTCCGCCTTACTTCGTGCGGCGCTTGACGATCAGCGCGTCGGTACGCTTGTTGTTGCGGGTCTTCTTCCCCTTGGTCTTCCAGCCCCACGGGGAGGTCGGGTGCCGGCCGCCCGACGTCTTGCCCTCGCCGCCGCCCATCGGGTGGTCGACCGGGTTCATCGCGACGCCGCGGTTGTGGGGCTTCCACCCGAGCCAGCGGTTCCGGCCCGCCTTGCCGATCGAGACGTTCTCGTGCTCGAGGTTCCCGACCTGTCCGACGGTCGCGTAGCAGAGCACCCGGACCTTGCGGAGCTCGCCGGAGGGCATGCGGAGCAGGGCGTGCTCGCCCTCCTTCGCCATGAGCTGGGCGCCGGCGCCGGCCGAGCGGACCATCTGGCCGCCCTTGCCGGGGGTCAGCTCCACGTTGTGGACGACCGTGCCGAGCGGGATCGACTTCAGAGGCAGGGCGTTCCCGGTCAGGATGTCGGACTCGGGCCCGGAGACGACCGTCTGCCCGATCTTGATCCCGGCGGGCGCCAGGATGTACCGCTTCTCGCCGTCCGCATAGTGGATCAGCGCGATGCGCGCGGAGCGGTTCGGGTCGTACTCGACCGACGCGACCTTGCCGGGGATGCCGAACTTGTCGCGCTTGAAGTCGATGACGCGGTAGCGGCGCTTGTGGCCGCCGCCGCGCCACCAGGAGGTGAGCTGGCCGAGGTTGTTGCGGCCGCCCGTCTTCACCTTCCCGCGGGTCAGGCTCTTCTCGGGGGCGCTCCGCGTGATCTCCGCGAAGTCGCTCGTCGTCCGCTGCCGGAGGCCGGGGGACGTGGGCTTGTAGGAGCGAACCGGCATGTCAGACCCCCTCGAAGATCGGCGGGAGCTTCTCGCCCGCCTTCAGCTTCACGTAGGCCTTCCGCCCCTCGCTCGTGCGACCGATGGAGCGCCCGACCTTCTTGATCTTCGACGTCGTCTTGAGGACCCGGACGGAGTCGACCTTGACGTCGAACAGGACCTCCACGGCGCGGCGGATCTCGATCCGGTTCGCGTCGGTGGCGACCTTGAACGTCAGGACGTTCTGCGTCTCGCGCAGAGTCGTCGACTTCTCGGTGATGATGGGCTTGAGGAGGATCGACTGGGCGGTCTTCATCCGAGCACCTCGGTGACCGTCTTGAGGGCCTGCTCCGTCAGGATGACCGCCCCCGCCTCGAGCGCCGAGTAGGCGTCGAGCCCGAGAGCGTCCTCGACGAGGAGGAGCGGGTTGTTCCGCGCCGCCTTGGCGAGCTTCTCGTTCTCGCGGCGGTCGAGAAGAAGGGCCTTCCCGGTCACGCCGAGCTTCGTCATCGCGGCGGCGAGGTCCTTCGTCCGGTGCGTCGGGAGCTCGAGGCTCTCGAGGAGGACGAGCTGGTTCTCGCGGAGCTTCTCCGAGAGGACGCAGCGGAGGGCCGCCTTCTTCGTGGCGACGTTGACCTTCAGCTCGTAGGAGCGCGGGACGGGCCCGTGCACCGTGCCGCCGTGGCGGTGGATCGGCGGACGGCCGCCGCCCTGCCGCGCCCGGCCGGTGTGCTTCTGCTTGAAGGGCTTCTTGCCCGTGCCCGAGACCTCGGAGCGGACCTTCGTCTTGTGGGTCCCCGCGTGCTCGCGCGCGCGGATCGCCCGGACGACCTCCCACACCACGTGACGGCGGAAGGGGACCCCGAAGATCTCCTCGGGGAGGTTCGCCTCGCCGACGGTCTCGGCGTTCAGGTTGCGGATCGGCACGGTGAGGCCGGAGGCGGGGGACGTCTTCTTCGTGGTCGCCATCGTCCCTCTCCTCACGCCGCCTGCGTCTTCGCGCGCTTCTTCACGATCTTGACGACCGTGTTCCGCGCGCCGGGGACCGCGCCCCGCAGGTAGATCAGGTGGTTCTCGGCGTCGACCTTCACGACCTCGAGGTTCTTGGTCGTGATCTGCTTCCCGCCCATCCGGCCCGACGAACGGGTCCCGGCGATGACGCGGGAGGGGAACGCCGAGGCGCCGATCGAGCCCGGGAGGCGGTGGAACATCGACCCGTGGGTCGCGACGCCGCCCCCGAACCCGTGGCGCTTGATGACCCCCTGGAACCCCTTGCCCTTCGAGACGCCGACGACGTCGACGTGCTCGGCGGCGTTGAAGATGTCGCAGAGGACCTTGTCGCCCGGGGCGAACGCGTCCCCCTCCTCGCACCGGACCTCACCGACGGTCCGGGTGGGGGGAACGCCGGCCTTCTCGAAGTGGCCGCGGACGGCCTTCGTGAGGCGGCGGGGCGACGGACGGGGCCCGACGAGCCCGAGCTGGACCGCGTCGTAGCCGTCGTTCTGCTTGGTCTTGCGCTGTACGACCAGGCACGGCCCGGCCTCCACCACCGTCACCGGCACCACCGTGCCGTCGGCCGCGAAGAGCTGGGTCATCCCGATCTTGCGCCCCAGAATCCCTGTGATCATGGTCAAAAACCTCGTTACGGCTCCGGGGTCATTTCCCCATGGTGCGGATCTCGACTTCCACACCGGCGGGGAGCTCGAGCTTGGTGAGGGCGTCGACGGTCTGCGGCGTCCACTCGAAGATGTCGAGGAGGCGCTTGTGGGTCCGCATCTCGAACTGCTCCCGCGACTTCTTGTCGACGTGCGGCGAGCGGTTCACCGTCCACCGAGAGATGGCCGTCGGAAGCGGAATCGGACCGGCGACCTTCGCGCCCGAGCGGCGCGCGGTGTCGACGATCTCGAGCGTCGACTGGTCGAGGATTCGGTAGTCGTAGCCCTTGAGGCGGATGCGGATCTTGTCGTTGCCCATCGTCTTTCTCGTGGTACCGCCCCAGGGGGCGGAGGGCCGGCCGCGGGGGAAGGGGCCCGAGGGCCCCTCCCCGCGGCCGGACGCTCGTTTAGGCGAGGATCTCCGTGACGGTGCCCGCGCCGACGGTGCGGCCGCCCTCGCGGATCGCGAACTTGAGCCCCTTCTCGATGGCGATCGGGGAGATGAGGGAGATCTCCAGCTCGACGTTGTCGCCCGGCATGACCATCTCGACGCCCTCGGGGAGCTTCGCCGAGCCGGTCACGTCGGTCGTGCGGATGAAGAACTGGGGCCGGTAGTTGTTGAAGAACGGCGTGTGACGGCCGCCCTCTTCCTTCGACAGGACGTAGATCTTCCCCATGAACTTCGTGTGGGGCTTGATCGTCCCGGGCTTGCAGAGGACCTGCCCGCGCTCGACGTCCGTCCGCTCGACGCCGCGGAGGAGGACGCCGATGTTGTCGCCCGCCTGGCCCTGGTCGAGGAGCTTCTTGAACATCTCGACGCCGGTGACGACCTTCTTGACCGTGTCCTTGAAGCCGACGATCTCGATCTCCTCGCCGACCTTCACGACGCCGCGCTCGACGCGGCCGGTCACGACCGTGCCGCGGCCGGAGATCGAGAAGACGTCCTCGATCGGCATGAGGAAGGGCTTGTCGGTCTCCCGGACCGGGTCGGGGATGTTCTCGTCGAGGGCCTTCGCGAGCTCCCAGATGCACTGGGCGTCGGGGCCCGTCGGGTCGTTGAGCGCCTTGACGGCCGAGCCGCGGACGACGGTGATCGTGTCGCCCGGGAACTCGTACTTGTTCAGGAGGTCGCGGACCTCGAGCTCGACGAGGTCGAGGAGCTCCGGGTCCTCCATGAGGTCGCACTTGTTGAGGAAGACGACCATCGCCGGGACGTTGACCTGCCGGGCGAGGAGGACGTGCTCCTTCGTCTGCGGCATCGGGCCCTTCGGGGCCTCGACGACGAGGATCGCGCCGTCCATCTGCGCCGCGCCGGTGATCATGTTCTTGATGTAGTCGGCGTGGCCCGGGCAGTCGATGTGGGCGTAGTGGCGCTTCTCGGTCTCGTACTCGACGTGCGCGAGGGCGACCGTGAGGATCTTCGTCGCGTCGCGGCGGAAGGTCTTCGCGTCGGCCTTGGCGACGTCGTCGTATGCCTTGGCCGTCGCGAAGCCCTTCGTCGAGAGGACCTTCGTGATCGCGGCCGTGAGCGTCGTCTTGCCGTGGTCGATGTGACCGATCGTGCCGACGTTCACGTGGGGCTTCTTGCGCTCGAATTTCTCCTTGGCCATCGTTTCCTCCGAATATCTCCTCGGTCCGTCGTCTCAGGGTTCCGGGAACTCTGTCAGGCGTTCTTGGTCGATCCTGTGGCCCGCGCGCGGCGCGTCAGGCCGAAACCTTCGCGATGATCCCGTCGGCGATCGCCTTCGGGACCTCGTCGTACCGTTCGAACTGCATGCTGTAGTTGGCCCGGCCCTGCGTCAGGGACCGGAGGGTCGTCGCGTAGCCGAACATCTCGGACAGCGGCACGGTCGCGGTGATCACCTGGAAGTTCACCCGCGGCTCCATGTGGTTGATCTTCCCGCGGCGGGAGTTCAGGTCGCCGATGACGTCGCCCATGAAGTCCTCGGGCGTGACGACCTCGACGGCCATCATCGGCTCGAGGATGACCGGGTCGGCCTTCTTCGCCGCGGCCTGGAAGGCCATGGAGCCGGCGATCTTGAACGCCATCTCCGACGAGTCGACGTCGTGGTACGAGCCGTCGTAGAGCTCGACCTGGATCTGCGTCGTCGGGTACCCGGCGAGGACGCCGGTGAGGATCGCCTCGCGGATCCCCTGGTCGATCGGCTTGATGAACTCGCGCGGGATGACTCCGCCGACGATCGCGTTGACGAACTCGTACTCCTTCCCCTCGGGGTGGGGGCGGAGGCGGATCTTGGCGTGGCCGTACTGCCCCTTGCCGCCCGTCTGGCGGACGAAGCGGCCCTCGGCCTGGGCCTCCTTCCGGATCGACTCGCGGTAGGCGACCTGCGGCTTGCCGACGTTCGCGCCGACGTTGAACTCGCGGATGAGGCGGTCGACGATGATCTCGAGGTGGAGCTCGCCCATCCCGGCGATGATCGTCTGGTTCGTCTCCTTGTCGGTCGAGACCCGGAACGTCGGGTCTTCCTGCATGAGCTTCGCGAGGGCGAGGCCCATCTTCTCCTGGTCGGCCTTCGTCTTCGGCTCGATGGAGAGCTCGATGACCGGCTCCGGGAACTTCATCGCCTCGAGGACGACGACGTTGCCCTTCTCGCAGATCGTGTCGCCCGTGACGACGTTCTTCAGGCCCACGGCGGCCGCGATGTCGCCCGCCCAGACCTGCTTGATCTCCTCGCGCTTGTTCGCGTGCATCTTGAGGAGCCGGCCGACGCGCTCGTTCGTCTGCTTCGTGGCGTTGTAGACCGCGGAGCCGGCGTCGAGGTGGCCCGAGTAGACCCGGAAGAAGGCGAGCTGGCCGACGAACGGGTCGGTCATGATCTTGAAGACGAGGCCCGAGAAGGGCGCGTCGTCCTTCGTCTCGCGGGAGACTTCCTTCCCGTCCTCGTCGATCCCCTTGATCGGCGGGATGTCCACCGGGGAGGGAAGGTAGGCGACGACGGAGTCGAGGAGCTGCTGGACGGCCTTGTTCTTGAAGGCCGAGCCGCAGACGACCGGGTGGAGCCTGCCGACGATCGTGGCCCGCCGGAGCGCGGCCTTCAGCTCGTCGACGGAGGGGACGACGCCCTCGAGGTACTTGTGCATCAGCTCGTCGTCGGTCTCGGCGATCGCCTCGATCGCCTTCTCGCGCCACTTCGCGAGGTCGGCGCGGTGCTCGGCCGGCACCTCGACGGTGTCGAAGTCCGCCCCGAGCGCCTCGTCGCGGAAGTCGTAGGCCTTCTCCTCGAGGACGTCGAGGACGCCGCGGAACGTCTCCGCGGAGCCCCAGGGGAGGATGATCGGAACGGGCTTCGCCCCGAGCTTGGCGATCATCATCTCGACGCAGCGCTCGAAGTCGGCCCCGACGCGGTCCATCTTGTTGACGAACGCGATGCGGGGGACGCCGTAGCGGTCCGCCTGGCGCCAGACGGTCTCGGACTGCGGCTCGACGCCCGAGACGGCGTCGAAGACCGCCACGGCGCCGTCGAGGACGCGGAGCGAGCGCTCCACCTCGGCCGTGAAGTCGACGTGCCCCGGCGTGTCGATGATGTTGATCCGGGTGCCGCGCCACGCGCAGGTCGTCGCGGCCGAGGTGATCGTGATGCCGCGCTCCTGCTCCTGGACCATCCAGTCCATCGTGGCCGTGCCCTCGTGGACCTCTCCCAGCTTGTAGTTGACGCCGGTGTAGAAGAGGATCCTCTCGGTAGTCGTCGTCTTACCGGCATCGATGTGAGCCATGATGCCGATGTTCCGGCAGTTCTCGAGCGCGTGCGTTCTCGCCATAAAGGTTGTGTTCCCGACCTCGGTCGTGTCTGCGCCGTCGAACCCTCCCGGCCTTCGCGTCTCCGCGATCTCGGGCGGGTTCCGCACGCTGTTAGGCGTGGCCCGGTTCGGTTGTTTCCGCGGACCTCGCCGCCCCTGAAGGTGCGGCCGGTTTCCACGGGCTCCGGGCATCCCGGGGAGGCCGCCGTCGACCGGCGCCCTCCCTTTCCGTGCAGGCGACTACCAGCGGTAGTGCGCGAAGGCTTTATTGGCCTCCGCCATCTTGTGGGTGTCCTCCCTCTTCTTCACGGAGTTGCCGCGGTTGTTCGCCGCGTCCAGGAGCTCTCCGGCGAGCTTGTCCTGCATGGTCTTCTCGCCGCGGGCCTGCGAGTAGTTGATGATCCAGCGGATCGCCAGGGACATCCGGCGGTTCGGCTTGACCTCGACCGGGACCTG
>JAKLER010000020.1 GCA_022711615.1 Acidobacteriota bacterium
AACCCGAAGGTCGGGCTCGCGATCGCCATCGCCGTGGCCCTGCACAACATCCCGGAAGGGGTGAGCGTGGCCGTGCCGATCTACTACGCGACGGGGCGGAGGCGCGCGGCGTTCGGCTGGTCGTTCCTCTCGGGGCTCGCGGAGCCGGTCGGGGCCGCCGTCGGCTATCTCGTCCTGCGCCCGTTCCTGACGCCCGGCGTCATGGGCGTCGTCTTCGGCGCGGTGGCGGGGATCATGGTCTTCATCTCGCTCGACGAGCTCCTGCCGACGTCGCGCGCCTTCGGCGAGGGGCACGACTCGCTCTACGGCCTCCTCCTCGGGATGGGGGCGATGTCGTTGAGCCTCCTCCTCCTGATGCCGTAGAGTCGGCGCGATGCGACGCGCTCGATCCATCCTCCCCGCGCTTCTCCTCGCGAGCCTCCCGGCGGCCGGGGCGGAGCCCCCCTCCCGGGTCGAGGAGGTCGCCGCGCTCCTTTCGGGGACGTTCGACTCCTCCGCCCAGGCCGCCTCGGACCCGGAGGGGTTCCGGGCCGTCCGGCTCGTGGCGGTGCGGGTCCCGGCGAGCCGCCTCGGCGCGGGCGCGCCGGTCCTCTACGTCGAGCAGGCGCTCCTCGAGAGTCCGGACCGGCCGTACCGGCAGCGGTTCTACAGGATCGAGGAGACCGCGGACGGGGGCGTCGTCTCGTGCGTCTTCGAGCCGAAGGAGCCGGTCGCGGTGTCGGGGAAGTGGCGCGACCCGTCGGACCTCGCCCTCTACGGGGCGGGCGACGTCGTGGAGCGGCTCGGCTGCGCGGTCCGCCTGAAGCGGACGGAGGGCGGCTGGGGCGGAGCGACCGAGGGGAAGGGATGTCCCTCGGCGCTCGCCGGGGCGCGCTGGGCGACCTCCGAGGTGACGCTTCGCCCAGGCCGGCTGGAGTCGTGGGACCGCGGGTACGACGTCGAAGGTCGGCAGGTCTGGGGGGCCCGGAGCGGACCGTACGTCTTCGAGCGGCGGTCGGACGGTCCGCCCGCCGCTTCGCCGAGGTAAGGGCTCAGGCGGCTTCGCCCGCTCGGCCGCCGCGGCCGCGGCGACGCCGCCGGCGGGGCGCGGGCCGGGGGCGCGCGGGCGCCTCGTCGGGGAGCAGGAGCTCCGCGGGGCCCGTCTCCTCGTGCGGGATCAGCGCCTCGGGGAAGGGGATCGCGACGCGGAGGTCTTCGCCCGGCCGGGGCGTCCGGCCTCCCCGGCGCAGGACGTCTTCCCAGATCCGCGCGGCGTCGCGGTAGCGGCCGGAGGCGGCCGAGTAGAGCGACAGGAGGCCGACGGCGACGGGGAAGTACCCCTTCGTGACGAGGCGGCGCGCGGCCGGGTCGCCGGGGCGCAGCTCGGCGATCCGGCCCATCGTGAAGAGCCCCTGCTTGAGGTCGTGGATCGCCGCGTTCGGGAGCGAGAGGCGAGCCGCCTCCGGGTTGACGACCTCCTCGAGGAGGAGGAGGAGCTTCTGCGTGTCGACGGAGCCCCCGGAGCGGGCGCGGATGGCGGCGAAGAGGAGCGGGAGGAAGACGACGCCGAGGAGGATCGAGTCCGAGAGGACCTCGCCGCCGCCGCGCCGCCGGTCGGTTTCCGTGAGCAGCTTCCAGAAGAGGCCGGTCCCGCGCGCGGCGCCGCCGATCTCGGCCTCGAGCGCCGGGAAGATCTCGCCGAGCAGCCCGGTCTCCGACCAGAGGCGGTAGGTCGGCGCGCCCCAGCCGCGCCGGAGCGGGTCGAGCAGCTCCTCCGTGACGCGGGGCGCGGCGCTCCTTCGGATCTCCTTCCGGTTCTCCTCGATCGCGGCGCGGACTCCGGGGGTCATCCGGAAGTCGAGGCGCGCCGCGAACTCGCAGGCGCGCATCATCCGGACGGGGTCCTCCCGAAAGCGAATCTCGGGGTCTCCGATCGTCCGGATGACGTGCCGCTCGAGATCCTCGACGCCGCCGACCCAGTCGATCACGGCGAACGTGGCGATGTCGTAGAAGAGGCCGTTGATCGTGAAGTCGCGGCGGACGGCGTCCTCGGCGGGCGTGCCGAACGTGTTGTCCGACCGAATCAGGAGGTCGTCGTCGCCTCCCGGTCCGGGCTCGGCGTCGGCCGGGTCCGGGCGCCTGCGGAAGGTCGAGACTTCCACGAGCTTGCCGCCGTCGAACAGGACGTGGGCGAGGCGGAAGCGGCGTCCGATGACGCGGCTGTTCCGGAAGAGGCGGCGCACGTCCTGCGGACGGGCGTCCGTACCGACGTCGAAGTCCTTCGGGGTCCGCCCGGTCAGGAGGTCGCGGACGGAGCCCCCGACGAGGTAGGCCTTGTATCCCGCCCGGTGGAGGCGGTAGAGAACCTTCAGGGCGTCGGGGTCGATGTAGCCGCGCGAGATCGGGTGCTCGGCGCGGGGGATGATCCGTGGCTCGGCCATCCCTACAGGCGGGTCCTCGAGAGCATCGCCCCATTCTAGCGCCTGTGGCGGGAGGCGCCGCGACGCGTGCGGGGGCGCCGGGCACCTAGAATGCGAACGCCCGTGACCGAGCCGTTCCCGCGCCCGTCCGCCAGCGAGCCGCCGCTCGTCGTGGCCGTCGCCCTCCTGGGAGCCGCGATCGCGTCGCGGTTCCTCGCCATCGCGGCGGCGCCGGGAGAGATCGACGAGGCGGTCTTCGCCGGGGCCGTGCACTGGTTCGACATGGCGGACCTCTCGCCGCAGGCGCCGGGGTTCCCGGTCTGGATCCTCCTCGGCCGGGCGCTCCTGCCGTTCGCGTCCGGCGCGTTCCACGCCCTGGCCGTGGCCGCCACGCTCCTCTCGTGCGTCGCTCTTCCGGCGCTCTACCTCTGGGGGCGGCGGCTCGTCGGGGGGTGGGCGGCGCTGGGAGCGACGGTCTTCGCCGCATTCCTCCCGGTCGTCTGGGTGAACGGCGGCCGGGCCTTCTCCGACTCGCCGTCGACGGCGTTCTTCCTCGCGGCGCTCGCGGCGCTCGCAGCGGCCTCGGAGCGTGCCGCCTCCGGCCGCGCGGGCGCCGTGTCGCTCGCCGTCCTCGCCGGCCTCGCGGCGGCCGCCGGAGCAGGGGTCCGCCCCCACCTGGTCCTGGCGTTCGGGCCGCTCCTCCTCGTGGAGGCGATCCTCCTCGTCCGGTCGCGGTCCGGCCGCCCCGTCGCGGCGGCGCTCGTCGCGTCCGGGCTCGCGGGGACGGCGGCGTGGCTCGTCTGGCTGCTCGCGCAGGCCGGAGGTGTGCAGGGCTTCCTCGCCGGGATCGACGAGCGGGCCTCGTTCCGGTCGGAGGCGTTCGAGAAGGGGCGCTTCGGGGGCCTCCTCGACTCGTTCCTCGTGCGCGACTTCCTCGCGTGGCCCCTCGCGCTGGGCGTCTTCCTGCTCGCCCTCCTCGGTCTCGGGGCCCTGTTCCGGCGAACGCCTCGCGCAGCCGTTTCGCTCCTCCTCGTCCTCGGCCCGGCGTTCTGGTCGCTCTGGTTCCTCCACAGCCGCGAGATGTCGCGCTACTCGGTCCCGTTCGTCCTCGTCCTCGCGCTCCCTCTGGCCGCGGGCGTGGAGACCCTCCTGCGAAGGCCTTCGCTGGGCCTCGCGGCGATGGTGGCCGGGGCGGCCCTCGCCGGTCGCGCCTCGTGGGGCGAGGTCCGGTACGGGGCGACGAGCCCGACTCCGCCCACGGCGGCGATCGACGCCGTCGCCCTCTACGGCCACCCGGGCCGGGAGACCATCGTCTCCGACGGGATCTTCAACGCGTTCCTTCGGCTGGAGCGCTGGGAGAGGCGCCTCCGTGTCTGGCCGCTCTCGGACGACGTCCTGCTGACGAAGGGCGTGCGGCGGAACCGCCGCCTCGTCCGCCTCGCCGACTTCACGACGGAGGGGGAGTCCCCGGACCGGACCGACCCCGCCTGGCGGGTCTTCCGGCGGGAAGGGAGGGTCTCTCGGGCGCTCGGGAACGGCCGGCTCTTCGTGGTCGCCGTGCGCGATCCCGCGCCGCCGCTCTTCGGGCCCGGATTCGGGCCGAGGGAGAGCGTCCCGGGGCAGCCCTCGGTGCGCTGGTCCGGACCGGAGGCGCGGCTGATCGTCCCGGGGCTCCAGGGCCCGCCGGTCTCGCTCCTGCGAGGCGTCCGCTACGATCACGAAGGGGCGACGACGCTCAGGGCGCGGGACGCCGAGACGGGACAGATCGTTCTCGAGCGGCGGATCGAGCCGGGCGCGTTCGAGGTCGCCCTCCTCGCGCATCCGGTCTACGGGCCTCTCCCGAAGCCGCGCGAGCTCGTCCTGTCGTGCGATCGGCCGGAGGCAGTCCCGGCCGCGCCCGGCCTCGTGCGGCCCTCGCGAGGCTGCTTCCTGTTCCGGGAGGCGACGTTCTCCCTCCCCCCCGAGGAGGTCTGGGAGCGGCTCGGCGAGGAGCGCCTCCTCGACCTCGGTCGCCCGCGCGACGCCTGGGCCGATCTCGACGGGTTCTACGACCGGGAGGTCCACGAGAGGAGCGGCGCGAGCTGGCGCTGGACCTCCGGCCGAGCCGCGTTCACGTGGGTCCCCGTGCCGGGTCTCGAGCCGCGCGAGCTCGTCCTCCGGGCACGGACGCCCGGCGAGGCGAGCGTCCGCGTCGAAGTCGCGTTCGACGGGCGCGTCGTGGGGAGCGTCGAGGTGCCGTCGGGCGACTTCGCCGAGGTCCCCCTCTCCCTCGAGCCGGAGGCGCGCGCGCGCCTGGGCGCCGGAGATCCGGTGAGGATCGTTCTCTCCTCGCCGGTCGTCGTCCCGCGGGACGCCGGCCTCGGAGGGGACCCGCGGCGCCTCGGGATCGCCCTCGACCGCGTCCTGGTCCGATAGCCGTCTACCGGCGGCGGAGGAGGTCCCGCCAGGCGAGGACGACGCACGGCGCGACGACGGCGAACGCCACGAGGGCGTAGAGCCGGCGGTCCCCGTCCGCGGCCAGCCCGCGTACCAGGAGCGAGGCTCCGAGGAGGGTGACGATCGCGAGGAACGCGAGCCGGGCCCGGAGGCCGAGCTCCCGCAGGCGCCCGCGCGAGGCGAGGACGGCCGCGGCGGCGAGGATCGCGACGCCGACGGCCGCGGCCCGGGCCGAGCCCTTCACCGGGACGGGCGCGCCGCCCCGCCGGGAAAGAAGGAACGGAGGATCTCGGCGGGGCCGACGAGGCGAGCCGTCCCGAACTCCGACGGGCGGGCCCGGTCGAGGAGGTGCAGGGCGCGCGCCGTGAGGTAGTCGAAGTTGTCCCGCGGGTCGTCGCGGTTCCCGCGGCGGTGGTACATCCGGTTGAGCGCGTCGAGCTCCCGCGCGAGGGCGCTCTCGGGGTCGGGGCGCACCGGGACGGGCGACACCGGCTTGCGCGGCCTCGGGTCGGCCGTGAGCCCGGTCGTCTCCCGGATCAGGGCGTCGAGCTCGCGCTCGCCGCGGGTCGGGCGCGCCGCGGGGCGGCCGTCGGGAGGGGCGAGGAGGACGGGGCGCTTCCGGCAGTTGCCCTGGTGGATCTCGTCCGAGCGCACGACCCACCCGAGGTTCGTGAGCGTCATCCGTTCCGAAACGGTGCGGACGAGGTTCTCGACGAAGGGCTTCACGGCCGTGTCGAACGCCTCGTCGACGCCGTTGAAGGAGTTCAGGACGTAGTGGACGCGGAAGTGCTCGACGGTCCGGGCGACCTGCTCGAGGACGGGGTGGTCGCCGAGCGCCGCGGCGAGGTCGACGAGGAACGCGTCGAGGTTCGGGAGGCCCGGCTCGTAGACGTCCTCGACCTCGTCGAGGAGGTCGTTCACGAGGAGCGTCGTCGTGCGCGGGTCCTTCACCTGCGTGTAGAAAGGGCTCGACGGCGAGAAGACGATCCGGAGCTTCCGGAAGAGGATCGCCTTGACGATGTCGGAGGCGGCGAGCGTCGCCGAAGGGAGGTGGGGCGTGAAGACGAGGATCCCGGAGTTCGACCAGGGGAGGAAGTCGACGACGTTCGCGTCGAGCCCCGCCTTCATGTCGAGGACGACGTAGTCGGCCGGGAGCTCGTTGATCGCGTCGCAGAGCCGGGCCTTCTTCTCCGGGCCGAAGTTCGTCACCTCCTCGATCAGGTGCAGCGGCCCCGCCACGAACCCGAAGCCGCGGTAGAGGCCGTCGGGGTCCCACGAGTCGGGGAGAGAGGTCACGCACTCGTCGAGGCGGCGCCCCTTCCGGAAGAAGTGGTAGAGGTCGTTCGCGACCGGGACGCCGATCGAGTTCCTCACCGAGGAGGTGCCGGTGTCGAGGTCGACGAGGATCGTCGGAGCGAACCGGGAGAGCGATAGCGCGAAGTTGGTCGCGACGGTCGTCTTTCCGACGCCGCCCTTCCCGGAGGAGACGGGAATGATCCTCTTCGGCATCGGGCTCCGGGAGGCTAGCACGCCTCCCGCGCCGATTAGAATCGCGGAATGAGCATCCGCGCCACGCCCGTCCTTCCGATCGAGGCGATCGGGGAGGAGTTCCGGTCCGGGACGAAGAGCTACGAGAAGCCCGGGCCGATCGACGGCGTCGCGATCCACCGCCTCGCCCGTTTCGTCGACGACCGCGGGTTCTTCCAGGAGATCTACCGGGCGAAGGCGGACCACGCCGGAAGCGAGCCACTCGCGGCTTTCTTCCGGGACGTTCCGGTCGCGCAGCTCAACTACACGATCGTGAACGCGGAGAACCACGTCAAGGGGCTCCATTACCACCTGAAGCAGCAGGACGTCTGGTTCTGTCCCCACCCCTCGAAGGCGAAGTTCGTCCTCTTCGACGTCCGGAAGGACTCTCCGACCTACCTTCGGACCCAGGTGGTCGTGGCGGGCGACGGCCAGGACCTCCTCGTGAGGATCCCGGAAGGGGTGGCCCACGGCTACCGACCGCTGACGAACCCGTGCGCCCTCTTCTACCTCGTCACCCGGACGTTCGACGTGAACGACCCGGACGAGCACCGGATCCCCTGGGACCACCCGGCCGTCCGGGAGCTCTGGGAAGTTCCGAACGGCTGATGTACCTTTCGCGCCCCGGCGCGTCCGGGAGGCAGGAGACACGATGGAACGGTTGAACCTCGTCCTGACGATCCCCCATGGCTCCGTCATCGCGACGAGCCTCGGCGTGGAGGGGCTCGCCCACCACCTCTCCCCGGGTTCGGGCCGGCACTTCCACGGGCGGGGGATCTACGTCGACCTGGCGCTGGGAGACGACGGCGCGGCGTTCTCCTTCCTCGAGGAAGGGGGCTGGCGCGACACGGCCGGAGACACCGCCCGCGCGATCCAGGAGGTCCGCTCCGGCAAGAGGACGAAGACGGCGCTCTCCTCGAACGCCTTCACGATCACCCCGATCGAGGCCTACCGCCGGGTCCTGCTCGTGAAGACGGGCGGCCAGGCGCTCTCGATGGGGCCGGTCTCCGACGTCGCCCGGTTCGGTCCCGCCCCGTGCCGCGACAGCATGGCTCCGGCCGAGGTCGCGCAGGCGATCGGCGCGGCCGAGCCGGCCCGGCGCGAGCCGCGGCTCTACGCCATCTTCGCGCCGCTCGAGCTCCTCGTCCTCTCGAACCTGACGCCGGTGGAGTACGCCTGGTACGCCACGCACCGGCCGGGCAAGGTCTTCCGGCAGGTCTGCTTCGCCGAGCTCCGGACCGACCAGCCTCAGCTGGCCGCCTCGAGCCGGTACGACAACGCCCGCAAGGAGATCCGCGAGAACCCGAAGAAGAAGACGAAGACGGTGGCCGTCCAGGACCTCCTGAACGCCGTCTCCTTCGAGGAGTGGGTCGGCTTCGGAGACGCGACCGCCGGGGGGCTCTACTTCGGCGACCGCACGCGGCTTACGCGGACGGCGTTCCCCGTCGAGATCCCCCGCGCCTGGGAGAAGGCCGACTAGGCCGAACCAGCCTGCGGGACGGGCGCGCCGGGGCGGGGCCCCGGCGCGCGGTCACCTCTTCTCTCGGACGGTCAGGACGGGGACGGGCGAGAGCCGGAGGACCCTCTCGGCGGTCGAGCCGAGGAGGAGCTTCTCGAGGGCCGACCGGCCATGGGTCCCGAGGACGATCATCGACGCCTTCTGGCGTGCCGCGGTGTCGACGATCGTGTCGGACGGGCGGCCCCAGCGGATCTCCGCCGTCGTCGAGACCCCGCGTTTCTCGGCCGCTCTCACCTCGCGGTCGAGCTTGACGCGCGCGGCCTCCTCCCACTCCTTCCGGACCTCGACGTCGGGGTAGGGAAGCGCGGCCGCGACGTCGAGCGCCTGGACCGGCTCGAGCAGGACGTGGACGAGGTGCAGCCGGGCGCCCGAGAGCTGCGCGAGCGAGACGGCGTGAGCGAGGGCGCGGGCGGCGCAGATCGAGAAGTCGGTGCCGACGACGATGCTCTTCAGGCGAGCGGCGCTTTCACGTACGGCCATCGTTCACCTCCAGGGGTCTGCCGGCCCGAGTCTGGGCCCCAGCGGCGCTCTCTTCAAGAGGCGCCGCCGTGCCGGAGCCCGTTCCCCGAGCGACGCTCGCGAAGCCTGCGGGCGGCATCCTCGATCTCGGCGGCCCTCGGCGCGAGCGCCCGGGCCCCGCGCCGCTCGCGGTGGAAGACGACCTCGCCGTCGACACGCGTCTCGACGACGTTCCCCCGGTCGAACGCGAAGACGAGCGGGCCGTAGGGGTCGTCGCGCCAGGAGGTCGGAAGGGCGAACCCGGCCGTCGGGTCGAGGAGGACGAGGTCGGCCCGCTTGCCGGCCTCGATCGTCCCGCAGACGCCGCCGAGCCCGAGCGCTTCGGCCCCTTCGGCCGTCGCCATCCGGACGACCTGCCAGGCGGTCAGCGCGCCCGGCCCCGCGGCGATCTTCTGAAGGAGCGCCGCGTGCCGCATCTCGGAGAAGGCGTCGAGCCGGTCGTTGCACGGCGCCCCGTCGGCGCCGAGCGTGACGCGGATGCCGCGCGCGAGGTAGTCGGGGACAGGGCAGATCCCGGAGGCGAGCTTGAGGTTCGAAGAGGGGCAGTGCGCGACGGCCGTGCCGTCGGCGGCGAGGAGCCGGCGCTCCTCCTCGCTCGTGTGGATGACGTGGGCGAGGACCGTCCCGCGGCCGCCGATCCCCACCTCGCGGAGGTGCTCGATGTTCGCGCGCCCGCTCCGCTCCCTCACGAGCGCCACCTCGTCGAGGTTCTCGGAGGCGTGCGTGTGGACGAGGACCCCCTGCGCCTTCGCGCGCGAGGCGGCCTCTTCGAGGATCCGGTCCGTGCACGACACGGCGAAGCGGGGGCACCAGGCGAAGCGGAGGCGGCCGTTCGAAGCGCCATGCCAGCGGGCGAAGAGCCGCTCTCCCTCCTCGAGCGCCTCGGACGTCTCGGCGAAGAGCTCGGGCGGGTTCATCGCGGCGTCGTCCATGAGGGCGTTGCCGCTCGTGACGCGGAGGCCCGCGGCCTCGGCGGCCCGGAAGACGGCGTCGGTGTGCCGGACCGTCCCCATGTCGAGGATCGCGGTCGTCCCGCCTGCCGCGAGCTCGGCGAGCCCGAGCCGGGCGGAGAGGAAGAGGGTCTCCTCGTCGTGGGCGGCCTCGCCCGGCCAGACGTGCGTCTTCAGCCAGGGGAGGAGGGGGAGGTCGTCGGGGCCGTTCCGGAGGAGAGTCTGGCAGAGGTGGACGTGAGTCTGGACGAAGCCGGGGAAGAGCCAGAGCCCCTCGGCGTCGACCCTCTCCACCGCCTCGCCGCGGGCCGCTGAGGCCGCTGCGGCGGCGCGGGCCTCGGAGCCGAGGGCGCGGATGACGCCGTCCTCCGCCCATACCGCGCCGCGCGGGTGGAGGTCGTCGGCCGAGCGCATCCCGGCGACGAGGGCGTTCTCGATCAGAAGAGCGCGCATCCGGCGGAGTATCGGCCCGCGCGCGGCTCGCGTCGAGCGGAGAGGCCGTCGGGAGCCCGCGGCCGTCCCGGTGACCGCGGCGCGGGGTCGCGACGGCGACCGCGCGGCCTCCGAGCCGGGTCCCGCTCAGGGCGCCGGCGGCGGAGGGGGGCAGGGGGTGTCGGGGAGGTCGGACGCCGGCGCCCCGCCGAGGCCGAGCGCATCGGCGAGAGGCACCTGGGAAGCGAGGACGACCGCGACGAGCTCGGGCAGCGGGAGCCCCCATTCCTCGGCGCCGCGCCTCACGTACTCGCGATCGACCTTCGCGGCGAACGCCTTCTCCTTCAGACGCTTCATCACCGACTCGACCGGGACGTCGGCGATCCTCTTCGACGGTCTCACGAGCGCGCAGGCCCCGACGAATCCGGTCAGCTCGTCGGCGGCGAGGATCGCCTTCTCCATCGGCGTCTCGCGCGGGATCCCCGTGTAGAAAGCGTGGCCGCCGACCGCCCGGATCACGTCCTCCGGCCATCCCCGGTGGCGGAGGATCTCCATCCCGCGGAAGACGTGGTCCGCCTCGGTGGGGTACTTCTCGTAGTCGAAGTCGTGCAGCAGGCCGACGAGCCCCCAGCGCTCGACCTCGGCCTCGTCCGTGACGCCGGAGGAGCGGGCGAGGGCGCGCATCGACGCCTCCACGGCGAGGGCGTGGCGGCGGAGCGCCTGCGAGGCGGTGAACTCGGTCAGGAGGGCCCAGGCGTTCTCGCGGGTCGGTGCGGTCATGGAGCGGAGTATCCCGCGTCCGCGATGCCCGTATTTAAACAGAGCGAGATATCCATTTTGATGTTTTTGGCGAAATCATCTCGTCATTCTGGAGATTTCCCTTGACGAATCCCGCAAGGTGGCGGAAATTCCGCGCCATCCTGGAGCGGGAACCGAGGAGAAAGGGAGAAGCGATGGCGACGAAGGCGGTCGAGATCCTGAAGACGTGCGACAAGGAGGGGGTGCGGTTCCTGCGCCTCCAGTTCACCGACATCCTCGGGATCATCAAGAACGTGGAGGTCCCGAGGTCCCAGTTCGAGAAGGCGCTCGACGGGGAGATCCAGTTCGACGGCTCCTCGATCGAGGGCTTCACCCGGATCGAGGAGTCGGACATGGGGCTCGTCCCCGACCTCGAGACGTTCCGGATCTTCCCCTGGTCGCACACGAACGGGAAGGTCGCGCGCCTCGTCTGCGACATCATCACCCCGGACGGAAAGGCTTTCGCCGGGTGCCCCCGTCAGACGCTGAAGCGGCAGCGGGAGAAGGCGAAGGATCTCGGCTTCTCGCTCATGACGGGGCCCGAAGCGGAGTTCTTCCTGTTTCGCCGGGACGCCGCGGGAGACCCGGTCGTCGACACCCACGACTCGGGCGGCTACTTCGACCTGACGCCCGTCGACCGGGGCGAGGACGCGCGACGGGACATCGTCGTCGCGCTCGAGGCGATGGGCTTCGAGGTGGAGGCGGCGCACCACGAGGTGGCTCCCGGCCAGCACGAGATCGATTTCAAGTACGGCGACGCCGTGGCGACCGCGGACAAGGTGACGACGTTCAAGCTCGTCGTGAAGAAGGTCGCCATGGACCACGGCCTCCACGCGACGTTCATGCCGAAGCCGATCTTCGGCGTCAACGGCTCGGGGATGCACGTCCACCAGTCGCTGATGACCGGCTCGGGCGCCGGGATGAAGAACGCCTTCTTCGACCCGAAGGCGCCGTACCAGCTCTCGAAGACCGCCATGTACTACATCGGCGGCGTCCTGAAGCACGCGAAGGCGATCGCGGCCGTGACGAACCCGCTCGTGAACTCCTACAAGCGGCTCGTGCCGGGCTACGAGGCGCCGGTGAACGTCGCCTGGTCGGAGAAGAACCGTTCGCCGATGGTCCGCATCCCCGCGCGTCGCGGCATGGGGACCCGCTGCGAGGTTCGGATGCCCGACCCTGCCTGCAACCCGTACCTCGCGTTCGCGGTGATGCTCGCCGCCGGTCTCGACGGCATCAAGAACCGGATCGACGCGGGCGAGCCGGTGAACGAGAACATCTTCGAGATGTCCGAGAGGGAGAAGCGGCGTCGGAAGATCGAGCAGCTCCCGGCGAACCTCTCCGACGCCCTCGACTGCCTCGAGAAGGACGACGTCGTCAAGAACGCCCTCGGCGAGCACATCCACCAGCACTTCGTCGAGGCCAAGCGGGCCGAGTGGGCGACCTACATCTCCCGCGTCCACCCGTGGGAGGTGGAGGAGTACCTGCAGGCCTACTGATGTGATCGGGGGAAACCCGGACCGCCGGGTTTCCCCCGGGCCCCCTTCCGCGCGGTGAGGCGGCGCGCTTCGCGAGCACGAGGCGAAGGGGAACTCGGGTCGCCGGGTTTCCCGTTCGCCCCGCTGCCGGGGCGGAGGACCGCCGGCGGGCCCCCTCAGCGCTCGCCGTCCTCCTCGTCGTCGAGGTCGTCGAAGGCCTCCTCGACGAGAGCGAAGGGGACGCGCGCGACGACGTGGCCGCGCGCGTCCCGGAGCTCGATCGGCTGGCTCTCGTCGACGGAATCGGCGGCGAGGGCGGACGGCGCGACCTCGCGCGCGAGGGCCGGGTCGAGCCCCGTCTCCTCGGCGATCTTCCCGGCGAGGATCTCGAGGAGGCGTTCGGCGGGAGGCGGGGTGGCCATCCCTCGACGATCGGTCGCGCCCCCGAGTCTGTCAACGTTCCCGCCGCGCCGGCGGCCGGCCGCACGCCGGCTCTGCTACCGTCCGCGTCATGTACGGAAGCGGGTCGCCCCTCCTGGCGTTCCTCTCGTCGATCGCGCGGCAGCTCCCCGAGCTCGCCGTGATCGTCGTCGGCTTCGTCGTCGTCCTGGGCCGGAAGCCGGCGCACCCGAAGGCTTCGAGACTCGCGGCCGCCGGGCTCGCCGTGGCGCTCGCCACGTGCGTCGTCGGCGCGGCCTTCTACGCGGCCGCGCCGGCCCTCGTCGCGCGTGTCGGCGCGCTCGGTGCGGTCTACGCGGTCGCCGGCTTCGCCTTCTCGGCGCTCGACGCCGCTGCCCTCGGCCTCCTCGTCGCCGCCGTCGTCGCGGACCGCGGGCCCCGCTGAGGGGCCGCGGCCCTCAACGGGCCCCGGCCTCGCGCCGGGAGACGCGTGTCAGCGGCCCGAGGCTCACGAACGCGTCGAAGAGCTCGCGCCCGGCGACCGCCCGGAAGATCGGGTAGTCGACGAAGAGGGCCCAGGGCTCGGCGCCGATCGCGTCGGCCATGTCGAGTGCGCCGGGTCCGGCCCAGGCCTCGCAGACGGGCGCCTTCCCTTCGCCCGAGAGGAGGACGCTCCGGATCCGCTCGCGAGCGACTCCTTCGCCGAGGAGCCGGGCTCCCGCCGGGACGCGGTCTTCCCGGTCGTAGCGGTAGCGGCCCGCGAGCAGCATGTGCATCTGCCCGCCGTAGGCGACGACGAGGTCTCCCGGCGTGGCGCGGCGGGCCGAGAGGACCGCGGCGGCCATCGTCCGGTTCCGCGTGTCGCGCAGGAAGACCCGGTTCCAGAAGATGCGGCTCCCGTCCTCGTCCATCGCCACGACGCGGGAGAGGCGCGAGCGGTTCCGATGCGCCCAGGCGAGGAGGTTGCCGTAGGGGAGGGCGTCCCCCGCGCGGATCGCCTCCTCGAGGGGCTCGGAGCGGCCCGTCGCGACCCACCGGTCCACCTCGGGCTGGAGGCCGCGGGGGAGCTCGAGGAGGAGCGCGATCCTGCGGTCGGTCACGCCGTCCAGGAGCGTCGTGAGCCAGGCCTGCGTCTCGACGTAGTAGTGCTCCTCGCCGACGAGGAGGACGTCGACCCCGGAGAGGTCCGCGAGGCGCCGCCCGGCATCGGCCGCCGAGGCGCGGGCGAGAGCCGCGATACGGCCGCGCTCCCCCTCCGAGAGCTTCAGCCCGGGAGCCGGCGTCTCCCGGGGCTCGAGGGCGACCCGGAGGCCGGTCGCGCCGGCGGCGAGGGCGACGAGGAAGCCGAGGCTGCGGAGCCAGCGCGAGCGGAGCAGCGGCATGGCGGTAGAAACGGACGGGACCGCCGGGCGGTTCCTGGAGGGCCGCCGCGGCTGCCCGGGAGCGGGCCGCCGGGAGGATCGGACTCCCGGCGGCACGGCGGAGGTCAGGGAAGGACCGGGACGTCGCGCGCCGCGATGGAGGTGCCGTCGCCCGAGCGGTTGTCGACCGCGATGACGAACGGGAAGACGGGGAGCGCCGCGTGGAACGCGAGCCTCGCCCCTTCAGTCGCGACGCCCGCGGCGCCGACCTCGCGGAAGACGTCGTTCACCTGGAGCCAGCCGCCCGGCGGGAGCGTCCGCGAGAAGGTGCCGAGGTCGGTGCCGTCGCCGTCGTAGAGCCAGAAGATCGCCTCGACGGGAGCGTCGTGGGGGTTGAAGACGCCCGCGTTGACGCGGTGCGCGCCCGCGACGTCGTTTCGCGCGCCCGAGAGGCCGTGGAACAGGGCGTCCGTGCGGGCCTCGTCCCCGCGAAGGACGGGGAGGAGCGTCCCGTTGCCCGGGCTCTCCGGGTTCACCGTCACGACGCGAGCCGAGAAGTGCATCGGACCTCCGCCCGGGTCGTACGAGAGCTGGACGGCGCCGGCGACGTCGCGCTGGCCGAGGCCGCTCAGGAGGACGTCGGGAAGGTGCCGGGTCTGCTTAGCGCCGACACGCAGGACGACGGGCGTCGTCGGCCGGCCGTCCCGCCAGAGCCGCAGCGTGAACATCCGCTCGGCGGGGGCGGGGTTGTGGACCCAGAGGTCGGTCTCGAACCGTTCGCCCTTCGCGCCGCGGACGGAGGCAGCCGTCGGGAGGAAGACGTCCTCCTCCTCGACGGAGCGCCGGAGGACGACGTCGTCGACGAAGATCGGGTAGGGCTCGTCTCCCGCGGAGCGGGCCACGACGACGACGAGCGCGCTGACGGCCTCCTGCGGCGCCGGGATCCGCCGCTTCTCCTTCACCTGCCACCCGGCGGGCTCGGTGTAGGAGAAGTCGAGAGACGGGGCGCCGCGCAGCGACGGCCCCTGGCAGTTCGGGAGGGCGTGCCAGCTGAGACGGACGGAGACGCCT
This sequence comes from Acidobacteriota bacterium, assembly GCA_022711615.1. Lineage (GTDB taxonomy): Bacteria > Acidobacteriota > Thermoanaerobaculia > UBA5066 > UBA5066 > UBA5066. The sequence continues at coordinate 14,887 of JAKLER010000020.1, forward strand.
CCGGAGTGCTCCGGCCACTCGGGGAGACGAACGGCGGCCCCGAGGTCGTAGAGCCGCCAGCCCTCGACCGCGACGCATTGGAGCATCGCGTCGCCCCCCTCGGGGCGGCTGGGAAGGGTGATGCGAGCCGAGCCCGGCGTCGCGGCCCCCATCGCGCTGTACGACACGAGGTCGAGGCGCGACCAGGAGGAGATCCCGTCGCGGAACGCGCCGTTCGCGACGAGGTTCTCTGCTCCCGCGGCGGACGCCGCGGGGGCGGCGGCGAGGAGGACGGCGAGGCTGGTGAGGAATCCGGCGAGAGGTCTCATGGCTGGAAGCTCTCCGAGGGCTCGAGGAACGTGGGGTCGCCCGAGCGGTTGTCGATGGTGATGAGGAACGGGAAGACGGGAGCCTCGGAATGGAACGTCACGTAGGAGCCCGGACGGGCCGGTCCGTGCCCTGCCACGGCGAAGAGGTCGTCGATCTGTGCCCACTCCCGGCCTTCGATCCACCGGTAGACCGTGTTCCTCACGTCCCCGCTCTCGTCGTGGACCGAGAAACCGACGAAGACGGTGGCGTCAGACGGGTTGTAGACGCCCGCGTTCACGCGCGTCCCTCCGACCCCGGCTCGGCCGTCGGTCAGGCCGAAGAAGGTCGCCGTGCTCCGGGCCGCCGCGGCCGGAAGGACCGGCAGGGCCATGCCGTTGCCGGGCCGCTCCGCGTGGACGGTCGCCGCCCGCGCCGACACGACGACCGGGCCGGGCGTCGCCTCGTAGGTCACCTCGATCGCGCCGGCGCCGTTCCGCTTTCCGAAGACGTCGAGGAGGAGGTCCGCGAAGGCGCGCGTCTCCCGCGGCGCCAGCTGGAGGCTCACCGTCGAGGTTCCGCACGGAACGTTCGACGCGCAGCGAAGCGCGACGTCGACGCGCCGGGTATAGAGCGCGGCGTTCGTCAGGACGAGCGTGGTCTGGAAGCGCTCACCGTTCGCTCCGTCGACCGACGCCGCGGTCGGAACCGTCAGCGTGACGAACCTCGAGGAGGGGGAGAGCTCCACGTCGTCCACGAACGCGGAGAAGGCGGACTCCGGGCCGGAGGACCAGGGGACGACGAGGACCGAGGCGCTCGCGGCGCCGGACGGGGCGCGAAGCCTCTCGAGCCTTCGGCGGGTCCAGACGGCCGGGGCGACGTGAGGGAAGTCGAGGGCCGGAGCGAGGCCCAGGGCCGCCCCCTCGCAGCCGGGCCAGGAGTGCCAGACGACGCGCAGAGATACGCCGCCCTGGGACTCCGGGGAGTACGGGAGGAGCGCCGTCGCGCCGAAGTCGTAGTCGGCGCCGGGCGTGACGGCGGCGCACTGGGAGAGCGAGAGCGCGCCGACGACGCCGGGGTTCCCGCGGAGGCGGACGGAACCCGAGCCGGGGCCCGAGGATCCGTCCGGTTCCCAGCTCACGGGGGCTGTCGCCGTCCAGCCGCCGAGCCCTGTCTCGAAGGAGCCGTTCTGAAGGACGTTGGCGGCGGCCGACGGGAGAGCGACGGCGAGGGCCGCTCCTGCGAGGGTCGCGCCGAGGAAGGTCGGCGGCGTTCTGCGGTTTCGTCTCATGGCGACCGAAGGTACGGTCGCTGTTCCCACGAGTTCCTCGGAGGCGGATCAATTTTCGGCTAGGATCACCTCACAGGATTCTGTGATGTCGGATAACTCGTGCGATGACAGGTGGTTATGGAGTTTCGGCGCGTTTCGCCTGGATGCGCGGGCGCGCCTTCTCCTCCGGGACGGCCTGCCGGTTCCGCTCACGCCGAAGGCCTTCGACGTCCTCGTGCATCTCGCCCGGAACGAGAATCGCGCGGTCGCGAGGGAGGAGCTCCTCGAGGCCGTGTGGCCGGGAACCGTCGTCACCGATGCGTCCCTCACGCAGGCCGTGTTCCTCGTCCGGAGAGCGCTCGGCGAGGCGGAGGGGACGGAAATGCTGGAGACCGTTCCGAGGTTCGGATACCGGCTGAACCTGCCCGCCGCGTCGGGCGGGATCGTCGAGGAGGAGCCTCGGAAGTCTTCGGAGCCGGCCCCATCGACGGCCGCCGAGGAAACGGACGTCGCCGGGAAGCCGGCTCCCGGGCCGATGCCCGGACTCCCGCACGCTCGTGCGCGGCGGCCCTCGGCGGCCCTCCTCGGCGTCCTCGTGGCCGGGGCCCTGGCCGCAGCCGCGATCGCCTCGATCCTCCTCCGGAGCCCGGCGCGCGGAGGAACGGACGGCTCCGAGACGGGGGCCGAGGCGCTCCTCGCCCTTCAGCGGGAGATCGCCGTCCCCCCCGACGCGCAAGCCATCCTCGGGTCACTGGATGGAACGGTGGTCCTCTCGGCGCGGACCGCCTACTACCTCCTGCCCGCGGACGGCGCGCACGCGGCCGTCCGCGTGCCGCTCGAGCGGGAGGAGGCCCTCGCGGAGCCGCTCGGCGGCGGACGGATCCTCCTGGTGAGGAAGGGACGCGTCGTCGCGAGGCACCCGACGAAGGCCGAGGAGGCGGACCTCGGTCCCCTGCCGCCGGACGCGCCCCCTGCACGACCCGGCAGGCTCCGCTGCTCGCGCTCCGGGCGGTTCCTCGCGGTCCGCGGCGACGAGACGCTCGAGGTCTTCGAGCGGGAGCCCGGGGGCTGGGCGAGGAGGATTCGCTCGAGCGTGCCCTTCGTGGAGGGAGAGGTCCTCGACGTCGGCGAGCGGCTCGTCGCCCTGGCCCAGGGGGGAGGGCGGACGGTTCGCGCGTTCGGCCTGCCGGAGGGGGGCCGCCTCCTCGAGGCCCCGTTCGCGGAGAGGAAGGTCTCGGCCGTGGCGGTCGACGACGCACTCGGACGTGTCGCCGTCGGCGGGCCGTTCGACTCCGTGGCCGTCTTCACGCCTGGCGATCGCTCCTCCCCGCGGCTCCTGCCGCGCCGCGGGTGGACGTACGGCCTCGCCTGGATCGCCGACGCGCCGACGCTCCTCGCCTCCGGCCTCGACGGGATCACGGCCTTCCGGCAGGACGCGGAGAGCGCGGCGATCCTCTCGACGGCGTCGCCGGGCGGGCCGCTCTGCGTCGACTCGGATGCGATTCTCGCCCTGGTACCGCGTCGGCAGCGCCTCGCCGTCGTCTCCTATTCCGGAATCTCGCCGACGGCTCGGGTGCCGGCGGGAGGCCGGCCGCTCTGGGCGGCCGAGCACGACGCCGAGGGGAAGTCCGTCTTCGCCGGCGGCCGGGACGGTGAGCTCTGGTCCCTCGACACGGCGAGCCTCGCGATCCGCCGATCGGGAGCCCACACGGACGGCATCCCCTCGATGGTGCGCGACGGCCGGCTCCTCGCCACGTCGTCCGACGACAAGACCGTCGCGCTCTGGAGCCTTCCCGGTCCGGAGCTGAAGCTCCGGACCCGGGCTCACGACTTCCTCGTGAACGACCTCACGGTCGTCGACGGGGCGGGAGGGGCCGAGCTCGTCACAGCCTCCTCGGACGGCACCGTGCGGCGCTGGAGCTGGCCCGGAATCGAGCCGGTGGAGACGATCGACGTCGCGGGGCTCCTCGGACGTGAGGTTTCGCTCCACGCGATCGCGCCGCTGCCCGGGGCGCGCCGGATCCTCGCGGGGACCTGGAGCTCGAGCCTCCTCGAGCTCGTCGCGCGCGAGAGCGGCTGGAGCGTGAGGGAGCACCCGGTTCCTTCGAAGGCGGTCTATCGCCTCGCTCCCGTACCCCGGCTCGGGATCTGGGTCGCGGTGGGGATCGAGCCGTCGAGCCTGCACCTCTTCGACCTCGCCACGGGCGTCCTGCACCCGCTCGACGCGGCGGGCCTCGACGCGATGTGGGTCGTGCCCGTGCCGGGCAAGGACGACGTCGTCGTCGTCGGGCTGGACGGCCTTTCCAGGTACTCGTTCTCGGCGCCGCTGCCCGACGCGGCGGGACGCCGGACGGTGACGTACCGGGCCTGGTCCGGGCGCCGGACCGGGGCCGGCCTCCAGACCGCGACGCTCCTGCCCGACGGCTCGCTGTGGGGCGGCACGGTGCACGGCGAGCTCCTCCGGTTCGACGCGGGGCGCTTCGGCGGATCTCCGATCCTCACCCGCGCCCTCGACCTCGGCCCGCCGCGCTGAGCGTGCCCGGCCGAAATCCCCGATCGGCGAGCGGAGACGCCGTCGTTTCAGCTAACCTCCGCGCGTGGTCGTTCGCCTCTCGCACCGCCTTCGCCCGCTCGTTCCCCTCCTCCTCGCCGTCGTCGCGCTCCTCGCCGCGGCCTCTCCCGCGGACGCGGCCCGCAGGCGGGACCTCCTCCGTGACGAGAAGCGCGGCGGGCACACGCTCTCGCGGCACGTCGGGAAGAGCGACGCGGAGCTGCGCGAGCGCCTGCTGCGGGACCGCCGGATCTCCGCGGCCTCGACCTGGACTGACCGGGCGACGGCGGAGGAGGGCGTGGCTGCGGCGATCGCCGCCAACCGGAGCCGGATCGAGCGCTGGACGAGCCGCGAAGGCTCTCGCGCGAACCTCGTCCTCGACTGGCCCGGCGAACGCGGAAAGGTGGTCGGGAGATCGCTCCGACGCGGAGAAAAGGTGCCGGTCCCGTGCACGCGGGCCGTCGTCATCCTCCGATGGAGCGTCGACGCCGAGATCTATTACGTCCTGACGTCCTATCCGGAGGCTTCCCGATGACGGCGACGACGACGAAGAAGGCGCCCGCGACGGTCGACGTCCGCGCCTACCCCGCGCTGCGCGACGCGCTCCGCGGCTACCTTCACGAGGACTGGACGACCGAGTACGCGGATTCCGAGGACGCCGCGCGCGCCTTCCGCCGCGATGCGGCGGACGACGAGAAGCGCTCCGTCGCGCCGGAGGCGAAGAAGCTTCGCGCCGCCCTCGAGGGCATGGAGGTCCGGGAGCTTCGAAAGCTCCTCGGGGCCGGCTTCGGCACCGGCTGGAGGCCGTCGACGGCCGCCGAGGCCGACCGGGTGCTTCGGATCCTCGCCGGCGAGTAGGCCCTCCGTCTCGAGGCCGGGCGCCGGCCCCGCCCGCGTCTTACACTTCGCGGCCATGTCGCGCCGCCGTCTCATCGCCGCCGCCCTCATCGTCACGAGCCGTCTCGCGTCGCCGGCGGCCGTCGCCGCGCCCCCGGCCGGCGCGGCCCTCGCCCCTCCCCCCGCCGAAGCGGTCCTCGCGGCCGCGGCGAAGGCGGCCCGAGCGGAGAAGAAGAACGTCCTCGTCCTTTTCCACGCCTCGTGGTGCGGCTGGTGCCGGAAGCTCGAAGCGGTGCTCGCCGCGCCGGGAATCGCGGAGGTCGTCGGCCGGCACTTCGTCCGGGCCGAGCTGACCGTCTTCGAGCGCGGCGAGCGGAAGGAGACGGAGAACGCCGGCGCGGAGACGTTCCTCGAGTCGGTCGCGGGGAGCGACGCCGGGCTTCCCTTCACGGCCGTCCTCGACGCGCGGACGCGGAAGCCGATCGCGACGTCGAACCTCGCCGGCCCCGGGACGAACGTCGGCTTCCCTTCGAAGGAGGAGGAGGTCGACCACTTCGTCGGGTTGCTCCGGAAGGGCGCCCCCCGGATGACGTCGGCGGAAGAAGCCGCAGTCCGCGCCGCCTTCTCGCCGCGCTGACGCGCCGCGAGCCTCCCCGATCCACTCTCACCCGACGAGCATCGCGTCGCCGTACGAGAAGAACCGGTAGCCCGAGCGCACCGCCTCCCGGTACGCGGCGAGGACCCGCTCCCGTCCGGCGAAGGCGCTGACGAGCATGAGGAGCGTCGAGCGGGGGAGGTGGAAGTTCGTCAGGAGCGCGTCGACGATTCGGAACTCCGCGCCCGGAACGAGGAAGAGGCGCGTCTCGAACGGTCCGGGGGCGACGACCCCGCCGTGCTCCCGCGCCGCGGCCTCGAGCGTCCTCACGCTCGTCGTCCCGACGGCGACGACGCGGCGCCCCTCTTCCTTCGCGCGCCGGATTGAGACGGAGGTCTCCTCCGGGATGACGCCGCGTTCCGGGTCCATCCGGTGCTCCTCGACCCGCTCGACCTTCACCGGCTTGAACGTGCCGATCCCGACGTGCAGCGTCACGGAGACGACCTCGATGCCGCGGGCGCGGAGCGCGTCGAGGAGCGAGGGCGTCAGGTGGAGCCCGGCCGTCGGGGCGGCGATCGCGCCGGGCTCGCGCGCGTAGACGGTCTGGTACTCGACGGCGTCGCGCGCGTCCGCCATCCCTCCCTCGCGGTGGATGTAGGGGGGGAGCGGCGTCGTCCCCACGAGCGGGAGCGCCTCGGCGAGCGGCGTCCCGGAGAAGGCGACGCGGTAGTGGCCCGACTCCTCCTTCGAGACGACGGTCCCGACGAGGCCGGCGCCGAAGTCGAAGCGCCGGCCCGGCTTCGCGCGCCGTCCCGGCTTCGCGAGGCAGTCCCACGCGGAGGAGTCCCCGGTCCTCTCGACGAGGAGGAACTCCGTCCGGCGCCCCGTCTCGTCGAGGCCGAAGAGGCGGGCCGGGACGACGCGCGTGTCGTTCACGACGAGGAGGTCGCCGGGGAGGAGGAGGCCCGGCAGGTCCGCGACGTTCCGGTGCCCCGTCGCGCCCGTGGTGCGGTCGAGGGTCATGAGTCGCGACGTGCCGCGCGGGGCGGGACGCTGGGCGATCGCCTCCGGGGGGAGATCGAAATCGAAGTCCGAGACGTTCACGGGCGGGATTGTCGCCTCCCGCGCCGTCCGGACCGGAGCGCCGTGACGAAGGAACCCCGGCATTCGTTGACGGGGCGGCTCGGCCCGTGTACTGTCCCGCCGGTTCGAGCGATGGGCGAAGCGAACGGCACCTACCGCAAGCTCCGGCTGATGGATCCCGCGGCGATGGCGCGCGCTGTCGCCCGCATGGCCCGGGAGGTCGTCGAGGCCGCGGGCGGCGTCGACGGGTTCGCCCTCGTCGGCATCCGGACCCGCGGCGTGCCGCTCGCGCGGCGGCTCGCGCTCGAGATCGAGAAGGCCGAGGGGGTCCGCGTCCCCGTGGGCCTCCTCGACATCACGCTCTACCGCGACGACCTGACGACCGTGGCCTCGTCGCCGGTCCTGAAGCGGACGGAGATCCTCTTCCCGGTGGAGACGAAGACGATCGTCCTCTGCGACGACGTCCTCTACACGGGGCGGACGGTCCGGGCCGCGATCGACGCGATCCTCGACTTCGGCCGCCCGCGCCGGATCCTCCTCGCGGTCCTCGTCGACCGCGGCCGGCGGGAGCTCCCGATCGAGGCGCAGCTCGTCGGCAAGAAGATCTCCACCTCCGCCACCGAAGTCGTCTCGGTCACGTTCAAGGAGACCGACGGCGAGGACGACGTCTGGCTGCTTGACCGCCACACGGAGCCCGCGGCGGCGCGCAAGGGCAAGGCGGCGCCGAAGGGGGCGAGGAAGACGCCGGTGAAGAAAGCCGTCGCGGCGGCGGCGAAGCCCGCCCGGAAGGCCGCCCCGAAGGGGCGCGCCCGCGGGAAGCGGTGAACAGGAAACCCGAGACCCCGGCCGACCCCGCCTCCTTCACGAAGAAGGATCTCCTCGACATCGAATCGCTCTCGAAGGCCGAGATCCAGATGATCCTGGACACGGCCGAGTCGATGGCGGAGATCAACAAGCGGACGATCAAGAAGGTCCCGACCCTTCGCGGCCGCCTCGTCGCGAACCTCTTCTACGAGAACTCGACGCGGACCCGGTTCTCCTTCGAGATCGCCGAGCGACGCCTCACGGCCGACTCGATCTCCTTCGCCGCCGCGACGTCGTCGGCCTCGAAGGGGGAGACCCTCCTCGACACCTGCCGGAACCTCGAGGCGATGGCGCCCGACGCCATCGTCATCCGCCACCAGGCCTCCGGGGCGCCCCACTTCCTCGCGCGGAGCCTGAAGTGCGCGGTCATCAACGCGGGCGACGGCACGCATGCGCACCCGACGCAGGCGCTCCTCGACGCCTTCACGATCCGGAAAGCGAAGGGGAAGCTCGACGGCCTGCGCGTCGCGATCTGCGGCGACGTCCGCTTCAGCCGCGTCGCCCGCTCGAACCTCGCGCTCCTCCCGAAGATGGGGGCCGAGGTGACGCTCGCGGGACCGCGCACGCTCCTGCCGCCCGAGATCGAGCGGACGGGGGCGCGCGTGACGACCCGGATCGAGGAAGCCGTCGACGGCGCCGACGTCGTGATGATGCTCCGCGTCCAGAAGGAGCGGGGCGGCGGGCTCGGCTTCCCGTCGGACCGCGAGTACTTCGAGCTCTTCGGCCTGACGCCCGAGCGGAGGAAGCTCGCGCGCAAGGACGCGATCGTCATGCACCCCGGCCCGATGAACCGCGGCGTCGAGATCGACTCCGCCGTGGCCGACGGTCCCGGCTCCGTCATCCTCGACCAGGTCGAGGCGGGCGTGGCGGTGAGGATGGCGGTGCTCTACCTCCTGATCGGAGTGAGCGGCGATGAATAGGAAGCCGAAGGCGGCCGCTCACTCCTCGCTCGCGCGATTCACGCGCTCGACACCTCCTGATCGGAGTGAGCGGCGATGAGTGACGCCCCCGTCCTGATCACCGGCGGACGGGTCCTCGACCCGTCGCGCGGCCTCGATGCCACGCTCGACGTCCTCCTCGAGGGGGGCGTCGTCGCGCGCGTGGACGAGCGGATCGCGCCTCCTCGCGGCGCCGAGACGGTCGACGCTTCGGGCCTCGTCGTCGCCCCCGGCTTCGTCGACCTCCACGTCCATTTCCGCGAGCCCGGGCTCGAGTGGAAGGAGACGATCGCGTCCGGCTCCGCGGCGGCCGCGGCGGGCGGCTTCACGACCGTCTGCTGCATGCCGAACACGGACCCCGTGATCGACGACGCCCCGACGGCGTCGTTCGTCCAGAAGCGGATCCGCGAGACCGCACACGTCCGCGTCCTCCCGATCGGCGCCGTCTCGAAGGGCCAGAAGGGCGTCACGCTCGCCGAGATCGGCCTCATGAAGGCGGAGGGGATCGTCGCGATCTCCGACGACGGGAAGCCCGTCGTCAACGCCGACCTGATGCGGCGCGCCCTCGAGTACGCCTCGATGTTCGACCTTCCGGTCGTCGTCCACGAGGAGGACCCGAACCTCGTCGGGGGCGGCCAGATGCACGAGGGGTGGGCGTCGACGCGCCTCGGCCTCCCCGGCTGGCCCGCCGTCGCCGAGTCGACGATGGTGGCCCGCGACGTCGAGCTGGCCGCGCTGACGAAGGCGCGGCTCCACGTCGCTCACGTCTCCGTGCGCGACAGCCTCGCCGCGATCCGGCGCGCCCGCGCGGCGCACGCCCCGGTCAGCTGCGAGGTGACGCCGCACCACCTGACGCTGACGGACGAGGACCTCGCCCGCTCCGGCTACGACACCCGGTTCAAGATGAACCCGCCGCTGCGCGAGGAGGCGGACCGCCAGGCTCTCGTCTCGGCGCTCGCCGACGGGACGATCGACTGCGTCGCGACGGACCACGCCCCTCACCACGCGGACGAGAAGGCGATGGAGTTCGCCGCGGCGCCGTTCGGGGTCACCGGCCTCGAGACGGCGCTCCCCGTCCTCCTCGACGGCCTCGTCGCCCCGCGGCTCCTCTCGCTCTCCCGCCTCGTCGAGGCGATGTCGATCGCCCCGGCGCGCCTCTTCGGCCTGCCGTACGGGACGCTCGCGGACGGGGCCCCGGCCGACGTCGTCCTCTTCTCCACGACACGGACGACGACGTTCTCGGCCTTCCGCTCGCTCTCCGCGAACTCGCCCTGGGCCGGGAAGACGCTCCGGGGCCGCATCGAGAGGACGTTCGTCGGAGGGCGCGAGGTCTACCGGGCCGGTGCGGCGCCGGCCGCCGGCTGACGCCGGCCGGTTCGCGCACCCCTCCCGGAGCCCCCCGCCATGCCGTCGTCCGCCCCCCCCGCCCCGCCGAAGCGCGTCGTCCTCGTCGACGACTCGCCCGCGTACGCGGCCTCCTGGCGCGCGATCTTCGCGGAGCGCTACGGCGACCGCGTCGTCTTCGAGGCCTACCAGGACCCGGTCGCCGCGCTCGAGAAGCTGGGCCCCGGCGTCGACCTCCTCCTCGTCGACCTCGAGATGCCGGTCCTGGACGGGCGCTCCGTCGCGCGCTTCGCGAAGGAGCGGGGCGTCAGCGAGAAGAAGATCGTCATCGTCTCCGGGCACGACGCCGACGAGCTGCACCTCCTCTTCCCCCAGGGGGCCTGCCTCGCGGTCATCAACAAGACCGAGGCGCAGCAGCAGAGCGCCTTCCTGATGATCCTCGACAGCATCGTCCTCCGGCACTGATGGAGGGCTCCCGCGCCCTGGACACGGCCGTCGAGGCCGCCCGCCGCGCCGGCGACCTCCTCCTCGGATTCTTCGGCTCGCTCGAGCCGTCGGAGATCGAGGAGAAGGGGCGGAACGACGTCGTCTCGCGCGCCGACAGGGAGAGCGAGGCGCTCGTGAAGGAGCTCCTCCTCGGCGCCTTCCCCGGGGACCTCTTCGTCGGCGAGGAAGGCGGCGTGAAGGGGCGGGACGGCGACGCTCCGGCGTGGATCGTCGACCCTCTCGACGGCACGGCGAACTTCGTCCGCGGCTTCCCCCACTGGGCGGTCTCGATCGGCCGCACGGCGGGAGGGGCCGGCGGCGAGCTCGTCCTCGGTGTCGTCTGGGACCCGGTGAAGAACGACCTCTTCGTCGCGGAGAAGGGGGCGGGCGCCTACCGCAACGGCCGCCGCGTCCGGGTGACGGAGCGGAGCGGGCTCGCGGGGGCGGCGCTCGCGACCGGCTTCCCGTTCCGCGTCCAGGCGCGTATCGACACGTACCTCCGCGTCTTCAAGGCGGTCTTCCTCGAGGCGCAGTCGATCCGCCGGGCCGGGAGCGCGGCCCTCGACCTCGCGTACGTCTCCTGCGGGATCTTCGACGGCTTCTTCGAGCTGGGGCTCTCGCCGTGGGATTCCGCGGCGGGCGCCGTCCTCGTGAGGGAGGCCGGCGGCGTCGTCACCGACTTCGACGGCAGGGACGCATGGCGCGAGCGGGGAAACCTCCTCGCCGCCGGACCCGGCGTCCACGCCGCTCTCGCGAAGCTCGTCGCGGGCCTCGGGGTCCGGGACGAGCAGCTCTAGCCGGGCCCGCTACCAGGGGAGCCCGCGGACCTCCCGGGCCCGCCGGTAGACGAGCTCGTAGTCGTTCGCGGATCGGCCCCAGGAGAAGTCGGCCTTCATACCGTTCTGAACGAGCCGCGACCACGCCTCACGACGGAAGAAGACGCTCTGCGCGTGGAGCACCTCGGCGGCGACGGCATGCGGGGAAGGGTCGTCGAAGTGGAAGCCGGTCGCCCACTCGAGGTTCTCGCCGTGAAGGCCGATCACGGAGTCGGCGAGCCCGCCGGTCCTCCTCACGATCGGCACGGTGCCGTAGGCGAGGGCGTACATCTGCGTCAGGCCGCACGGCTCGTAGCGCGACGGCATGACGAGCGCGTCGCTCCCGGCCTGGATCTTGTGCGAGAAGGCGTCGTCGTACCCGACGAAGCCCTTGAACCGGCCCGGGTGGTGCGCCTCGAGCATCCTCATCGAGCCTTCGAGCGCCGGCTCTCCCGAGCCGAGGAGGACGAGCCGCACGCCGCGCCGGATCAGC
>JAKLER010000200.1 GCA_022711615.1 Acidobacteriota bacterium
CCGCCCGAGCATCGTGAATCTCCAGTGCGACATCGACCACCCGACGCAGTCGCTCGCCGACCTCGCCTGGCTGAAGACGCACTTCGGCGGACTCGACAAGCTGAAGGGGAAGAAGCTCGCGATGACGTGGGCCTACAGCCCGAGCTACGGCAAGCCGCTCTCCGTCCCGCAGGGAATCATCGGCCTGATGACCCGCTTCGGGATGAACGTGAGCCTCGCCTACCCCGAAGGGTACGGCCTGATCCCCGACGTGATCGACGTCGCGAAGAAGAACGCGGCGGCGACGGGGGGCTCGTTCGAGGTCGTGAACAGCATGGAATCGGCTTTCAAGGACGCCGACATCGTCTACCCGAAGTCCTGCGCGCCGTTCGAGGTGATGGGCCGCCGCACCGAGCTCCTGAAGAAGTCCGACAAGGAGGGCCTCAAGGGTCTCGAGAAGGAATGCCTGGCGAACAACGCGAAGTTCACGAGCTGGGAGTGCGACCGGGCGAAGATGAACCTCACGAAGGGCGGGAAGGCCCTCTACATGCACTGCCTCCCCGCGGACATCACCGACGTCAGCTGCAAGGCGGGCGAGGTGAGCGCCGAGGTCTTCGAGCAGTACCGCATCCCGACCTACCAGGAAGCGGCCTACAAGCCGTTCGTCATCAGCGCCCTGATGTTCCTCGAGCGGATCGCCGATCCGTCCGGGAAGCTCGCCGAGATCGTCGACCGCGGCCGGAAGCTGAGCATCTGAAGGGCTCTGCCATGTCGCGCATCTCGCGAACCATCGGGACCATCGACCGCGAGGTCCGTCACCGGACGGCGAAGCGCTGCCGGGAACGTGGAATCGTCGTTCCCACCTTCAAGCAGATGCGGGACCCGCGGCTCCTCCCTGCCTCGGCGTCGGCGAAGCTGAAGGGCGTCGGCCTCTGGGACGTGAACCCCGCGAACCTCTTCCGGATCACCTGGAAGAACGACCACGAGACGGGTCTCTTCGGCGGGACGAACTACCTCGAGATCCCCCGGGAGATCACCGGAATCAAGGCCCGCGTCGTCGGCCTCGTCGGGAAGTACTTCCCGACGGGGGCCCACAAGGTCGGCGCCGCCTTCGCCTGCCTCGTTCCCCGTCTCGTCAGCGGCGAGTTCGACCCTGAGAAGCACAAGGCCGTCTGGCCGTCGACCGGAAACTACTGCCGCGGGGGAGCGTTCGACTCGGCGGTGCTCGGCTGCACGGCCGTCGCGATCCTCCCCGAGAACATGTCCCAGGAGCGCTTCACCTGGCTCCGGCAGATCGGTTCGGAAGTCATCGCGACGCCGGGCTGCGAGAGCAACGTGAAGGAGATCTACGACAAGTGCTGGGAGCTGAAGAAGGACCCGGTGCACGTCGTCTTCAACCAGTTCGACGAGATGGGGAACCCGATCTGGCACTACAACGTGACCGGGCCCGCCGTGGAAGAGGCCTTCCAGGCGGTCCGCGGGCCGAAGGCGCGCCTCTCGGCCTGGGTCAGCGCCACGGGCAGCGCCGGGACGATCGCCGCGGGGGACTACCTGAAGACGAGGTTCCCCGGCCTGAAGACCGTCGCGACCGAGGCGCTCCAGTGCCCGACCCTCCTGAAGAACGGGTTCGGCGACCACCGGATCGAGGGGATCGGCGACAAGCACGTGCCGTGGGTCCACAACGTGAGGAACACCGACGCCGTCGCCGCGATCGACGACGAGGACTGCATGCGCCTCCTCCGGCTCTTCAACGAGCCGGCGGGCCGGGAGCTCCTCGTGGCGGCCGGGGCGCCCGCCGACACGGTCGGGAAGCTCGACCTCCTCGGGATCTCGTGCATCTGCAACATCCTGGCCTCGATCAAGGCCGCGAAGTACTGGGAGCTCGACGAGAACGACGTCGTCTTCACCGTCTTCACCGACAGCGCCGAGATGTACCTCTCGCGCCTCGCGGAGCTGACGGCGGAGCGCGGGGCGTTCACGGCGATCGACGCGGCCCGAACGCTCACGGGGAGCCTCGAGCGGCAGGCGACGGACAACTTCAAGGAGCTGACCTACCAGGACCGCAAGGCGATCCACAACCTGAAGTACTACACCTGGGTCGAGCAGCAGGGGAAGACCTACGAGGAGATCCAGGCGCAGTGGAACCCGGAGTACTGGCGCGAGCTCTTCGAGGAGGAGGTCGTCCACTTCGACCGGCTCATCGAGGAGTTCAACGCCGAGGTCGGCCTCGGCTGACGCCGGGGACCGGCGGAAAGACGGAGGACGTGATGCGGCTCCTGATCCGGAACGGCACGCTCGTCACCTTCGGGAGCCCCTGCCGGGTCCTCGAGGGGAAGGCCCTCCTCCTCGAGGGGAGTCGCATCGCGCGCATCGCGCCCGCCGGGGAGATCCCCGGCCCGTGGGACCGCGAGATCGACGCCCGCGGGAAGCTCGTCCTCCCCGGCCTCGTCAACGCCCACATGCACTTCTACTCGACGCTCGTGCGCGGCCTCGGGAAGGCCGCGCCGAGCGCCGACTTCCAGCAGGTCCTCGAGAACCTCTGGTGGCGCCTCGACCGGAAGCTCTCCCTCGACGACGTCGAGGTGAGCGCGAAGGTGATCCTGGTGGACGCCATCCGGAAGGGGACGACGACCCTCGTCGACCACCACGCGAGCCCGGGCGCGGTGACCGGCTCCCTCGGGAGGATCGCGAAGGCGGTGAAGGAGACGGGGCTCCGCTCCTGCCTCTGCTACGAGGTGTCGGACCGGGACGGGGAGAAGGTCGCCGAAGAGGGGCTCGAGGAGAACGCCGCGTTCGCGCGCGAGTGCGCCTCGGCGAACGACCCGCAGCTCCGCGCCCTCTTCGGCCTCCACGCCGCCTTCACGCTCTCCGACGCGACGCTCGGGAAGGCCGCCCGGATGGGGCGCGACCTCGGCGTCGGGTTCCACGTCCACGTCGCCGAGGCGGCCTCCGACGTCGCCGCGAACCGGGAGCGGTACGGCAAGTCGTCCGCGCGGCGGCTGATTGACCTCGGGATCCTCGGGACGGGGAGCATCGCGGCCCACGCCGTCCACTGCGACGACGCGGACAAGGACCTCCTCGCCGCGAGCGGCGCCTGGGTCGTCACGAACCCCCAGTCGAACCTCAACAACGCCGTCGGCATCGCCGACGTCGTCGGGCTCGTCCGCCGGGGCGTGCCCGTCGGCCTCGGGACCGACGCGATGACCGTCGGGATGCTCGAGGAGCTCCGCGTCGGCCTCTGGGCGCAGCACCTCAGGCAGGAGAACCCGAGCTGCGGCTTCCTGGAGCTGACCGGGGCGCTCTTCGCGAGGAACCCCGAGATCGCCTCGGCCCTCTGGGGATTCCCCGTGGGGACGCTCTCCGAGGGCGCCGCGGCCGACGTGATCCTCGTCGACTACCTCCCGCCGACGCCGCTCCACGACGACACCGTTCTCGGCCACCTCGTCTTCGGCGTCTCGCAGGCCGCCGTCGACACGACGATCTGCGGCGGGCGGGTCCTGATGCACGGCCGCAGGCTCGAGATCGGCCTCGACGAGGAGGCCCTCGCGGCGGAGAGCCGCCGCCTCGCCACAGCCCTCTGGGAGCGGTTCTGAGACCGCTCCTCCTCCACCCCACCACGACGCGCGCGGCGGTCCGCTGCGCCGACAGGAGGCTCCCTTGACCCGTACGGCCGTCATCGCCATCGGAGGCAACTCCCTCATCACCGACAAGGAGCACCAGACGGTGCCCGACCAGTACCAGGCCGCGGCGGAGACGTGCGCGCACATCGCGCCGCTCGTGGCCGGCGGCGACCTGCGCCTCGTCATCACGCACGGCAACGGTCCGCAGGTCGGCTTCATCCTCCGGCGGTCCGAGCTCGCCTCGCACGAGCTCCACATGGTGCCGCTCGACTCGTGCGTCGCGGACACGCAGGGCGCGCTCGGCTACCACATCCAGCTCGCCCTCGGGAACGAGCTCCGGCGACTCGGCGTGGAGACCGGGACGGCGACGGTCGTGACCCAGTGCCTCGTCGACCGGTCCGACCCCGCCTTCGCGAAGCCGAACAAGCCGATCGGCTCGTTCCTGACGAAGGAGCAGGCGGAGCACCACCGGGAGAAGGACGGCTGGGACGTCGTCGAGGACGCCGGCCGTGGCTGGCGCCGCGTCGTCGCCTCGCCGAGGCCGAAGGCGATCCTCGAGATGAACGCCGTCAAGAGCCTCCTCGACGCCGGGTTCGTCGTCGTGGCGGCCGGCGGCGGCGGGATCGCCGTCGTCCCCGACGAAAAGGGCGAGCTGAGGGGAGCCGCCGCCGTCATCGACAAGGACTTCGCCTCGAGCCTCCTCGCACGAGAGCTCGGCGCCGACCTCTTCGTCATCTCGACGGCTGTGGAGAAGGTCTGCCTCGACTACGGCAAGCCGGAGCAGAAGGACCTCGACCGGATGACGGTCGCCGAAGCGAAGCAGTACTGTGCCGAAGGGCACTTCAAGCCGGGCTCCATGCTCCCGAAGATCCAGGCCGTCATCGAGTTCCTCGAGGGGGGCGGGAAGGAGGCGATCATCACCGACCCCGAGCACCTCGGCCTCGCCCTCGCCGGGAAGACCGGGACCCACGTCGTCCCCTGACCGTCAGCCCAGGAGGCCCCCATGAACGCCACGCCCGTCTTCGCGGAAGCGACGCTGCTCAGGAACCCCTTCGCCCGGCCCGAGACCCGCTGGCCCGCGCCCGACCCGTCGGTCTGGACGTTCCACCGGCGGATGCCGGCCTACCGGGCGACGACGCTCTACGACTGTCCCGAGCTCGCGGCGAAGTACGCCGTGAAGCGCGTCCTCGTGAAGGCCGAGACGCAGCGCCTGGGGCTCCCCAGCTTCAAGATCCTCGGAGCCTCGTGGGCGTCGTACCGGGCGCTCTGCGACCACCTCGGCTTCGAGCCGGAGCCGTGGGCGAACATCAACGACCTCTCGCGCCGGATCGCCTACCTGCGCCCCTTCTCCTTCGCGGCGGCGACCGACGGCAACCACGGACGGGCCGTCGCCTTCATGGCGCGGCTCCTCGGCTTCTCCTGCCGGATCTTCGTCCCGAAAGGGACCGTCCCGGCCCGCATCCACGCGATCCAGAACGAGGGGGCGGAGGTGACCGTCGTCGACGGCGACTACGACGCCGCGGTCGCCCGCTCCGCCGAGGAGGCGGGCGAGAGCTGTCTCGTCATCTCCGACACCTCCTGGCCGGGCTACGACGTGACGCCCCGCCGGGTCGTCGACGGCTACACGACGATCTTCATGGAGATCGAGCAGGCGCTCGCGGCCGCGGGCGTCGGCGCGCCCGACGTCGTGATCGTCCCGATGGGCGTCGGCGCCTTCATGTCGGCCGCCGTCAGCTACTACCGGAGCCGTCCGTGGAACGGGGCGCTCGTCGGCGTCGAGCCGGCGGACGCCAACTGCATCCAGGCCTCGGCGGGGGCGGGCGAGATGACGGCCGTCCCCGGACCGCACCGCTCGATCATGGTCGGCCTCAACTGCGGCCTTCCGTCGCCCGTGGCCTGGCCGCGCGTCTCGACGGGCGTCGAGTGGATGGTCTCGATCGGCGACGAGCGGGCGCGCGAGGCGATGCGGGGCCTCGCCGGCGCCGGCGTCGTCGCGGGAGAGACCGGCGCGGCTGCGCTCGGCGCGCTCGCGGCGCTCGCCGAGGACGGTGCGACCGCCGCCTTCCGCGAGGCGGGCCTCCTCGGCCCGGACAAGACCGTCCTCCTCATGGTGACGGAAGGGGCGACGGACCGCGGCAACTACCAGGCCGTCGTCGGGCGGACCCCCGAGGAGGTCGGGACGATCCTCACGGTGGCCCGCTGAGGGCCGCTCCGAAGCGGGCCGCGAGGCTCTAGACTGGATTCGCCACGGGAGGTGCCCCATGTCGACGACGCAGCTGGAACGGCCGAAGGACGCGGCCCCGATCGAGCCGGCACTCCACGCCTTCCGGGTGAACGGGAAGGAGGTCGCGACCCCGAAGGACGTAAAGCTCCTGACGTTCCTCCGGGAGGAGCTCGACCTCACGTCGGTGAAGAACGGCTGCTCCGAGGGGTCGTGCGGGGCCTGCATGGTCCTCGTCGACGGCAAGCCGGTCCGCTCGTGCCTCACGACGACGGCGAAGGTCGCCGGGAAGAGCGTCGTCACCGTCGAGGGGCTCTCCGAGCGCGAGAAGGACGTCTACGCCTGGGCCTTCGCGAACGCGGGCGCCGTCCAGTGCGGCTTCTGCATGCCGGGGATGGTGATGACGGCCAAGGGGCTCGTCGACGCCAACCCCGAGCCGGCGACCGAGGAGGTCGCGAAGGCGCTCCAGTTCAGCATGTGCCGCTGCACCGGCTACGTGAAGATCGAGAAGGGGATCCAGGAGGCCGCGCGCCTCCTCCGCGAGGGGGAGGCGGTCCCGGGCGAGCACGACGTCCCGCTCTCGGTCGGCGCGAAGATCCTCCGGGCCGACGCGCGCGAGAAGGTCCTCGGCGGGGCGGTCTACGTCGACGACATGAAGGTCCCGGGGATGCTCCACGGGGCCGTCCTCCGCGCGCCGAAGGCGCGGGTGAAGGTCCTCGGCGTCGACGCGAGCGAGGCGCTCGCGATGCCGGGGGTCGTGGCCGTGATGACCGCGGCCGACGTCCCGGGCGAGCGACTCCAGGGGCACATCATCCACGACTGGCCCGCCATGATCGCCGTCGGCGAGGAGACGCGGTACGTCGGCGACGCGATCGCGCTCGTCGCCGCCGAGACCCGCGAGATCGCGAAGGAGGCGGCGAAGCGGATCCGACTCGACCACGAGGTCCTCCCGCCCCTCGTCGACGCCCGGAGGGCCCTCGACGACGACGCGCCGAAGCTCCACCCGAAGGGGAACCTCCTCGCGAAGACGGTGCTCAAGCGCGGCGACCCAGACAGGGCGATCGCCGAGGCGGCGCACGTCATCCGGAAGACCTTCCGGACGCCGGAGACGGAGCACGCCTTCATGGAGCCCGAGAGCGCCCTCGCGATCCCGAACGGCGACGGCACGATGACCGTCTACACCGGGACGCAGAGCATCTACGACGACCACAAGGGGATCGTGGGAGTCCTCGGCGTCCCGCCCGAGAGCGTGAAGGTGATCAGCGCCTACGTCGGCGGCGGGTTCGGCGGCAAGGAGGACCTCATCGTCCAGCACCACGCCGCGCTCCTCGCCTGGAAGACGGGGGCGCCCGTGAAGGTGACGCTCGACCGCCAGGAGTCGATCCGCGTCCACCCGAAGCGGCACGCGATGGAGATGGAGTACGTCGTCGCGGCCGACGCCGAGGGGCGCGTGACCGCCGTGAAGGCGAACCTCCTCGAGGACACCGGCGCCTACGCCTCGCTCGGTGGGCCGGTCCTCCAGAGGGCGTGCACGCACGGCGCGGGGCCGTACAAGATCCCGAACGTCGAGATGGTCGGCACGGGCGTCTACACGAACAACCCGCCCGGCGGCGCCTTCCGCGGCTTCGGCGTCACGCAGTCGTGCTTCGCGATCGAGTCGTGCCTGAACCTCCTCGCGAAGGAGGTCGGCGTCAGCCCGTGGGAGATCCGCTGGAGGAACGCCGTCGAGCCGGGCGACGTCCTCCCGAACGGCCAGGTCTGCGACGACGGGACGGCCCTGAAGGAGTGCCTCCTCGCCGTGAAGGAGCTCTGCGAGACGAGGCCCGACGCGGGGATCGCCGTCGCGCTCAAGAACGCCGGGATCGGCGTCGGCCTCCCCGACATCGGCCGCGTGAGGCTGAAGGTGGAAAGCGGGAAGGCCGTGATTTACACGAGCGCGGCCTGCATGGGGCAGGGGCTCGCCTCCGTCCTGATGCAGTTCGTCGCCGAGATCACCGGGCTCGACTGGGAGCGCGTCGTCGTCGCGACGCCCGACACCTCGACCTCCCCGAACAGCGGGACGACGACCGCCTCCCGACAGACGCTCTTCACGGGCGAGGCGGCCTGCCGGGCGGCCCGCGCGCTGAAAGCCGACCTCGACGGGTCGACCCTCGAGGCGCTCGAGGGGAAGGAGTACCACGCCGAGTTCTCGGGCGTCACCGACCCCTTCGCCTCCGACAAGCCGAACCCGGTGAGCCACGTCACCTACTCCTACGCGGCC
>JAKLER010000201.1 GCA_022711615.1 Acidobacteriota bacterium
TCGACTGGGACGGAGACGGGACGAAGGAGATCGCCGCGAGCGCGTCGCGCGGCCCGGTCGTCCTGTCCCCTCCGCGAACGGCGTACGACGACGTCCTCTTCGTTCCCGTCCTTGTCTCGACGTCGGGTGTCGGGGGCGTCCGCTTCGAATCGGACCTGCTCGTGACGAACTCGGGGACGACACGCGTCCGGCTCACCCTCGGCTACGTCGCCACCGGAGGCGGCGGGAGCGGGACCGTCACCGCCGACCTCGAGCCGGGCGCTCAGCTTCACGCGCCGAGCGCACTCGGCTGGCTGCGCGCCGCCGGGCTTCCGATCGCGGAGACGGGACCCTCGATCGGCACCCTCCGAATCGGGGTCGCCGGCGCTTCGGCCCTCCACGCCGTTCGCGCGTCGGTCCTCACGAAGTCGAGCGCGGGAGGGGGCACGTCCACTCCGGCCCTGACGAGAACGGAAGCCCTTCGCGGGAACGCGATCGTCCCGTGGCTGACGGAGGCGGAGCGCGACCGGACGAACCTCGCGCTCGCCAACGCCGGCGCGGCGGAAGACGGGCCGGTCACGCTTCGCGTGACCGTCGCTTCCGGCGACCCTGCCGCACCGGGTCTTGCAGAACTCCCCGACGTGGAGCTGCCGCCCGGCGCCTTCTTCCAGCTCAACCGCGTCCTGCTCGCCTCACGACTCCCCTGCCGCGTCGCGTGGGCCCGGATCCGGCGCGTCGCGGGGAACGCGCCCTACGTCGCCTGGGCCACCGTGAACGACGCCGTCACCGGTGACGCCTCGATCGTGGCCGCCGTCCCGGAGGATCTTCCGGAACCCTGGCGCTTCGAGTTCCCGGCCGCCGTTCAGAGCGAGCGCTTCGCGACCGAGCTGGTGCTCACGAATCCCGGCGAAAGTTCCGCCCGAGCGACGTTCGGCCTCGCGGGGCTGGGAACCTTTGCGCAGGATCTCGCCCCGGGGGAGGTGTTCGTCGTCGGCGACCTCTTCGCCGAGATGAGGCGTCGGGATCCGGTCGGTGCGCTTCCTGCGGGCGTCCCGTTCGTCGGCTCGCTCGCCGTCACCGGCGTCCTCGGCGGCGTTCGTGTCACGACGACGCGCGGGAGCGCGCGCTTTGGCGTCTTCGAGCCGCCTGCCGCCACGGAAGCCGCCTCGGTGGTCTTGCCGGACCTGCGGCGGGACAGCGCCACGCGGACCAACCTCGCGATCGCGAACGGATATGGTTTCGGCGGCCCCCATCGCTTCCGGCTCGAGGTCCACGACGGAGAGACCGGCCGTCTCGCCGGGTCGCGCGACGTGACCATCGAGCGCGGCGCGCGGCTTCAGCTCGACGACGTCCTGCAGGAACTCGACCCGCCCGTCTCGCGCGCCTGGGCCCGGATCGTCCCGGCCTACCCGACCTTCTTCAGCGCCTACGCGGTCGTCATGGACGGCGCGGCGCCGGGAGAGGGGAGCGACGACGGCGCCTTCATCCCCGGATCTCCCGAAGAAACCCCAGCGCGCTAGGCTGGAGTCGACCCCGCGCCCGCTTCATTGGCAGCTCCCGCGCCGCGGACGCGGGCACCGCGAAGGGGGGTGGGTGGGGGGGCGGGGCGGGTTTACGGCCGGCAGCGGTCCAGGAACGCCCGGAGCTTCGGGAGGAACTCCTCGGGGTGCTCGAGCGGAGCCATGTGGGCCCCGGGGAGCGTCAGGAGCTCGACGTAGGGGCTGTTCCCCGCCGCCTCGACCATCGCCTCGGAGGCGGACGGCGGCGTGAGCGGGTCGTCCTCGCCGACCGCCGCGAGGAACGGGACGGCGAGCGCGCCGAGGACGTCGAAGCGGTCGGCGCGCTCCGCCATGCCGCGCTGGTCGGCGGCGGCCGCCGCCGGCGGCGTCGCGAGGAACATCGTCCGGATCAGCTGCTCGAGCGCGCCGCCGCGCGAGGAGGGGGCGAGGAACTGCGGGAGCATCGCCGCGAGGAGGGGCTCCATCCCGTCCCTCTCGATCGCGTCCGCCGTCGCCGTCCGCTTCGCCTTCCCCGCCTCGTCGTCCGCGTTCGCGCGCGAGTCGCAGAGGACGAGGCCGCGGAGGCGCGGCCGCAGCTCCGGTCCGAGGCGGGCCAGGAGCTCGAGCGCGACGTACCCCCCCATCGACATCCCCATGACGACGAACGGCTCGTCGGGCCGGAGCAGCTCCGCCGCATCCTTCGCGAGGAGCGGCATCCCGTGGACTTTCTCCGCCGGCAGGCCGGACTTCCCTCGCCCGCGGAAGTCGGGCGCCGTGACGGCGACGCCGTCGCCGAGCTGGCCCGACGCGGCCGCGGCCGAGACGAGGCCCCAGAGCCGGCCGTCGAGGGGGAACGCGTGGAGGGCGAGGAGGCGGAGCGCGGCGGGCGTCTCGGGGCGCATCATTCCCCGAGGATAGCCCGCGCCGCTCCGCGGCCGTCCCGACATCACGATCCCCCCGGAGGTCCCGTGCTCGTTTCCCGCGCCCACGCCGCTCCCGTCGCGCTCCTCCTCGCCGCGCTCCTCGCGCCCCGGCCGCTCCGTGGCGATGACCTCCTCGCCCAGCTCGGCGACGCCGCCCGGAACGGCCGGCTCGAGGCCGAGGCGAAGCTCCGCGCGGGCTCCGTCCCGGTCCTGAAGGGCTACTCGGTCACCGTGAAGGGCGCCCCGGCCACACGCCTCGACGTCGCCGTCCGGGAGGGGAAGCTCGAGGCGCTCCGCTACACGGCGCCCGATGACAGCTTCCTTCTCGTGGGGAAGGGGCTTCGGCCCGACGTCGTCCTGACCCGGGTCGAGACCGATCCCACCGGAACGATCACGACGCTCGACTTCCACGGGCGTGGCCTCGGCAGGCTCGTCGTCGGCCTTTTCCGGCCGCTCGTGCGGAAGAAGGTCCGGCAGATGAAGCTCCACACCGAGCTCGCCGAGCTCTTCCGCGGGAACGTCGTCGTCGCCGCGTCGAAGCCGGCGTCGGCGAGCACCCCGGCCGCTTCCCGTGCGGCGGACGCCTCCGACGCGTCCGAGCCGGCCCCGGGCGCCGCCGCGGCGCCCTCCCCTCCGCAGCCCGGCTTCCTCGACCTCGTCCAGGAGGTCCGGCTCCTCGAGCTCCGGCTCTCGGCCTACCCGGGGAAACCGCTCTCGTTCGGCGAGACGCTCGTCCTCGAGACGGGGGGCGAAGACGGGAGCGACCCGATCGAGGTGAGCCTCGACGAGGCGCTCTACCGCCCCGGCCGCGACGGCGCCGAGGCGGAATGGACGGCGAAGGGGCGGCTCGAGGGGACGCTCGGCGCGGGCTCCGTCGCGCTCGAGGACGGGAAGGTCGCGTTCCGGTCGGCCGCGCTCCTCGGCGGCCGCTTCGCCGCGGAGAAGAAGGGCGACACGCCCCTCTCGACGAGCCTCCGTGCCGGCCGCTTCGACCTCGCGCTCGCCCGGTCCGACCTCCGCCTGCCGGGCGGTATCGACGTCGCCGTCGAGGACGGCTCGCGCTTCGGCGTCTCCTCCCTCGTCCTCGACCCGACCGGCGCCTACCGCGGCCGCGTCGACTTCCGCCTCCTCGGAGGAACCGGCGAGATCCGCCACGACGGGGAGCGGCTCTCCCTTTCGGGCGCCACGATCTCGTCCGGCGGCCTCGACGTCCGGGACGGACGTGCGACGGGCCCCCTCTCCCTCGACTTCGACTACCACCTCGTCCACCCGTTCGTCGTGAAGTACCCGGGCGACGCCCAGCCCCCGAAGACGGTGCCTCTCGACTTCCGCGGTCCCTTCTCCGCACGCCTGCAGCTCACCGACGCCGGGTCGGGCGGCGGCGGGAGCGTCACCGGCGAGTACTCGCTGAAGATTCCCTGGAAGCCGGTCGAGCAGGCCGCGATCGAGGCCCTGAAGGCGCGGTGGACCCAGGACGTGAAGGTCGTCCGGAAGGTCGATTTCACGATCGAGCCGCGCTCCTTCGGCCCGTGCGGCCCGCAGTGCTTCGGGGCCAGCTTCGCCTTCACCGCCGAGAAGAAGCGCGGCGAGCGGAGCCTCTTCCGGCAGCTCTGCGAGCCCGAGGGGAAGGCCGAGCTCGCCGTCGACCCGGCCGCCCGCTCCTTCGTCCTCAAGAACCTCCAGGTGAAGCCGCGGTGCACGGGGGCGGTCGGCTGGTTCGTGAACCTCGTCGCGCCGCTGCTGACGAAGACCTACTCCGACATGACCCTCTTCCAGCTCCCGCCCGACCTCCCGTTCTCGATCGAGACGGTGAGGAGCGGGAACGACTTCGTCCGGATCGACGGCGAGATCGCGTGGCGAGGAAAGAGCAGCCCGCCGGCCGCCCCGCCGCTCGACTGAGCGCGGCGACTTCCCCCCGGGGCTAAGCTTGCCTCACGAACCGAAGTCCGGGACGGAGGAGCCATGAGAACAGCACGCCTCGCGCTCGCCCTCTTCGCCCTCTCCTTCGCCGCCTGCAAGGCGCGAGAGGCGGCGCCCCCGGCCCCGGAGCCGCCCGCGCCGGTCGCGCCGATCGAGGCCGCCCCGCCTCCGACGTCGCCCGCTCCGCCCGAGGCCGAGACGGCCCCGACACCTCCTGAAATCGCTACGCCCGCCGCGCCCCCGGCGGCGCCGACGATCGTCCCCGCGAAACCGAAGCCGACGACCGTTCCCCCGAAGGCCGCGCCGACGGCGCCGCCCGCCGCGCCCCCGACCGTCGTGCCGCCCCCGACCGTCGTCCCGACGACGCCGCCGAAGCCGACGGCGGCCCCCGCCGCGAGCGCCTCGAACGTCGTCGACCCGGGCGGCGAGGTCGTCGTCGCCGCGACGAAGCCCGGCCTCGCGCGCATCGGCGCCGACAAGTGCCGCGTCTGCCACAAGGTGCAGCACGCCTCCTGGGCCGCCTCGGGCCACGCGAAGCGGACGCCGCCCCTCGACTGCGAGGGATGTCACGGCCCCGGCAGCGAGTACAAGGCGCTCGCCGTGATGAAGGACCCGAAGAAGGCCCGCGCCGCCGGCCTCGTCGATCCCGACGCCGCCTACTGCGGCAAGTGCCACAAGGGCCCCTGGGACCCCGCGCTCCTCCGGAAGGCCCACGCGCACAAGGGGTAGAACGCGAAAGGCCGCGTCTGGGCGGCCATCGTCGAAAGAGTGGTGCGCCCGCCGCGATTCGAACGCGGGACCTTTAGTACCTGCGTCTAACGGTCGGGCCTGTTTCCGGGGAACCCGCGCCCGGGTTCCCCGAGCCCTTCCGCGGCCCGGAACGCGAAAGGCCGCGTCTCCGCGGCCATCGTCGAAAGAGTGGTGCGCCCGCCGCGATTCGAACGCGGGACCTTTAGATCCGGAGTCTAACGCTCTATCCGGGCTGAGCTACGGGCGCGAATTTCGAAAGAGCGGTGATGATGGGGTGAGAGACGGGGGTCGAACCCGCGACCACCGGAACCACAATCCGGCGCTCTACCGACTGAGCTACTCTCACCGCGCTCATTCGGACGGCGGAGGATATCAGAAACGCCCCGCACCGCCACCCCCCTCGGGGTGGCATCCTTCCGCGTCATGACATCTCCCGACGGCGCAACGCCTTCCGCCTCGTCCGAGGGCTCCCTTTCGAACCGGATCCTGCTCGGGCTGCTGCTCGGGGCGATCTGCGGCGTCGGCGCGAACCTCCTCCTCGTGCCGCGCTTCCCGGACGCGGTGGAGGCCGCGAACCGGTGGCTCTTCGTCCCCGTCGGCCAGATCTTCCTCCGGATGCTCTTCATGGTCGTCATCCCGCTCGTCTTCTCGTCGCTCGCGCTGGGCGTGGCGAGCCTCGGCGACTTGAAGCGGCTCGGGCGCGTCGGCGGCCGGACGATGCTCTACTTCCTCTCCGTCACAGCCTTCTCGGTTGCGATCGGGCTCGTCCTCGTGAACGTCCTCCGGCCCGGCGAGGGGCTCCCGGCCGAGACACGCGAGAAGCTCCTCGAGACCTACCGCGGCGAGGCGGCCTCGCGGATGGAATCGGCCGGAAAGGCCGACTTCGGCCCGTCGCTCCTCGTGAACATCGTCCCGCGCAACCCCGTCGCGGCGGCGGCGAACGGGGAGATGCTCCCGGTGATCTTCTTCGCGCTCCTCTTCGGCATCGGCGTCACGAAGCTCTCCGCGGAGAAGAACGCCCTCTGGATGAAGCTCCTCGAAGGGCTCGCCGACGTCACGGTCGTGATCATCGGGATGGCGCTGAAGCTCGCACCGTTCGGCGTCTTCGGCCTCATCTTCTCGGTCACGTCCCGCTTCGGCTTCGACATCCTCCGGCAGCTCCTCTTCTTCGTCGTCACGGTCCTCCTCGGACTTTCCCTCCTCATCCTCGGCGTCTACCCGCTCTACCTCAAGTTCCGCGCCGGAGTCTCCCCGGTCGCGTTCCTCCGGAAGATGCGGCCGGTGATGATCACGGCCTTCTCCACGAGCTCGTCGAACGCGACGCTGCCGACGACGATCGAGGTCTCCGAGCGAGACCTCGGCGTCCCGCCGCAGATCGCCGGCTTCGTCCTGCCGCTCGGCGCCACGATGAACATGAACGGGACGGCGCTCTTCGAGGGGATCACCTGCGTCTTCCTCGCCCAGGTGTTCGGGATCCACCTCTCGCTCGGCCAGCAGCTCTTCGTGATCGTCCTCGCCGTCCTCACCGCGATCGGCACGGCCGGCGTCCCGGGCGGCTCCATCCCGCTCCTCGTCCTCGTCCTCACCTCCGTCGGCGTCCCCGCCGAGGGGATCGCCGTCATCATCGGAGTCGACCGCCTCCTCGACATGGCCCGTACCGTCCCGAACGTCATCGGGGACGTGACCTGCGCCGTCTACGTCGCGAAGAAGGAAGGCTTCGAGCTGAAGATCTGACCATGACGTTCACGCGCGCCCTCGTGAGGCCCCCGGCCTCGACCTTCGCCGACGGCCTGACGACGGCCGGCCTCGGATCTCCGGACCTTCCGCTCGCCCTCGCCCAGCACGAGGCCTACGTGAAGGCCCTCGAGGGGTGCGGGCTCTCCGTCACGCGGCTCCCGGCCGACGACCGCTTCCCGGACTCGACGTTCGTCGAGGACACGGCCGTCCTCGCCCGCGGCCTGGCCGTCCTCTGCCGGCCGGGCGCGCCGAGCCGGGCCGGCGAGGTCGAAGCGATTCGCACCGCCCTCGAGTCGTTCTTCCCCTCTCCCGTCGCCATCGAAGCCCCCGGGACGGTCGACGGCGGCGACGTCTGCGAGGCCGGCGACCACGTCTTCGTCGGCATCTCGGAGCGGACGAACGAGGCGGGCGCCCGCCAGCTCGCCGCCCACCTCGCAACCCGCGGCCTCGGGACGACGCTCGTCGACGTCCGCGGGATCCCGGGACTCCTCCACCTCAAGAGCGGAATCGCGTGGCTCGGCGAGCGGACCCTCGCGCTCGCGCGCCCCTTCGCCGGCCGCCCCGAGTTCGCGGGCTGGGACGTCCTCGACGTCCCGGCCGGCGAGGAGTACGCCGCGAACGCCGTCCTCGTGAACGGCCGGGTCCTCCTCGCCTCGGGCTACCCCCGCTTCGAGACCGCCCTCCGCGCACTCGGCCTCCGTACAGTCGCCTTCGACATGTCGGAGTTCCGCAAGCTCGACGGTGGCCTGAGCTGCCTCTCGCTGCGGTTCTAGCCGATCCGCAAACTGCGCGTTCGCTCCCTCAAGCGACAGTCCCGAGTCCCGCTCAACGCGATTCCCGCCCTCGCGGATCGCTCGATCCGACACGAACGTCGAGCGGACGGGAGGGGCGTCCCGCGAGCGAGCGTCCGAGCACGTGCGGGGCACCCGCACGGCTCCGCGAGCAGGCCGCCGGAAGAAGCGGCCGCGCTGTTTGACGAGCGCAGCGAGGAGTTCGCGGCCGCGCCGGCGGCCCGCGCAGCGGGGCCGATGCGGGTCGCGCGCGCGCAGAGCTCGCCGTGGGACGTTCCTCCCGTCCGCGACTCGTGAACCCCTGCGAGATGGCCTGCGGGGTCTCTCCGTCTCTCCGTCTCTCCGTCTCTCCGTCTCTCCGTCTCTCCGTCTCTCCGTCTCTCCGTCTCTCCGTCTCTCGGCTCTCCGTCTCTCGG
>JAKLER010000202.1 GCA_022711615.1 Acidobacteriota bacterium
GGGTCGGCCTCGGTCTCTCCGCCGCGGGCCTCGTCGGCCTCCTCGCGCTCGCCCTCGCCTCTCCTCCCGGCCGGAGGCGGGCGTGAGGCCGGAGGAGGCCGTCGCCCTCCCGCTCGTCTTCGTCCTCGGGGCGGTCGTCGGCTCCTTCGCGAACGTCTGCATCCACAGGCTCCCCCGCGGCGAGTCGGTCGTCACTCCCCGCTCGCGCTGCCCGCGCTGCGGCCGCGCGGTCGCCGCGTGGGACAACGTCCCCGTCCTCTCGTGGCTCCTTCTCCGGGCCCGCTGCCGCGCCTGCGGCGCCCCGATCTCCCCGCGCTACGTCCTCGTGGAGACGGCCGTCGGAGCGATCTTCTTCGCCGCCGCCTACCTCCACGGGCTCACGCCCCTCGCCCTCGCGGGCGCCCTTCTCGCGACCGCCGCGGTCGTCCTCTCGGCCACCGACCTCGAGGCGCGCGTCCTGCCCGACGAGGTCACGCTCGGCGTCCTCGCGCTCGGGCTCCTCCTCGCCGCCGCACGAGACCTCCCCGCGGCCCGCGCGGCGGGCCTTTCCGCGTTCCGCGGGCATCTCTTCCCCGCCCTCGCCGGCGCCGCCTTCGGCGCGGCGCTCGTCTGGGGCGTCGGCGCGGCCTACCGGCTCGTCCGCGGCGCGGAGGGGATGGGTCTCGGCGACGTGAAGATGATCGCGATGATCGGGGCCTTCGTCGGCCCCGCCGGCGTCCTCCTCACGCTCTTCGCGGCCTCGCTCGCCGGCACGCTCGCCGCAGGCCTCCCCGCCCTCCTGCGCGCGGCGGCGTGGAGGCGGGCCTTCTCGCGCGCCCGCGGCTCGGCTCCCGACGCCCTCCGCGAGGCCGGGCTTCGCGGCGCCCTCCTCGACGAGGCCGCCCGTGTCGCCGCCGCCGGCCCGCGCTGGCGGGAGGTCCCCGGCGCGCCGGCCGAGGGCGCCCCGCTCTCCGCCGCGGGCCCCGTCGCCCGCCCGCTCGCCGCCTTCGCGCGCCTCGGCCGCCGCCGCGCCGCGCTCGGGAAGCCGACGGCCTTCTCCCGCCTCGCCCTCGAGGACGAGACCGGCGATTTCTTCCGCGTCCTCTCGGCCCGGGCCGAGGCCGTCCCGGGCGGCCTTCTCGTCCTGATCGCGCGCGTCGACGTCCCGTTCGGGGTCTTCCTCGCGCTTGCCTCGGTCGTCGTCTGGCAGTGGGGCGGGCCCGTCGTCGACCGGATCTCGGCGGGCCTGCCGATCCCGGGACGGGGGCTCCTGCCGTGACGCCGTCCTCCGGACCCTGGGAGCGCGAGGTCCGGCGCTTCGTCCTCTCGGGCCTCGTCTTCGTCCTCTTCCTGGCGATCGCCTCCCTCGTCGCGCTCCGGATGACGACCCGCTGGGCCGTGGCGCAAATGGAGCACCGCCTCGCGGCGGAAGCGCGAGCCGTTGCCACCAGCGTCGAGGCGAGCGGCGACCTCGTCTCGGGCCTCACGACCGACGCCGGCGTCGTCCGCCTCGTCAAGGAGTTCGCGCCGCTCCAGGTCGCGCTCTTCGACGAGCGGGGGACGCTCCGCCGCAGCGTCACCTGGCTCCCCGACGCCGCCCGCGTCCCCGACAGCCTCCCGCCGGAGGAGGCGCCGCTCGGACCGAGGGCGCGCGTGACGCGCGGGAGCGAGGGAGGCGACCCGGTCGTCGTCGTCTCCGTCCCGCTCGTCTCCTCCCGCGGCGTCCTCCGCACCCTCTACGATGCCACGCCCCTCGTCGCCGCGGAGCGGATGGTCCGCATCCTCACCGTCGTCGTCCCCGCAGGCGTGGCGCTCCTCGTCGTGCTCGCCGTCCCGTTCCTCCGGCGCTTCACGCGCCCGATCGACGCCCTCGCGCGGACGGCGCGGAGCGCCGACACCCTCGTCCCGTCGGAGCCGCGCGCCGGAGGCGAGCCGATCGCGGCGGTCGCCGTCTTCGCCCGGACGATCGAGGAGCTGCGCGCCCGGACCTCCGAGCTCGAGGCGCTCCGCCGCCGCGAGCAGCAGCGCGCCGACGCCCTCGCCGTCACCTCCGAGACGCTCATCCGCTCGCACCCGGGCGGCCTCCTCGTCCTCGGCCCCGGCGGCGAGCTCGCGGAGGCGAACCCTCCCGCGCTCGCCGCGCTCGGCCTCGGCCGGGAGGACCTCGGCGCCCCCGCGGCCGAGCGCCTCTCCGCCTGGCCCGTCCTCGCCCGGGCGGTGGAGGCGGCGCTTCGCGGCGAGCCGACGCTCGGCGCCGACGCCGCGGGGGGCGACGCCACCGGCGCCCGCCTCCTCGCCGTCACCGCGGTGCCGGTCGCCGATCGCGACGGACGCTACCTCGGCGGCCTCGTCTTCCTCGAGGACCGGACCGCGGTGAAGCGGCTCGAGCGCGAGCTCTCGTTCCGCCGCGAGCTCGCGGCGCTCGGCGAGATGTCGGCCGGCATCGCGCACGAGTTCCGGAACGCGACCGCGGCCATCCTCGGCTACGCGCGCCTCGCGGGCGCCGCGGACGACGCCGAGGCCCGCGCGCGCCACCTCGGGCGGATCCGGGCCGAGGCCGAGCACGTCGCCCGCGTCACGGGCGACTTCCTCCTCTTCGCGCGCCCCGAGCGGCTCCATCTCGCGACGGTCGCCCTCGCGCCACTCGTCGAGGAGGTCCTCGCCGAGGGGCGGGCGACCTGCCCGGGAGCGGCGTTCGCGGCCGAGGGAGGCTTCCCGGAGGTCGAGGCCGACGCGGCGCTCCTCCGCCGGGCGCTCGTCAACCTCGTCCGGAACGCCGCGGAGGCGGCGGGGGACGGCGGCCGCGTCGCCGTCCGCGGCGAGCCGTCGAGCGACGGAGGCGTCGCCCTCGTCGTGGAAGACAGCGGCCCGGGCGTCGCCCCCGAGGCGGCGGAGAAGCTCTTCGTCCCCTTCGCCTCGACGAAGGAAGGGGGGACCGGCCTCGGCCTCTCCCTCGTCGCGAAGATCGCGGCGCTCCACGGCGGGAGCGTCGCGGCCTCCCGCTCGGCGGCGCTCGGCGGCGCCGCTTTCCGCCTCGCGCTCCCTCCGCCGGCGCCGACGCGGCCCTGAGCGAGGGCTCCTAAGCCGGCGCCTCCGGGTTCCTCTTCTTGTCGACGAGGGAGCGGAAGTAGTCGCGGTCCACGGCGTACTCGCTCGCTTCGTCCGCGTCGACGAGGTCGGCCACGACGAGGTCGGCCAGCGACTGGTCGAGCGAGATCATTCCATGCGAGCGCCCCGTCTGGATGAGCGAGGCGATCGTCCCGGTCTTCCCCTCGCGGATCGCGTTCGCGAGCGCCGCCGAGCCGCGGACGACCTCGAACGCCGGCACGCGTCCGCCCCCCTTCTTCCGCATCAGGATCTGGGCGACGACCGCCTTGAGCACCTCCGAGAGGACGATGCGCACCTGCTCCTGCTCGTCGGAGGGGAAGCCGTCGATCAGCCGGTCGATCGCCTTCGCGGCCGAGTTCGTGTGGAGCGTGCCGAAGACGAGGAGGCCCGTCTCGGCCGCGTGGAGCGCCATCCGCATCGTCTCGATGTCGCGCAGCTCGCCGACGAGGATCGCGTCGGGGTCCTCGCGCAGCGCCGCCTTCAGGGCCGTCGTGAAGCTCGGCGTGTTCTCGCCCACCTCGCGGTGCGTGATGATCGACTTCGAGGGGACGTGGACGAACTCCACCGGGTCCTCGATCGTGACGATGTGGTACGGCAGCGTCCGGTTGATCCGGTCGATGAGCGCCGCGAGCGTCGTCGACTTGCCCGACCCGGTCGGCCCCGTGATCAGGACGAGGCCGCGCTGCGTCCGGCCGACGGAGGCGACCTGCTCCGGGAGCCCCAGGTCCTCGATCGTCAGGACGCGGGGAGGGATCATCCGGAGGACGGCTCCCGAGCCGTGCTCCTGCCGGAAGAGGTTCACGCGGAAGCGGGCCTTGTCGCCCATCGCGTAGGCGAAGTCGCCGTCGCCGGTCGACGTGAACTCCTCCCACACCCAGCCGGGGGCGATCGGGCGGAGGAGATTCTCGAAGTCCTCCTCGCGGATCGACCGCCACTTCATCCGCGTCAGCTCGCCGTCGATGCGGAGCATCGGCGGGGACCCGCAGGTGAGGTGGATGTCGGACGCCTTCTTCTCGAGGACGA
Source organism: Acidobacteriota bacterium (assembly GCA_022711615.1). Taxonomy (GTDB): domain Bacteria; phylum Acidobacteriota; class Thermoanaerobaculia; order UBA5066; family UBA5066; genus UBA5066. The sequence goes on from JAKLER010000202.1 coordinate 4,111, forward strand.
CCCGGAGGAGCGAGTCGATCCGGGCGCGGGTCTGCGGAGGGGCGGCGCTCACGACGGCCCCAGCCTTTCCTCGGCGACGAGCTTCTCGAACGGCTCCTTCCTCTGCGCGCGGTCCATCGCGGCCTCCGCGTCGACCTTCCGCTCCTCGGCCAGCTTCAGGAGCGCCTGGTCCATCGTGTTCATCCCGGAGAGCTGCCCGGTCTGCAGGATCCCGGGGAGCTGATAGGTCTTCGACTCGCGGATCATCGCGCCCACCGCCGACGTGCCGCGGAGGATCTCGAACGCGGCGATCCGGCCGATGCCGTCGCGGCGCGGCAGGAGCGTCTGCGAGATCACCGCCTTCAGCGACTCGGAGACCATCGACCGGATCTGCCCCTGCTGCCCGGCCGGGAAGGCGTTGATGATCCGGTCCACCGTCGCGGGCGCCGTCGTCGTCGAGAGCGTCCCGAAGACGAGGTGCCCCGTCTCGGCCGCCGAGATCGCGAGGGCGATCGTCTCGATGTCGCGCATCTCGCCGACGAGGATGACGTCGGGGTCCTCGCGGAGCGCGGCCCGGAGCGCCCGCGCGAACGACTCCGTGTGGTGCGGCACCTGCCGCTGGTTCACGAGGCACTCCTTGTTCGGGTGGATGAACTCCACCGGGTCCTCGACCGTGATGATGTGCCCCCTCCGCGTCTCGTTCACGAGGTTCAGGAGCGCCGCGAGCGTCGTCGACTTGCCGCAGCCGGCGGGCCCGGTGACGAGGACGAGGCCGTGCGGGAATCGGGCGAGCTCCCAGGCCGACTCGGGGAGGCCCACGTCGGAGAGCGTCGGCACCGAGCTCGGGATGACCCGGAAGCAGGCGTCGTAGCCGGCCCGCTGCGAGAAGAAGTTCGCGCGGAAACGCCCGAGGCCGGGCACCTTGATGCAGACGTCGAGGTTGTAGCGGGCGAGCAGCTCGTCCCACTCCTCGGGCGTCAGGAGGGCCCGGATCAGCCCTTCCGTCACCTCGGGGGTCATCAGCGGCGTTCCCATCGGCACGAGCCGCCCGTGAATCCGCTGATGCGGCACGAAGCCGGTCGCCAGGTGGAAGTCGGACGCCCCCTTCGAGACCGTGTCGGCGAGGAAGTCCTGGAGCGTCGGGGTCGCGATCGCCTTCACGTCCACCGCCGCGTGCTGCGCGAAGACGCGGGGGAGCGCGTCGCGCGCCGCGTCGCCCGAGAGCCTGCCGACGAGCCGCCGCGCCTTGTCGCGGACGTTCAGGTCGACCCCCTCGAGCTGCGAGATGCTCGCGAGGACGTCGACCACCTTCGGCTGCTTCGGCGCCAGGTGCGAGAGCGCGTCGAGGATCTCGAGCTGGTCGTCCGGGCGCTCGCGCGAGGCCTTGAAGAGCTCGAAGAGCGGCCCCGCCGCCCGCGGGTCGCCCATCTCGCCCAGCGCGCCGGCCGCGGCGAGGCTCGCCTCCGGGTCCTTCAGGAGGCCGAGGAGCCGCGCGAGGATCTCGTCCCCCTTCCCGTGGCGGCCGACGTTCTCGAGGGCGCGCGCCCGCACCCACCAGTCGGGGTCGTCGAGGAGCTGCATCCAGACCGGCACGGCGCGCGGGTCGTCCACGAGGAGCGACAGCTCGCGCGCGGGCCCGGCGAGCTTCGGGTCGGGCGAGAAGGCCAGCTTCAGGAGCGCCGGGACGAACCCCGGGTTTCCCTGCACGACCGTCTCGAGCGCGCGGTCGCGGATCCAGACGAACGTCCCCTCGAACGCCTGGAGGAACTTCGGCGCCAGGACGTCGGCCGGGAGGCGCGAGACGAGCTGGAGCGCCCCCTTGCGGACGAGCTCGTGCCCGTCGGCCAGGAGCGTCAGGATCTCGCGGGTATGGTCTCCCTTCGCCGTCGGCAGGAGACGGCCGAGCGCGCCGAGCGCGGCGACGACGACCCGCCCGGCTCCGCCGGAGCGGGCCAGGTCGAGGAGGTGCGAGACGAGCGCCTCGTCGGGGGAGCGCTCGAGGATCGCGAGCGCCTGGACCCGCGTCTCCTCGTCGTCGTCCTTCAGCGCGCCGAGCGCGAGGGCGCGCGCGGGGGGCGTCACGGAAATCTCCTGCGAGTCGGCGACCGCGCGGAGGGCGCGGGCCCGGAGGACCGGGTCGCCGCTCCCGACCATCACCCGCCGGCAGATCGTGAAGGCGCGGTCGGGCGGCAGGTCGTGCGCCATCTCGAGCGCCGTCAGCTTCGCGAACGTGTCCTCCCGGTCGGCGAGCTGCGAGAGGAACGCGCCGAGGTCCGTCCCCTGCGCGAGGTCGCGGAGGAAGCGCTGGACGCCCCTCCGCGCGGCCTCGGAGCGGGTCCGCCCCATCGCCACGACCGCGTCGAGCGCGGCCGTGTCGACGCCCCGGCGGCGCAGGATCGCGAGGCCCGCCGCCCGGAGCTCGGGCGTCGGGTCGGCGGCCGTCCAGGCCACGTCGTCGAGCTCGAGCCCCTGGAGCGCCGCGAACTTCTCCGCGAGCTCCTTCTTCTGGGCGTCGCCGGTCCACTGGTGAGCCTTCAGCTGCGCCACGAGGGCCGAGTCGGCGCGGAACCCCTTCTTCATCATCTCGAGGACCACGGCGTTCCCTCCGTCTCCGGGAATCCTAGCCCAGCGGAAAAAGGAAAGGGGCGGGAGGACCCGCCCCTTTCCGGGAGAAGCTCGGAGAGAGCGAAGGGCTACTTCAGCTCCTTCCACCACTTGACCCTGGGCGGCGCCGGGCCGCCGATCGAGGCAGCGATGTCTGGCGGCGACGTGAGATGCGCCCGCTCCCCCTGGCCGATGCCGCTCTTGGAGACGAGGACCTTGTTCCCGGCGATCGTGAAGCCGCTCGCGGCCCCCTCGCCGGCGTCGACCGCCTTGAACGTCACGTCGCTCGAGCCGAGCGAGCAGGTGTCGTTCCCGGCGAAGTCGACGATCGCGATGTACGAGTTGCCGTGGCAGCCGTACTCGGGGTCGTAGAGAAGGAAGAGCGCGGTCACGCTGCCGCGGCCGCTTCGGGGGACGAGCATGAACGGCGGCGCCGTCAGCTGGGTCTTCGTTCCGAACGTCCGATAGACGTGGGTCGTCGGGTCCGGGTCTTCGCAGTTCGCGATGCACCAGGAGGTCGCGATCGGCTTGCCGACGATGTTTCCGGCCGACAGGGCGGAGGTGAAGCTCCCCTTCGCGCCCGTCGCGACGTAGAGCTGGGGGATGAAGTTGCCCGCGGTGCCGACGTCTGGACCGGTGACGAACGCGCTCTTCTCGTAGAGGGCGCCGCTTCCGAAGGCGTATGCGACGCAGCCGGCCCCGCCGACCCCGTAGCCGCTTGCCGCCGGGTTGTAGTAGATCGGCTGGGACTGACCCGCCTTCGCCGAGACGTCTATCCCGACGCGCGCCGTCGCGAAATCGTCCTTGTTCGACGGCTGGTTGTAGAGGAACCAGATCTGCCCGTTCAAGTCGGCCTGGAGGCCCAGCTTCGCGATGTTGTCGTCCTGGTAGACCTTCGCCGAGGGGTCGAAGATCACGGAGTCGGCGAACGCCTGGTTGCCGACCCAGGGTGTGTAGGTCGACGAGTTCAGGGTGATCGTGCCGAGGATGGAGCCGTCGGTCGGGTCGAGCGTGAACGCCTTCGGGGCCGTGAATCCGGTCCCGGAGATCTGCGCGGCCCGGGTGTTCGAGGGGTTGAAGCCGCCGCCAAGGACCATGCGCCAGGTCGTCGACGTCGCCGGGGCCATCGCCGGAATCGACCACGTCTGCTTCAGGCCCGTGACCGTCGTGGAGTCCTTCGCCCAGAGGACCTTCACCGGGTCGGTGGGGTAAGTGGCGGCCGTCGGGCTCGGGACGCTCGTGACGTCGACGGCGACGACGTCGTCGCCCGCGGCTCCCACCGTGATGACGCCGACGGTCCGGTAGGTGCTGT
>JAKLER010000203.1 GCA_022711615.1 Acidobacteriota bacterium
CCACCTGATGGGCGACTACGACACGATGACGACGGCGTTCCTGATGGACACGGCGCTCTACTACCTCGTGGCCGTCCAGCCCGTCTACACGGAGTCGGCCGACCGACTCGGGGTCCCGCCGTACTACGGGGACGGCGCCGAGGTCGGCCTCGTCCCGATGCGCTTCTACCAGCAGCGCCTCGTCTCGATCGCGAAGAGGAAGAAGGCGCTCGGGATCTACGGCAACCACAACGCCGGGCGCCGGCCCGGCTTCGTCGGCTTCTCGCTCCGGAGCTCGGCCCACGTGATGCTGTGGCACGGGCTCCTCCGCTGGGGAAAGGCCGAGCTCGCCAACGCGCTCACGTACGTCTGGAAGCCGCGGCCGCTCGAGGGACCGCGGCCGGTCCTCCCGCCCCGGCCGGCGGAGGAGGCCGGCGGCGAGGCGCCGGCGCGAGGCTGACCGCCGTGCGGGGCCCGCGCCCCGGGCGCCTCCTCGCCCCTTTCGCGGCAGGCGCGATCCTCCTCGCGGGGGCCCCACCGGCGCGCGCCTGGGACGTCGACGCGCTCGTCCTCGAGGCGGCCGCGCGCCAGCGGGAAGCGGAGGTGGCCGCCGGGCGGATCACGCTCGACCGCGTGGAGGTGGAGACCGAGCTCGACGCGGGGGGACGGAGAAAGAGGTCCGAGCGGAGGCGGTACGCCGTGGTAATGGACCGCCGGGGCCTTGCCGGTCGGGAGCTTCTCGAGGTCGACGACCGCGCGGCGACGCCGGCCGAGAGGGAGGAGGCACGGCGTCAGGAGGAGAAGCGCCGGCGCGCCGCGCTCGAGCCGGGGAGCGCGCGGTCCGACGAGGAGGAGCTCCTGTCGGGCCGCGTCCCGCTCCTCGACCTCTACCACCGCCTCGATTTCCGCCTCCTCGGCGAGGAGCGGATCGACGGCCGGCCCACCTTCGTCGTCGCGTTCCGGCCGAAGCCCGGGCTCGTCGCGAAGACGATCCGGGACCGCGTCCTGAACGCGTTCGCGGGGACGGCCTGGATCGACGTCGCGGAGATCCAGGTGCGGAAGATCGACGGGCGGCTGACGACGCCGGTCCGGGTCCTCGGCGGGGCCCTTCTCGAGGTGAAGGGCGTGCGCCTCCTCTACGAGACGCGCGAGGTCCTTCCGGGTCTCTGGGCCCCCTGCCGCGAGGAGATCTCGATCACGGCGACCGCCGCGATGGTCCTCCCTTACCGCCGCGAGCTCCGCTTCGAGTTCGGCCGCTACCGCCCCGCCACCTGAGCCTGGGGTCTGGTCTGCACCCGACGCTCTGCTCCCGAGCAGAGCGTCGGGTGCAGACCAGACCCCCCCGGATCTCAGCCTCGGACGAAGTGGGGGAGGTCGAACGGGATCGGGAGCGAGAGCTCGACGATTCCGCGGTAGACGCCGTCCTCGTACCAGGGGGCCTGGTAGATGAGCTTCTTCACCCCGTTCTTCTCGATCGTGTAGGCGTTCGTCCCGCCGGCGCGGAGGAGCTCCTCGAAAAGCGCCCGTGCTCTCGGCGGATGGCAGTCGAGGATGCTCTTCCCGACCAGGTCGCGCCCGCCGTCCGCGGCGAACGTCTCGGCCGCCCGGTCGTTCATCTCGAGGGCGATTCCGTCGCGGTCGCAGACGGTGACCCCGACCTTCAGCTCCTTCACCCAGGCTCCGTCGCCCATGGCGCCTCCTCTCTCCTCGCGTCCCGCCGCGGGGCGCAAGGAGGGATGGTACGGAATCGCGAGGCGTCCTTCAGCCCTGCAGGATCGGGCCGATGGGCGGGTTCGGCTCGAAGGGGGGAATCCCGGCTCGAAGCGGACCGGGTCCGGTCAGCGTCCGGGGAGCTTCCGCCCCTCCTCGAGCCAGCCGCGGAGATCCGCGAGGGAGCGCTCCCAGCTCGGTCCGAGCCCGGCGGTGTAGCCGTCCCAGGAGGCTCCTTCGCCGAGGCCCTCGTGCCGCAGTGAGACGCGTGTTCCGCCGTTCTCGGCGCCGATCTCGATCGAGAGACGCATCCCCTCGAGCAGCTCTCCCTCCGGAGTGGAGAAGCGGAGGTCCCTCACGACGAGGCGGCTGGACGGCTCGAAGACCTCGAACGTGCCGAAGACGTGGTAACCGTCGTCGGAGTCCTCGTCGGCGTACCAGCCGAGGGCCCAGTTCCCGCCGACGCGCGGACCGATGACCGCCGCGTCGGCGAGCCACGCGAGGACCTCCGGCACGTCGGTGAATGCCGTGAAGACGCGATCGGGCGACGCGTTCAGCACGATCTCGCGAGCGACGGATCTCATCGACGCCGGATCATAGAGGCTGCGCTCCGCTCGACGTCCGATCTCGCGGAGCCGCGCCCGTCACGACGAGCTCGACCCTGCCGACGAGCTGTCCGTGCGCCGTCTCGACGTCGAGCCGGAGCCGCTGCCCGGCGGCGAGCCGGCCCACGGTCACGCCGGAACGGGAGCGGAACCCGTCCTTCCGGCCGCCGGTGATCCCGATGACGCGCGATCGGAGGAGGGGCCGGCCGTTCAGCGACCAGACGTGCCGGACCCCTTCGTCGAGCCCCGCGGGGGCGAAGACGGCCGCGACGGCGACGAGAGGCCCGCCGGTTCCTGCGGGGAGCGACGGGAGCGGCGAGGCGACGTCGAGGCCGTTCGGGGCGAGCGAGCGGCCGACGTGCGCGCTCACGAGCCGCAGCGGGGCGGGCGGGACGGCCGGGCGTCCGAGGGTGACGAGGGCGAGGAAGAGGGCCCCGACGACCGCCGGGCGGCCGAGCCCCCGGTCCGATCCGGAGGAGGCGACGAACGAGACGAAGACGGCCGTGGCGAGGAGGCCGCTCGCCCCGAGGCTCCAGAGGCCGCCCGTGCGCCACACCATCGGAAGAGCGACGTTGACGGTCGCGAACGTGATGAACGCGAGGAGCGTCCCGTGCAAGGGACGCCGGGGCGTTACGACATCGTCGTAGACGACGTCGATGGTCGCCGCGAGAGCGGCCGCGGCGAGGAGCGCCATGAAGGCCGTCTGCCCCGGCGTGTAGGCCGCGCTCCGGTGATACAGAGGAAGGAGGAAGAACGCGAGCCCCTGCAGGAGCCACTTCTGGGCCCAGAGGACGAGCCGGCGCGCCGGCTCCTTCCGCTCCGCGGCGAGCCACCGCGCGGAGAGGAACGCGGGGAGCGCGAGGCTGCTTCCCCAGACCGCTCCGATCGAGGCGAGCCCCCAGCGAAGCAGCTCGGGGCGGTCCCGCCCCACGATCACGAACGCGACTCCCCAGCCGAGGGCCCAGAGGGAGTGCAGCGTCCAGAACAGGGCCTGATGGCGCGCCGCGAAGCGGGCGAACGTCCCGATCCTCTCTTCCCAGCGACGGCGCAGGTCTCCGCCTCCCTCCCCCGCGGCGCACCGCAGGCGCGAGAGGATACCCGCCTTCCGCCTGCGCGGGCCGGAGGCGGCACCTGGCGCGAGCTCAGGCTCCCCGGCTCCCGCGCAGCTCCTCGAGCGCGACGAGCCGCTCGATCGCGTCGAGCTCGAGGTCGTCCTTGCCGAGCTCGCGCAGGCGAGCCCACTCGCGGCGAAGCTCGCGAGCGAGGGGCTCGGGAAGCGCGCGGAGCCACCCCTCGATCCGCAGGTCGACGAACTCCCTCTTCTCCTCCAGCGTGAGCTCGCGGGCGAGGAGGAGCCGCGTCGCGTCCTCGGCGTCGACGAGCCCCTGGAGGACCGGCCAGCGGTCGCCCGGATGCTCGGCGCAGAGCGCGGAGAAGGCGGCGCTCGAGGTCTCGCGGATCAGCTCCTCCGCGCGCGTCGTCCGGCTCTCGTGCTCCTTCGTCTCGTCCCAGCTCTCCGAGTCCTCGGCGAGCCAGCGGAGGTACTCCATCGCGAAGAGGCAGGTCGGGAAGACGAAGTCCTCCCGTGTCCGCGCGTCGACCCAGAGCGCCGCCGCGGCGCGCAGGCACCGGCGCGCGGTCGTCTCGGCGAGCTTCTTCCCGAACACCAGGGCCGCGGCCTCCTTCACGAAGGCGGGGAGCTCGGTGGCGACGATCTCGCGGTAGCCGGGGACGTGCCGCTCGAGGAGGACGGCCCCGCGCCGGTCGAGGACGGCGAGGTCGCTCGTGACGGCGGGGAGGCCGAGCGTCGTGCCGCCGAGGTTGTAGACGATGGCGCGCGGGAGGGTGACCCCCTCGGGCCAGGCGTCGCGCAGGTCGCGGTTGTCGGGGAGCGTCGTCCCGCCGCCCCACTCCTCGGGGTAGGACGGGATCGAACGCCCGTAGTTCACGGAGCCGGTCGCGCGGATCCTCACGCGCGTCTGCGGCACGAGGCCGCCGAACGGCGCGAGGAGCGGCGCGATGCGCAGGAGCGTCTCGGTGTGGGCCTTCACGCCGGACTCGAGGAGCTTCCCGAGGGCGTCGCGGTCCGCGGCGGTCATCGCGGGCGACGGAGCCGGCGAGGCGACGGCAGCTCGGAAGGCGGCGGCGAGGCGCTCCGCGGCGGCCGGGTCGTCGGCCCGGATCCCCTGCATCGTGACGCCGTCAGCCCGCGCGAACTGCCGGATCACGCCCGGGTGGTCGGGGTCGAAGCCGCCCCGGAAGCCGGCCCGCCCGGCGCCGATGAGGAACGTGACGCGCGGCGCCGGCTCGCCGGCCGTGCTCGCGAGCGCGGCGAGGCGCTTCTCGGCCTCCTCGCGTCCGGCGAGGGCAAGCGTGACGGCGGCGTCGGTCGCCACCTTGCCGCTCTGCTCGGCGGTGTCGGACATGGCGACGAAGACGCGGACGACCGCCTCGTCGCGGTCGAACCGAGTCCGGAAGACCGCGGCCGTCGGGACGTCGGGGAGAGAGCGCCCCCGCTCGAGGGCGACGTAGAACGCCTCGAGGAATTCGGGGAGGCGCGCGAGGGCGCCGACGTTCTCGCAGAGGGGGACGAGGCGGACACGCTCGAGCTTCGCGGCCATCTCCGCACGGCGCGTCTCGGGGACCCGCGCGCGGAGGAAGGCGTCGCCGTGCGCGTCGTCGGCGAAGAGGGAGGCGATCGCCGCGCGGTAGAGCGCACCGATCTTCACGACCGCGCCGATCTCGGCGCCGGAGTTCACCTGCGGGACGGTCAGCTCCGGGAGCGCGTTCTGCGACGGCGTCAGCCCGACCTTCTCGGAGGCGAGGTGGAAGAGGGCGTTCGCGCGCGCGACCGAGGCGAGGATTCGGACGATCTTCTCCTCGTCCTGCTCGAGGAACGGGTTCGGGACCCGGAAGAGGAGGTGGCGGTCCTCGCCCGGGACGACGCCGTGGCGGAGGAGGGCGAGGACGACCTTCTCCGGGAGGTCGAGCCACTCGGGGCTGATCTGGCGTCCCTCGAAGTCGAGCAGGACTTCGCTGCACGGCCCGAGGAGGTCGGCGATCGTCTCCTCGTACTCGAGGCGCGCGTCGACGAGCGGGTTCCACTCGAGGTGCTTGAGCGCCCGCTTCGCGCGGCCGGGGCCGGCGGGCGCGGCGTTGAGGGCGCGGGCGAGCTGCTCGGCGCGGTGCGCCGTCGAGTCGGGGTGCTTCGTCCCGGTGAGCCGGAGCTCCTCGTGGCGCGGCGCCTTCAGGAACTGCTTCCTCTCCTTCGCGAACGCCTTCGGGTCGAGGCCGTCGAGCGCGTCGTAGCCCGAAGTCGTGCAGACGCTCTCCCAGACGGCCGCGAGCGGCGTCGCCGCGGCCCCGGCCGCCGGGGCGCTCGACCCGAGCTTCCCCTGCGCCTCGATCCGCGCTCTCACGCGGTCGATGAAGACGGTCAGCTCCTTGACGTCCTTCGAGCCGTAGGAGAGCCGCTGCCACGTTCCGTAGCGCGCGGCGTCGGAGCCGGCGAAGGCGACGAACGGGATCCCGCCCACGCCGCCCGACAGGAGGAGCTCGAAGGCGTCGACCGAGTCCTTCACCACGGCCTTCTCCGTCACGCCGTTCCTCAGGCGGTCGAACGGCTCGCCGACGAGGCCGGGGAAGGCGAGCGGGGCGTAGAACGTCCCGCCGAAGTCGGTCCTCGTGACGCCGAGCGGCGCGAGGTCGTCGGCGGCCTTCACCATGTAGTCGCGCCGCTCGCGCATGTAGGGCGAGGGGCGCCGGAGGGCCGCGAGCGGGCTCTGGAGCGCGGCGAGCGCCCAGTCCTGCGCGAGCGTCGAGGGGGTGGCGACGAGCCAGGCGGAGAGGTTCGCGAGGATCTCGCGGGCCCTCACGCCGTTCGCGCGGATCTGGTCGGAGAGGACCATCCAGCAGGCGCGCGCGCCGGTCGAGGCCCCGAACATGTCCATCTTCGAGAGGCCGGAGAGCGAGACGACCCAGTCGCGCCACTCGGGGTCGGCGAACGCGGGGTTCACGAACCAGCCGACGTAGTCGAGCCGCTGGTAGACGGAGTCGTAGAGGACGTAGCAGCGGTGCTTCACCGCGACCCGGACGATCGCCTCGACGAGCTCCCTCGGGTAGACGCGGCCCGTCGGGTTGTGGGGGTTGTTCAGGATGACGGAGGAGATGCCGCCCTTGCCGAGGAGCCGGTCGAGCTCCTTCGGGTCGGGGAGGAAGTCGGGGGGCGTCGTCGGGAGCTCGACGAGCGTCTTGCCGGCCCGCTCGACGTACCAGTCGTATTCCCAGCTCGGCCGCGGGACGACGACGCCCGAGCCGTCGGCCCCGAGGACCTCGAGGACCATCGCGAGCCCCGAGCGGGTCCCCGGCGTGAAGAGGACCTCGTCGGGGAGGAAGCGGACGGGCGACTGCGGGTAGTCGAGGAGGCCGTCGCGGTTGAAGAAGTCGGCGACTTCGCCGCGGACGTCCATCCGCCCGATGGCCGGCCCGTAGCTGTGGACGGTGTTCCGGGTGATCCGCTGGGCCGCCCGGACCACCTCCGGGTGCGGCGCGAAGTCGGCGTTCTTGTAGTCGCCCTGGGTCAGGTCGAGGGCCCCTTCCTGCTGGACGCGCCGGGAGAAGAGGCGGACGTAAGGCTCGGGCGTCGCGAGGGCGCGTCTCGAGAGGCCGGAGACGGCATTCTCCGCCGCGGACGTCGGACGGTCGTTCCTCATGGCGTGCCCTCCCTGTGCCTCGCACGGAGCCGGGATCGCTCCCCGGCCGGATCGTCTGCCTCGCTTCGGTGCGGCGGGAGTCTGCCTGAAACCCCGTCCAGTCGCAGCAAACCTCGCAGAGTGTAGAAGGTAGACCTGACCCCGGGGCCAGATCTACCGTCTACACTCTGCGGTCGTACGAGCGGACGCGGGAACGCCGCGACGGCTCCGGGAGGGAGGCCGACCTCCGGAGCGGCCGAACTTCAGAGGTGTGCGGCGGCGGCGGCGAGGGCCGAGCCGGGAGAGACGGGGCGGCCGAGGGCGGCGAGGGCCCCCTCGATCGCGGTGAGCGTCGTCGCGACCTCGGCCGGGCCGATGTTCCCCATGTGCCCGAGGCGGAAAGCCCTCCCGGCGATCGGGCCGAGGCCGCCCGCAACGACGACGCCCCGCGCGGTCACCTCGCGTCGGAAATCGCCGTCGGCAACGCCCTCGGGAAGGAGGACGACGGAGAGCGTGTCAGCGCGGGCGCCCGCGTCGGTGAAGAGCGCGAGGTCGAGCGCCGCGAGGCCGGCACGGAAGGCGCGCGCGATCCGCGCGTGGCGCGCGAAACGGGTCTCGAGCCCCTCGGCGTGAAGGATCCGGAGCGCCTCGGCGAGCGCGACGATCTCGTTCACGCAGGGCGTCGAGAAGTACTTTCCGGGGTCCTCCATGACGGGGAGCCAGCGGAGTACGTCGGCGTAGTAGGCCGGAACCGCGGCGCGGGCCTTCCGCCGGGCCAGCGCTCGCTCCGAGAAGAGGCAGAGCGCGAGGCCGGGAGGGGCACCGATCGCCTTCTGCGGCCCGGTCAGGAGGACGTCGACGCCCCACGCGTCGAACTTCTCGTCGACGCCGCCCGTGGCGCAGACGCCGTCGAGGAGGAAGAGCTCGGGGCGCCCCCTCA
>JAKLER010000204.1 GCA_022711615.1 Acidobacteriota bacterium
AGGTCCGACGCGGCGTTCGCCGTCGCGGTGCGAGCGCCCTGGAACGTCGTGGAGGTCGTCATGTAGACCGAGAGGGCGCGATACCAGATCTTCTCGGCCTTCGAGAGGCCGAGACCCGTGACGGAGATCGTCGTCTTGCCGCGCGGGTGGGTCCCGCCCTGCGAGAGGAGGTAGAAGAAGAGGTTGCCGATTCCGCTGTTCGTGTGGACGCCGCAGTAGTCGTTGCTGCTCGACGGCGAGCAGCCGCTCGCGTAGTTGCGGGTCGGGTAGTAGTCGGCCGAGTCGCCGTCCTTGGCGGGGTCGTACATGTACCGGAGAGCGTCGCCCGAGGTGCCCGGGGTGAAGACGTCGGCGCCGACCGACCAGTCCGTCCGCGTCGCGGCGCTGCCGTTCCCGCCGTAGAAGGCCGCGGCGCGCCCGAGGATGTCCGAGTTCGCCTCGTTCAGCGCGCCGGAGTCGTTCTGGTAGGCGAGGTCGGCCGTCCGCGAGCAGACGGCGTGCGAGAACTCGTGGGTCGTGACGTCGATTCCGCGCGCCAGGTTCGAGAACGTACTCCCGTCGCCGTCGCCGAAGACCATCTGGTTGTAGGGCGAGTCGATCCAGGCCGCGTTGTTCTTCGTGCAGCTCGATCCGGTCGAGAACTGGCCGTGGACCGAGGAGACGATCACCGAGCCGGAGCCGTCGTACGAGTCGCGGCCGTGGACGTTCTTGTAGTAGTCGTAGGCGAGGCCCGTGTTGTCGTAGGCGCCCATGACGGCGGAGTCGGAGGAGGTCCCGCCCTCGTTGACGACGAGCGTGCCGGGGAGCTCGCTGCCGGTCGAGAGGCAGGCCTGGTTCATGTTGTAGACCTTCCGGCTCTTCGCCGTGAAGATCTTCGAGAGCGACCCGACGAACGCGCCGGTCGCGGCGTCCACGTGAACGTCCTCGAACCGGAGCTCCTCCCCCTCGACCCACATCGCGCGGATCGGGACGGCGAGGACCGGCTCGCCGGAAAGCGCCCAGACGACCGGGTCGAGGACGTCGACGACCTCGACGTTCGCCCCGCCTTCGCGCTGGATCCAGCCGATCGCGGCTCCGGCCGACTCGGCCGGGGCCAGCGCTGCGACGACCGGGAGGTCCAGGCCGCCGACGAAGCGGCCGCTGATCCCGAGGAGCCCGTCGCCGTCGACGTGGACGACGACGTCGCCCCCGAGGACCCGGATTCCGCGGTAGGTCTGCATCATCCTCACGTGCGACTGGCCGAGCCGGTCCTTCTCCTCGAGCCGGAAGGCGAAGCCGTCCTCCGGGCCGCGGCCGAGGACGTCGCGGTACTCCTCGAGCGCCTCGGCGGCCATGGCGAGCGGCTCGCGCCGGGCGACGGCGCCCGCCCGCATCGCTTCGCCACCCTGCGGCTCGCGAACGCGGAGATCGACGTCGCGCGCCGCCGGGCGTGCGAAGCCGGCCTCCTCGGCGGGACGCGCGAACACGTCGCCCGGCACCAGGAGCGCCGCCGCCGCGAAGACCGACGCCAGGAACAGACCGTACTTACGATTCATGCAGTCCCTCCAGCCCGGATACGGTCGAAGACCGTTTCGATGAGATTCGGGTCGATCGTTTGCAACGACTGTGCCGCGGCCAGCGTCGGGTTCGGACTCCTCCTCTCGCTTCGTCAGATGCGAAGAACCGGCGGCTCCATGCGGCTCGAAGCCTCCTCTTGCCCGTCGTGCTCCCGGGAGACCCCCCGTTGGCCAGAGAGCAGAAGGGTCTAGCCCTGACCCGGCGCCGGGGTCTAACTCGTTCACCGGGTCAGCTTCTGGACCGCGGGCGTCTCGCGGGCACCTCGTTCTCGCGCCGCCGGGATCTGACCGATAATCCTCCGCTCACAAAGAGACCGGAGGCAGCGTGGCCACGATCGAGTTCACCGGGAACTACGAGGACCTCTCCACCGACAAGGGCTACCAGTTCAAGTTCTTCTGCGAGAAGTGCGGGAACGGCTACATGTCGAGCTTCAAGCCGTCGAAGCTCGGGATGGCGACCTCGGCTCTCCAGGCCGCCGGCAACATCTTCGGCGGCCTCCTCGGGAGGGCCGCCCACGGCGCCTACGAGGTGCAGCGAGCCGTCGGCGGCCCCGCGCACGACGCCGCCCTGAAGGACGCCGTCGCCGAGATCCGCCCGCTGTTCATTCACTGCACCCGCTGCGGGCAGTGGGTCTGCGGCCCCGCCTGCTTCAACAAGAAAGCCGGCCTCTGCGAGGGCTGCGCCCCCGACCTCGACGAGGAGATGGCGGCCGCCCAGGCGGAGGCCGCACGCGAGCAGGTCCAGCAGAAGGCCCGCGAGGTCGACTGGATGAAGCAGCGCGACGTCGCGACGGTGACCGGCGCCGTCTGTCCCCACTGCGGGGCGAAGACCCAGGGCGGAAAGTTCTGCGGCGACTGCGGGAAGCCCCTCGCGACGAAGAAGAAGTGCGTCACCTGCGGCACCGAGGCGGACGGGAGCCCGAAGTTCTGCCCCGAGTGCGGCGGCCGTTTCTCCTGACGCGGGACGCGCCTTGAACGGCGTCGAGGAGACCCGGCGCGCCCTCTGTGCGTTCGAGACCGACGGCCTCGAGGGAGCCCCCGCGCGCGGCGAGGGCGAGGCCCGGATCGACGACGAGGGCGTCTCGGTCGGCGGCCTTCGCGTCGAGTTCCTCGACGTCGACTCCTTCGCCGACGCCGGGCGCGTCCTGACGCTCGGCCTCCATCCCGCGGGGACCCTCCGGATCTCGATGCTCGCCCGCCGGCACGAGACGTTCGCGAAGGCGCTCGGCGAGGCCCGCGACGCGGCGCGTGTCCGGGGCCTCCTGGCCCACGGCCTCGGCGCTCCCGAGTCGTTCGAGGGCGCGCTCCTCGAGCCGGGCCCGGCCCGCGATGCGCGACTCCTCGTCTGGCCGACGCACGTTGCGGTCGTCCCCGCCGGCGCCGACCCGTTCCAGGTGCCGCTCGGCGGCGTGACGGACGTGAGGTTCACCGAGGGCACCTGGGAAATCGTCCTCGACGCACCCGGCGGCCCCTTCCACTTCGGCCGCCTCGCCCGCCGGACCGACGCGTTCGCTCGTGCCGTCCGCGCCGCGCGCGCGGCGATGCTGGAGCGGTGCGCGTCCGCCTCGGGGACCCGACTCTTCTCCGACGGGCGCGCCGTCGCCGCGTCCGCCCTCGGAAGCGACTTCGAGCGGCTCCTCGTGGCGTGGAGCGCTCCCGAGCGCCTCGAAGGAGCCCGGGAGATCGTCCGGCGGGCCGGCGGGCGCGAGCGCTCCGCCATCGGCCTCGCCGAGCTCCTCGACCCGGACGAGGAGGGTCTCGCGGCGAAGGTTGAGCTCCCGGAGAACACGGCAGCCTTCCTCCTCGCCGAGGTAAGGGGCCGCGTCGTCCTCGAGCTCCTCTCGGGCCCCTCCGCCGCGACCTACGTCTTCCGCGGGGCGCGCGAGGAGGCCGGGGCCGACCTCGCGGCGCTGCACTTCCGAAGGCGCGGCCTCGCCCTCACCCGGGCCGAGGAGGCCGGTCCCTCGGGGCGCCCCTACCGCCTCGCGCTCCGGCGGCTCGCGCCGCTGATGCGGCTTCGCGCGGCCGCTCTCGCGCGCGTCGTCCACGGCGCACGCTGGACGGAGAGCCTCGCAAAGGTTCTCGACGCGAGCTGACGAGGGCCGGCCGGCGTGGCGTCGTGCCGGCCCGTGCGGCTGGGCGACCGGGTCACGGCCGCACGGGCTCCTCCGGTTTTCGCTTGACAACGCCCCGGGCCCCTCTCGTACCCTGCCGCGCCATGGAACGCTCCGCCGCCCCGCGCTCGCTCGCGAGCACGCTCGTCGCGGCGGCCGCCTGCCCGACGGCCTCCCCTTTCGCCATGTCCATGTCGATGCCCATGTGCGGCTCTTCCCTGCTCTCGCAGGAGGAGTCGGGGCACGCGGCGGGACGGCGAATGTGACGTCCGCAGCGTAACGAGCCGAACGACGGCACCCCGACCGGCCCTCTCGCGAGAGAGGGCCGGTCTTTCTTTGCGCGCCCGCCGAGAACGAAAGGAGAACCGATGTCCACGACCGCCAACGCCGCCCGCCCTGCACTCCGCCCCGGGACCCTCGCGATCCACGCGGGCCAGGAGAGCGCCGACCCCGCGACGAACGCCCGCGCCGTCCCGATCTACGCGACGACGTCGTACGTCTTCGACGACCCCGACCACGCGGCCGACCTCTTCGGCCTGAGGAAGCCGGGGAACATCTACACGCGGATCATGAACCCGACGACGGACGTCTTCGAGAAGCGCGTCGCCGCGCTCGAGGGAGGCGTCGCCGCCGTCGCGACGTCGAGCGGCCAGGCCGCCGAGACGCTCGCGATCCTGAACCTCGCCCGCGCCGGCGACACGATCGTCTCGACGACGTCGCTCTACGGCGGCACCTGGGCCCTCTTCGCCCACACGCTCCCCCGCCTCGGCGTCACGGCCCGCTTCGTCGACGCCTCCGGCCCCGGCGGCGCCGCGCGCGTCGCGGGGGCGATCGACGGGACGACGAAGGCCGTCTACGTCGAGACCATCGGCAACCCGCGCCTCGACGTGCCGGACCTGGGCGCCCTCGCCGACGCCGCCCACTCGGCGGGGGTCCCGCTCGTCGTCGACAACACCTTCGCGACGCCCCTCCTCTGCCGCCCCCTCGAGCACGGCGCCGACGTCGTGATCCACTCGGCGACGAAATGGATCGGCGGGCACGGGACGGCGATCGGCGGGATCGTCGTCGACGGAGGCCGCTTCGACTGGAGCGCGTCCGAACGCTTCCGCCCCTTCTTCGTCGACCCCGAGCCGGCCTACCACGGCCTCTCCTTCTCGGCCCTCGCCCCGGCGGCCTACGCGGCCCGCCTCCGGACCGTCCTCCTCCGCGACGTCGGCGTCGCGGTCTCCCCCTTCAACTCGTTCCTCTTCCTCCAGGGGCTGGAGACGCTCCCGCTCCGGATCCGCCGCCACGCGGACAACGCCCTCGCCGTCGCCCGGCACCTCGAGAGCCACCCCGCCGTCGCCTGGGTCCGCTACCCCGGCCTCGCCTCGCACCCGACGCACGGGACGGCCGCGCGGGTCCTCTCCGGCGGCTTCGGCGGCGTCCTGACCTTCGGCGTGAAGCCGCCGGCCGGCGTCTCCGCCGAGCAGGCCGCGCGCTCCTTCATCGCGAACCTCTCCCTCTTCTCCCTCGTCGCGAACGTCGGCGACGCCAGGAGCCTCGTCATCCACCCGTGGACGACGACGCACGAGCAGCTCACCGAGGAGGAGCGGCTCGCCGCGGGCGTCTCGCCCGACCTCGTCCGCCTCTCGGTCGGCATCGAGGAGCCCGAGGACCTTCTCGCGGACCTCGACGCCGCCCTCGCGCGCCTCGGCGGGACGGAGCGAACGCGATGAGCGCTCGCATCGAGACCCTCGTCGTGAAGTTCGGCGGGACGTCGCTCGGGACGCCCGCCCGGATCCGGCGCGCCGCACGCCGCGTCGCCGCGCTCGTCGACTCGGGCCGGCGCGTCGTCGTGGTCGTCAGTGCCATGGGCCACACGACGGACCAGATCCTCGAGACGCTCGGCGCCCTCGAGGCCGGCCGCACCGAGGCCGCCGCCCGCGAGGTCGACCGCGCGCTCGCCACCGGCGAGGACCTCTCGGCCGCCCTCCTCGCCGCCGCGCTGAACACGCTCGGCGTCCCCGCGCGGAGCCTTCGCGGAGGCGAGGCGGGCGTGAGGGCCGACGGCGCCCTCGGCGCGGCCCGCGTCGCGCGCGTCGACGCTCGGCGCCTCCGCGGGCTCCTCGCCCGCGGGGTCGTCCCGGTCGTCAGCGGCTTCCAGGGGGAGCGCGACGACCGCGAGGTCGCCACGCTCGGGCGTGGCGGCTCCGACACGAGCGCCGTCGCCATCGCGGCGGCGCTCGGCCCGGCGCCCTGCCACATCGTCACGGACGTCGACGCCGTCTACGACCGCGACCCGCGCCGCCACGTGGACGCCCGGCCGCTCCCGCGGCTCTCGCACGGCGAGCTCCTCGCCCTCGCGCGCTCGGGCGCGCAGGTCGTCGCCGCCGACGCGGCGCGGCTCGCGGCCGAGCAGGGCGTGCCGCTCCGCGTCCTCGGGTACGACGCCGCGCCGAACGACGAACGCTCGGGCACCTTCGTCGGGGGCGCGCGGTGAGCGGCCCCCCCGACGTCGCGGCCCTGAGGGTCGGCCTCGCCGAGCACCGGGCGGGCGACTTCGCGCTCGAGTCGGACGAGACGCTCCGCGACGTGCGGCAGGCCTTCCGCCTCGAGGGGGAGATCGACGCCGACGGCGGGAACGTCGTCCTCCTCTTCCACTCCCTCACAGGCTCCCCGGCCGACCTCGGCGGCTGGCGCCCGTTCGTCGGTCCGGACCTCCCGATCGACACGCGCCGCTTCGCCGTCCTCGCCCCGAACCTCCTCGGCTCCTGCTACGGGACGCACTTCCTCCGCGGCGCCGGCCACGCGAAGAGGCCGCTCGCCGTCACGACGCGCGACCAGGCGCGCCTCGCCGGCCTCCTCCTCGACGCCCTCGGCGTGAAGCGGCTCGCCCTCGTCGCCGGCGGCTCGCTCGGCGGGATGGTGACGCTCGAGCTCTGCGCGACGCGCCCCGACGCGGCGCGCGCGGCGATCGTCTTCGCCGCGCCCGCCTCGCCGACCGCCTGGGGCGCGGCCTGGAACCACGTCCACAGGACGGCGCTCGAGGCGGTGCCCCGCTCTGGCCTCGCCCTCGCCCGGATGGTCGGGATGCTGACCTACAGGACGCCGATCGAGGTCGAGAGGCGATTCCGGCCCCACGGTTCCGAAACGCACCCCGTCCGCGACTACCTGGACCACCACGGGGAGAAGCTCCTCCGCCGCTTTTCGCCCCGTGCGTACCGGACGCTCCTCGACGCCATCGACGCGCACGACGTCGGGCGCGGACGGGGCGGGGTGGGCGCGGCGCTCCGCCCTTTCCGCGGGCGCCTCGTCGGAGTCGGGATCCCGGGCGACCTCCTCTACCCGCCGGAGGAGGTCCTCCGGTGGACGCGCGCCGCGGGGGCCGAATACCGCGAGCTCGCTTCGCGGAGCGGACACGACGGCTTCCTCCTCGAGACGGGAGCGGTCGGCCTGCTCCTCGCCGAGGCCCTCTCTGTTGGCGGAGCGGGCCGGTCGCCCGCGCCCGCCCCTCTCCTCGCTGCTAATCTGGATGCCGGACCTCCGCCGTGATGCCCGCCCGCCGCGCCGCCCGGAGCCCCGTCGCGTCGCTCGTCCTCGCGGCCGGCCTCGCCGTCGTCGGCTGCGGGAAGGGCCGGTTCGCGCCGTCGCCGGTCGCGCTCCCCGAAGGAAAGGTGTGGGTCGACCACCTCTCGCGCGACCTGGCCCCGTTCTGGCTGAGGCCCGAGGCCCTCGGATCGCCGGTCGGGGCCTTTCCGACATTCCGCTGCGACGACGGGAGCCTCGTCGATCTCGAGCTCCCGTGCGGCGAGTTGCTCGTCGCGGGGACCTGGGTCTCCTCGCGCCTCGGCGTCGAGTACACGAGGATGCGCTCGCGGCAGACGTTCTTCTACGGCGTCGCCTTCCACCTGACGGGCGACGAGCGGTACCTCGCGCTCGCGAGGGCGGGCGTCGACCACCTTCGCGCGCACGCGCTCGACCGGGCGGAGCGAAGCGCGGTCTCGTGGTGGAAAGACGGCCTCGCCGGGCCTCCCGTCCCGGCGCGCAGCTCGCAGGACCTCGCCTACGCGAACCTGGGCCTCGCGTTCTGGGCCTACCTGACGCGCGACCCGGACGTCCTCGCCGACGCGCTCCTCCTCTACGAGG
>JAKLER010000205.1 GCA_022711615.1 Acidobacteriota bacterium
CAGGCCGCCACGGCGAAGACGGGCGAGAACACCCAGCTCCGCCGCTTCGCCCGCGTCGTCGCCGGCGAGGGGAACGCGCTGCACCTCTACGCCCACCCCGGCGACAAGACCGTCGTCGTCGTCGAGACGGCGGGCTGCGATGCGGAGCTCGGCCGCGACCTCGCCATGCAGGTCGCCGCGCTGACGCCCTCCTGGGCCGTCCGCGAGCAGGTTCCCGAGAAGGTCCTCGCCGACGAGCGCGAGATCGCGCGGGCCCAGGCCGTCGCCTCGGGCAAGCCGGAGAACGTCGTCGAGAAGATGGTCGAGGGCCGGATCGGGAAGTTCTTCGGCGAGGCGGTCCTCGTCGACCAGCCGTTCGTCAAGGACGACTCGAAGAAGGTCGCCCAGGTCGTCGCCGAGCGCGGGGGCAAGGACGCGAAGGTCGTCCGCTTCGTCCGCTACAAGGTGGGCGAGGGCGTCGAGAAGAAGCAGACCGACCTCGCCGCGGAGGTCGCGGCGCTGACGAAGTAGAACGGAACGCCGATGGGCAGCGAGACGGGCCGGCCGGTCTACCGCCGGGTCCTCCTCAAGCTCTCCGGGGAGGCCCTCCTCGGAGGGCAGCCCTTCGGCATCGAGCCGGCGATGGTCGCGCGCCTCGCCGACGAGGTGACCGGCGTCGCCCGGATGGGCGTGCAGGTCGCCGTCGTCGTCGGCGGGGGGAACATCATCCGCGGCGTCTCGGCCGCGACGCAGGGGATCGACCGGGTGACGGGCGACAACATGGGGATGCTCGCCACGGTCATCAACGCGCTCGCGCTCCAGGACGCCGCGGAGCGGCGGGGCGTGCCGACCCGGGTCATGACGGCCTTCGAGGTCCGCTCCGTCGCCGAGCCGTTCATCCGGCGGCGGGCGGAGCGGCACCTCGACAAGGGACGGGTCATCATCCTGGCCGGCGGCACGGGGAACCCCTTCTTCACGACCGACTCGGCCGCCGCGCTCCGCGCGAGCGAGCTGCGGGCCGACGCGATCCTGAAGGGGACGAAGGTCGACGGCATCTACAGCGCCGACCCGAAGACGGAGCCCGCCGCCGTCCTTCTCCCGCACGTCACCTACCAGGAGGTCCTGGAGCGGCGGCTCGGCGTCATGGACGCCGCCTCGATCGCCCTCTGCCGGGAGAGCCGCATCCCGATCCGGGTCTTCAACCTCCTCGTCCCCGGGAACATCCAGCGCGTCGTGACGGGCGAGCCGCTCGGCTCGACCGTCGACGCCGGCGAACCCGCCAACTGAATCGAGACCAGAGAGGAGATAGCCGATGCCCCTCGCCGAGATCCGCAAGGAAACCGAGCGCCGGATGACGACCTCGATCGACGCCCTGAAGGCCGAGCTGAAGCACCTCCGGACGGGCCGCGCCTCCGTCTCCCTGCTCGAGGGGGTCCACGTCGAGTACTACGGGACGCCGACACCGCTGAACCAGGTGGCGAACCTCTCCACTCCCGACGCGACGCTGATCCTCATCCAGCCCTGGGAGGCGCAGCTCTGCCCGCTCATCGAGAAGGCCATCCGCAACAGCGACCTGGGCCTGAACCCGAGCTCCGACGGGCGCGTCGTCCGGGTGCCGGTGCCGTCCCCGACCGAGGAGCGGCGCAAGGAGATCGTCAAGAAGGCCCACACTCTCGGCGAGCAGACGAAGGTCGAGATCCGTCACCACCGCCACGAAGCCAACGACAAGGTCAAGAAGGAAGGGAAGGCGGGCGCGGTCTCGGCCGACGAAGAGAAGAAGGGGCTCGACGACGTCCAGAAGCTGACCGACCGGTTCGTGGCCGAGGTCGACGCGGTCGTCAAGGCGAAGGAAGCGGACATCCTCGCACGGTGACCGTGACGTGGACGTCGTCGCGCTGATCCCGGCGGCGGGTCTCGGGACGCGTTTCCACGAGGCGGGCCCCAAGGCTCTCGTGAGGCTCGCGGGGAGGCCCTTCCTCCTCCACGCTCTCGAGCGGCTCGCCGCCTCGGGGCGCGTCGATCGCGCCTGCGTAGCGGTCTCGCCAGGCCACGAGGCGTCCTTCGCCGCGGCCCTCTCCGGCTTCCGGGCGATCCCCGTGACGACGACGCCGGGAGGCGAGACGCGGCGCGACTCCGTCGTCGCCGCCTGGCGCGCTTCGGGCGCGTCGGACGACGACCTCCTCTGCGTCCACGACGCGGCGCGCCCCCTCGTGGATCCGGCCGACGTCGCGGCCGTCGTCGACGCGGCCGCCCTGCACGGAGCCGCCCTCGCGGGAAGCCCCGTGACGGACACGATCAAGCGGGTCCAGGGCGGCGTCGTCGTCGAGACGGTCCCCCGGCACGATCTCTTCGCGGCGGCGACACCCCAGGTGATGCAGGCGGGTCTCCTCCGCGCGGCGGTCGAGGCCGGCCTCGCCGACGCGACGGACGACGTCGAGCTCCTCGAGCGGCGCGGCGTCGCGGTCCGCGCGGTCGTCACGTCGCGCTGGAACGTGAAGATCACCTTTCCCGAGGACCTCGCGAGGGCCGAGGCGTGGCTCGCCGCGGAGGGGCGGCGATGAGCCTGAGGATCGGGCAGGGGCTCGACGCCCACCCGCTCGTCGCCGGGCGGCGCTGCGTCCTCGGCGGGGTCGAGATCCCGTCCGACGCCGGCCCCGAGGGGCACTCGGATGGCGACGTCGTCCTCCATGCCCTCGCGGACGCGCTCCTCGGAACGGCCGCGGCGGGCGACCTCGGGAGCGTCTTCGGGACGACCGACCCGCGCTTCCACGACGCCCCGTCGTCCGTCTTCGTGACCGAGGCGCTCGCGAGGGCGGGGAGCCCGAGGGTCGTGAACGTCGACGTCACGCTGATTGCCGAACGGCCGCGCGTCGGGCCGTACCGGGACGCGATGCGGGCCGTCGTCGCCTCGCTCCTCGGCGTCCCCGTCGAGCGCGTCTCCGTGAAAGCCTCGAGCGGAAACGGCATGACCGGCTTCGGCCGCGGCGAGGGGGTCTTCGCCTCGGCGGTCGTCCTCGTCGAGGTCCCGTGATCGTCGCCGGGTTCCACCCGGTCGCCGCGGCGCTCGCCGAGCGGCCGGAGGCCGTCGAGGCGATCCTCCTCCAGGACGGGCGTCGCGACGCGCGGGCGCGCGAGCTGGAGAGGACGGCGCGCGAGAAGGGGATCCCGGTCCGTTTCGTCCCGCGCGAGGAGCTCGACCGGACCGCGGGGAAGGCTCACAACGGCGTCGCCGCGCGCGTGGCCACCCGCGATTACGACCCTCTCGAGGAGGCGCTCGCCGGCGAGCCCGGGACGCGCCTCGTCCTCTTCCTCGACGAGGTGACCGATCCGGGGAACCTCGGATCGATCCTTCGCTCCGCGGCGGCGGCCGGCGCCTCCGTCGTCCTCCCCGAGCGGCACTCCGTCGGCCTTTCCGAGTCGGTCTCGAAGACGAGCGCCGGGGCGCTCGAGCGGGTGAAGGTCGCCCGCGTCGGAAACGCGGCTCGCTTCCTCGAGGACGTCAAGAAGGACCGCTTCTGGGTCTTCGGCGCCTCGCCGGAGGGCGAGCCGATGTGGGACGTCGACCTGACCGGCGACGTCGTCCTCTGCCTCGGCGCCGAGGGGCCGGGCCTCCGGCGCCTGACGCGCGAGACGTGCGACCGTCTCGTGGCGATCCCGATGGCGCCGGGCGCCGGCTCGATCAACGTCGCGGTCTCCGCCGCGGTCCTCCTCTTCGAGGCGCTCCGGCAGCGTCGGCCGCCGTCCGGCCGCTGAGCGACCCCGCGGGGCGGCGTCCTCAGCGGACGCGGAAGACGTGGACGACGGGGCGCGCCCCGTCCGCGAAGAGCTCGAGGAGGTAGAGGAGGCCGCTCGCGCGGTCGAACGTCACGTCGCCGAGGCGAAAGCGCTGCTGGACCCCCGGCCCGACGTCGGCGAGGTCGACGCCGGACGGGTTCAGGTAGAGGAATGGGTCGACGTCGAGGTGGGCGTACGGCTGCGGCTCCCACGGCTCCGACTCGCCGGAAGCGACCCGCGCGAGGTCGTCCGGGTCGTAGAGCAGGAGCCGTGAGGCGAAGCGGCTGCTCCACCATCCGCGGCTCGACGTGTGCCCCGCGCACTCGACCATCTCCGATGCGGGGCACGGCGTCCCGTCCGCGAGGCGGCAGGTCGTGAACTGGTTCACGAAGTCGCCCGCCACGCAGGGGAGGTCCGGGCCCGCGGGGTTGAGGAAGCCGTACCAGAAGCGGGCGCCCACCCCCTTCGTCCCCGCGAAGAGGACGGCCGACTTCCCGGAGGCCGTCGTGAGCCAGGCCGCCCCCTCCCACGCGTCGCAGTGCTGCGTCCCGACCAGGCATCTCTCGACGTTCTCCGTCTCGAGGGTCGAGGCGTAGCGGAGGAGGAGCGTGGCCGGGAGCGTCGCGCCGGGGGCGGGCGGCGTTCCGGCGGCGTCGAGCCACGGCCTGTAGGCGAAGAGCGCCGGCCCCATGCCGGCCATCCCGCCATCCCGGTAGCGGCCCGTGCCGAGGACACGGCCGGAGACGTGCGCGCTCGCCCAGGCGTCCGGGATCTCGAGCAGGTAGCCGTTTCCTTCCCACGGCGAGAGCCCCTCGAGGAACCAGGCTCCCCTCGGGCGCGGAGCGGAGAGGTCGGGCTCGAACCAGGCGTGCGTGGGGCGGAAGGGCGGCGGCGGAAGGTGCTCTCCCCAGGCGAGGTGAATCCGCGGTCCGGTCTCGGGCCGGTCGAGGAACTGCATGCCGAGCCGAGGGATCTCGTCGATCCCGGCGAAGAGGCCGCCGGTGACGTCCGTCAGAGGCTGGAGCAGCCGGGCAACGGGGAGCGCCTCGAGGTCGCGCGAGACGACGGGAGCCGGAATGGCGACCTCCGCGACCCGGCTCCCGTCGGGGAGCTCGCCGTAGGGCATCCGGTCGTGGCCCGAGACGAAGAGGGAGCCGGGGAAGCCGTCGCCGCCACCTCCCGGGTCGCCCCCCGGCCGGAAGGTCATCGCGTTTCCCCCGTATTCGAACGTGAGGGGACGCTCTCCTCCGGCCGGGAGGCGGAAGGCGCCGAGGTAGGAGAGATCGGCGGGCGCGATCCGTCCGGCCGGCGCGGACGTGCTCGCGGCGGCCGGGACGTACGCGCCGTCTCCCGTCCGGAGGCCGGGCGCGGAGCCGTCGTTGAGGACGCCGTACGAGAGCCACGGAGCCGTCCCTGCGCTCCGCGTGACGCGGACCCATCCGGAAGCGACGCCGAGAGCGCGGAGCGGGTCGGCGAGCTGGCGCCACTCTCCCTCCGCGAGCGTGTACCGCGCGGGCTCGCCGGCGGGCGCCCCGCCGGCGAGCCCGTCGAAAGCGCGGATCTCGAGCTCGACGGCGCCCGACCCGGGTGGTCCGGCGTGGACGAAGGCGACGTTGGACCGAGCTTCTCCGTCCGACCGGAGGCCGGCGATCCAGGCTTCGGATCCGGGGACCGGTGCGGGCCGGGCGCCGGGCAGGAAGACTCCATACGCCCCGCCTCCGGGAGAGGGGGAAACGACCCGTGCGGCGGCCCAGAGTCCGGTCGCGCCGGGCGGCCCCGTCACCCGGAGCCGGCCTGCGCGAGGCGCAGTGCCCCGCGGCCCGGCCACGATTCCGAGGCTGCGCAGCCAGGTGAAGGCATCGGCGACGATCCGCTGCTCGCGGGGCGCGAGCAGCACCGTTGCCCGGCCTCCCGGGCCGGCGGCAGGCGAGAGGGACTCCCGGTAGTCGAGCTCGAGGAGCGCAGCCGCCGCGCCGCGGTTCGCGAGGATCAGCTCGGTACGGAATCCGGGCGTTTCGACGAGGACGGGGACGACGATCGCCTCGGAGGTGGCCGCGTCGGCCGCCGCCTCCAGGTACGAGCCGTCGTTCGTCCCCTCGTCGTTCACGACGCCGTACGCGGAGAAGACGCCTCCCTCGACCCGCTCCACGACCGCCCAGCCCTGAAGGAGGCCGGCCTTCGACAGGACGCCGTCGACCTGCCGCCAGTCGCCCGGCCCGAGGGGCCAGCCGTCGGCTACGACGACTTCCCGGCCGTCTCCCGTTCCGCTCGCGGCGACGATCCGGACCGTGACGGGGGAGGCTCCGGGATTCCAGACGGCCAGGTTCGACCGCTCCGTTGCCGTCGCCCGCAGCCCGTGAACGACGGCTCGGCCCGCGACCGCGGAAGACGGACCCACTGCGGGGTAGGCAAGGCCCGCGGCGCCCTCCGGGTGGGGCGCGGAGGTCGGCGTCGTCGTCCGGGCGAGCACGGCGAGGGTCGCGAGCGCTCCGTCGGGAACGGTAATCCGGAGCGTACCGGCTTGGGGGGCGCCTTCCCGGAGGCCCGGGAACGACACTCCGTGCGCCTCCAGCCAGGCGACGACGTCGGGAATCGTCCGCTGTGCCCCCGCCCCGACCTCCGCGGAGGCGCTCCCGGCGGCGCCGCCGATCGAGCCCCTGTACGCGAGCGTGAGGGCGACGGCGGAGCCGCCGCGGTTCGTCAGGATCAGCTCCGTGCGATAGTGCGCGGCCCCGCTCCGGACGTCGAGGACCACCGGAACGACGAGGTCGGCTGCCGGGAGTCGAAACGACAACGAAAGGGCGACCCCGACCGGGATGGCCAGAAGCGGACGCATCGAAACCTCCGATAGGGTCGGCTCGAATATGGCGTCGCGCGGACCTTACCGCCAGGAGACCCTTCGCGGGCGCCCCCGGCACGGGACTCGCTTGACGGAAAGCCCGAGCATTGATATAAGCCACGGTTCGCGCCTTCCGGCTTCGGCCGGGTGTCCGGCCGGAGGCCTCGGGGTGCGACGGGCTGGCGTAGCTCAACTGGCAGAGCAGCCGATTTGTAATCGGCAGGTTGCGGGTTCAAGTCCCATCGCCAGCTCCACGGGCGCTCCCGGAAGGGGTTCCGGACCGCTCCGTGGGAAGGAGAGAGGAAGAGACGGACGTAAAGGCGGGTAGGTGGCCGAGTGGTTAATGGCAGCAGACTGTAAATCTGCCGCGCTTAGGCGCTACGGGGGTTCAAATCCCTCCCTGCCCACCAGCACTTCCGACATCGGCTCCGGCTCCCCTCGGGGGGCGCGGGGCGACCGGTCCGGCAGACGGGCCCACGTAGCTCAGGCGGTAGAGCACGTCCTTGGTAAGGACGGGGTCAGCAGTTCAATTCTGCTCGTGGGCTCCAGACTCCTCTCCCGGGCGATCGGCCCCACCGGAGAGAGGGCGGAACGAAGGGGACGAACGCCACGGGCGGGAGTAACTCAGGGGTAGAGTCACAGCCTTCCAAGCTGTTGGTCGCGGGTTCGAATCCCGTCTCCCGCTCCACCCCATCCCCGGGGCGGGGACGGAACGGGGAGCCGGGACGAGCCGCGGGGGCGGCGAGGAAGCGGAGAAAGCGATGCCGAGAGACCTGATCAGCCTGGCGTGCGGCGAGTGCAAGCGCCGGAACTACACGACGACGAAGAACAAGAAGACCCACCAGGAGAAGCTGGAGGTCTCGAAGTACTGCCGTTTCTGCCGCAAGCACACGGCGCACAAGGAAGGCAAGGTCTAGGGAAGGACGCGCACAGGGGTGTAGCTCAATTGGCAGAGCAACGGTCTCCAAAACCGTAGGTTCGGAGTTCGAGTCTCCGCACCCCTGCCACATCCCCCGCCTCGCCAGGGCGGGACGAACGCCCCGGGGCGGGCTGCGCGGCGCTCGAGGGCGCCAGGAAGACGGATCGAATGAACCTCACCGAGCGGTGGAAGACCTTCAGGGAGTTTCTCGTCGACGTCCGGAAGGAGACCGGCAAGGTCAGCTGGCCTGCGAAGGACG
>JAKLER010000206.1 GCA_022711615.1 Acidobacteriota bacterium
AGGCGCGGGTGCGCGCCCTCGTGCTTGGTCAGGTCGACGTGGCGCATCGCTTCGTCGACCATCGCCTCCATCCCGCGGAGGAGCCCGGGCCCGTCGCCCAGGAAGGTCAGGACGGAGCGGTTGTGGTCGGCGTCGGAGGTCCAGTCGAGGAGGAGGACCCCCGGCCCCGCAGAGACGGCGGCTTTCCGGACGGCCTCGACGACCTCCGGCCGCCGCCCCTCGCTGATGTTCGGGATGCACTCGATCAGTGTCGTCATGGCAACCTCTCCCCGTTCGGGGGCCGAAGATCATACCGTGCGGCCGTCAGGGCGCTTGCCGCCGGAAAGACGGCTTGTTACGCTGACTTCGAGAGGTTCGCATGCCCGAGCTCGCTGCCTATCCAGGGAGTCCCGCTCTCTCCGCCGAGGCCCGCGAGAAGGTCCTCCAGACGTTCCGCCACACGCTCGAGATGGCTCGGGCCGGCCGGAACGAGGACGCGCTCCTCGGCTGCGACTTCATCCTGAAGATGGACGCGCGCTTCGCCCCGGCGCGCCAGCTCCTCGCCTCGCTCCGGGGGATCGCCGCGGGGACCGTCGTCGACCTCGCCGACTTCGCGCCCTACCTGGGCGGCGGCGAGCCCGCCGCCCAGGCGCCTCCGGCCACGCCGCCGTCCGGCTACGGCGTTCCGCCGCCGCCCGCGGAGGCCGCGCCCGCCGTCGATCCGTTCGCCGCCCCGGGCGCCGGGCTCGACAGCCTGAGCTTCGACGACCTCGCGGCGAACCCGTTCGCTCCCGCGCCGTCTCACGACCCGTTCGCCGCCCCGCCGCCCGCCGCCGACTTCTCCTTCGGGGATCCGGCGCCGGCCGCTTCGCCCGCGGCCGATCCGTTCGCCGCCGCCCCGGCTCTCGACGCCTTCGCCCCCGCCGCGGCGGCTCCCGACCCGTTCGCCGCGCCCGCTCCCGCCGCGTTCCCCTCCGCGCCGCCGGCCGCGTCCGGAGTCGACCCCCGGATCGCGCAGTTCCTGCGCCAGGGGGACGAAGCGGAGGCCCGGGGCGCCCTGCAGGAGGCGATCGACCTCTGGAGCCGCGTCTTCCTGATCGACCTCTCGAACGAAGACGCCTCACGGCGGATCGACGCGGCCCGCGCACGGCAGGACGAGGCGGCGCGACAGCTCGACGTCCTCCTCTCCGAGGGGGTCCAGCTTTACGAGGCCGGAGACCTCACCTCGGCTCGGGACGCCTTCCTGAAGGTCCTGGCGCTCTCCGAGTCGGACGCGACGGCGCGGAACTACCTCAACGAGATCGACGCGGCGCTCGCCTCCACGGCCGGGGCGGCCGCCCCCGCCCAGGCCGTCCCGCACGCCCCCGTCTTCTCTCACGCTCCTGCGCCCGCCGCCCCGGTCGAACCCTACCTGCGCGACGAGCTCGAGTCGCCGGGGCGTCCCTCCTTCGCGGACGGGCTTCCCTCCCTCGACGAGACGCCGATCGGGGAGGAACGCCTCGCACCGGTCGCACCCGCTCCGGCCGAGGCGCCCGCGGCCGCCGGCGGCAAGGGTGGAAAGGTGGACGGGCGGATCCTCGTCGGCGCGGCCGCGCTCGTTCTGGTGGGCGTCGCGGCGCTCGCCTGGTTCCTCTTCCGGCCGAAGTCGGACGCGCCCTCGGCCGACCTCCCCGGCGGAGGCGCCCCCGTGTCGGCTGCGCCGGCGGTCGACCCGATCGAGAAGGCCCGGGCGCTCTTCAAAGAAGGGAAGGCCGAGGAGGCCCTCTCCCTCCTCACGGCCGTCCCGACGACCGACCCGCGGCACGACCAGGCGCTCGTCCTCATCGACACCATCAAGTCGTCCGCGCAGCCGGGGCCGGCCGCGGCCTCGACCGTCAGCGACGCCGAGGTGGACGCCGCGCGCCTCGCCGGCTTCGCGAGCCTGGAATCCGGCCGCTACATCGACGCCGTCAAGTCGCTCGACGTCGTCGTCCGCGCGCGGCAGGACGACACCGAGGCGGCCCAGGCCCTCGTGAAGGCCCGGGACGCCGTCTCCGCCCTCGGGTCGGCGATCCGCTCGTACAACGAGCAGGACTACGAGAGCGCCCAGCGGCTCCTCTGGGACCTTCGCAAGCAGGACCCGAAGAACCAGGACGTGGAGGAGTACCTCTTCAAGAGCTACTTCAACGACGGGATCATGGGGCTCCAGGCGGGCAGCATGAAGAAGGCGGCGGAGTCGTTCCGGGAAGCGGCCGCCCTCCGCCCGAGGGACGCCGACACGCAGCGGCACCTGCAGTTCGCCCGCAAGTACCCGAACGGGTCGAACGACCTCCTGTCCCGGATCTACGTCCGGCACGTCACGCCGCGCCCCTGACGGCCCGGACATGACCGAGAAGAAGCACGACCCGCTCGCGGAGCATCCGCTCGGGGGCGAAGCCGCGCCTCCTCCCCGCGGACGCGGGAAGACGCTGAGCCTCTTCCCCGACGTCTCCGAGGCGCCGTTCGGACCCGAGCCCGCGGCGACGGAGGCCGCGGCCCCGCCTTCCGCCGCGGAGGCGGGCGCGCCCCCGCCGGACGACGTCGACGAACCCGGCCCGATGGTCGACGAGCCCGACACGGCCGTGACCTTCGCGCGGCGATTCGCCGCCGGGCTCGCCGACGTCGTCATCCTCGGCCTCTTCGGAGCGCTCGAGCTGGCGGCCGGAGCGATCCTCCTCGAGCTCCGCTTCCCGCCCTCCGCCCTCCTCGGTGTCGGCGCCTTTCTCCTCCTGGCCGCCTTCATCCTCCTGGTCCTCGTTCCCTTCGTCTGGGGGGCGACGCCCGGAATGGCCCTTGCCGACCTGCGCGTGGCGGCCAACGACGGCGGCTCGCCGACGCTGTCCGCCGCGATGCTCCGATTCGTCGGGGCGCTCCTGACCGGAGCCCTCGCCGGCGTCCCGCTCCTCGTCGCGGCGTTCGACCGGAAGGGGCGCACCCTCTCCGACCTCCTCTCGCGCACGACCCTCGTCGCGGCTCGCTGAGAGCCGGCCGCGGCGAGGGTTACGATCCGCCCGATGCGCGTCGCCCTCGGCCAGATGAACGCCACCGTCGGCGACTTCTCCGGCAACGGAGCGAAGATCCGGGCGCTCTGGAAGGAGGCCGAGGCGGCGAGGGCCGACCTCCTCCTCGTCCCCGAGATGGCGCTCTGCGGCTACCCGGCACGCGACCTCCTCGAGCGCCCCGGATTCCTTCACGAGGCGGCGCGGCTCCTCGACGACCTTGCGCGGCGCTCCGGAAAGACCGCCCTCCTCGCCGGCACCGTCCTCCCGAACCCGGCGAAGACCGGCAAGCCGCTCTTCAACGCGGCCGTCCTCCTGCGAAACGGCCGTGTCGCCGCCGTCGCTCGCAAGAGCCTCCTCCCCGCCTACGACGTCTTCGACGAGGTCCGTCACTTCGAGCCGGCGAGCCGCCCCACGCTCGCCCGGCTCGCGGGGCGTAAGGTGGGGCTGACGATCTGCGAGGACCTCTGGAACGACAAGGACTTCTGGCGTGCGCGCCGCCTCTACGCGACCGATCCGGGCGAGACGCTCGTGGCGCGCGGGGCCGACCTGATCCTCAACGTCGCCGCCTCCCCGTTCTCGGAGGGGAAGCCGCGCCTGCGGCGCCGCATGCTCGCGCGCCTCGCGCGAGACGGCGGGCTGCCGGTCGTCTACCTGAACCTCGTCGGGGGCAACGACGAGCTCGTCTTCGACGGCGGCTCGATGGTCCTCGACGGGAACGGCCGCGTGCGGGCGCGTGCGGCGCTCTTCGAGGAGGACTTCGTCGTCGTCGACGTGGACGGCCCGCGCGTCGCCCCCGTCTCCGGCTCGGAGCCGGCCGACCTCCCCGACGACGCCGGCGGCGAGCCGCTCGAGTCGCTCCGGAGGGCCCTCGTCCTCGGCATCCGCGACTACGCGCGCAAGTGCGGCTTCCGGACGGCGGTCGTCGGCCTCTCCGGCGGGATCGACTCCGCGCTCGTCGGCGCGCTCGCCGTCGACGCCCTCGGCGCGGAGAACGTCACCGGTCTCGCGCTCCCGTCGCGCTACTCTTCGGAGGGGTCGGTCGCCGACGCGCGCGCCCTCGCCTCGGCGCTCGGCATCCGCTTCGAGGTCGTCTCCATCGAGCCGCTCTTCGCGGCTGCGCGGGCGACGCTCGCGCCGCTCTTCGCCGGCAGGCCCGAGGACGTGACCGAGGAGAACCTCCAGGCGCGCCTGCGCGGGATGCTCCTGATGGCCTTCTCGAACAAGCTCGGACCGCTCCTCCTGACGACGGGCAACAAGAGCGAGCTGGCCGTCGGCTACTGCACGCTCTACGGCGACATGGCCGGCGGGCTCGCGCCGATCTCGGACCTTCCGAAGATGCGCGTCTACGAGCTCTCCCGGCACCTGAACCGGCGCGCCGGACGCGAGCTGATCCCCGCCTCGACCCTCGAGAAGGCGCCGTCGGCCGAGCTCCGGCCGGACCAGACCGACCAGGACTCGCTCCCTCCCTACGCCCTCCTCGACCGCATCCTGGAGGGCCTCGTCGCCGGGAACCTCCCTCCCGCGAAGGTGGCGCGCGAAACCGGAGCCCCCGAGGCGCTCGTCGCGGGCCTCGCCCGGCAGATCGACCGGGCCGAGTACAAGAGGCAGCAGGCCGCCCCCGGCCTGAAGGTCTCCACGAAGGCGTTCGGCAGCGGACGCCGCATCCCGATCGCGCAGGTCCCCGGGACGTGAAGTACGCGGGCGAGCTGCCCCGTTCGCGCTACCCGTGGAAGGAGATCCCCGGCTCCTCGCACGCGGTCCTCCTCGGGCGCATCGCCACGCTCGGCGACTCTCTCTCGGTCCTCGACGTCGGCTTCGGCGCCGGGCACCTCGCCCGCCGCATCCGCCCACGTTGCCGCTACCTCGCCGGGATCGAGCTCGACCCGGAGGCGGCGCGGGAGGGCTCGGCGTTCTTCGACGACCCGGTCCTCGACGACGTCGTCCGGGGCCTCTCCGGCCCCTGGCGCGAGTCGTTCGACGTCGTCGTCGCCGCCGACATCCTCGAGCACCTTCCCGAGCCGGGCCGCGCGCTCGACCTCCTGCGGCCGCTCCTGGGCGGCGACGGCCTCCTCCTCGTCTCGCTCCCGAACGTCGCGAACGTCACGGTCCGCCTCGCGCTCCTCCTCGGGCGTTTCCCGCGGGCGGAGCGCGGCATCCTGGACCGGACGCACCTCGGTTTCTTCACCCGCCGCACGGGACGGGAGCTCCTCGAGGCGCACGGCTTCCGGGTCGTCCGGGAGACCCCGACCGCGATGCCCGTCGAGCTCGCCCTTCCCCTCCTCGGCCGACCTCCTCTCGCCGCCCCCGTCCGCGCCGCCGCGGCGCTCCTCGCGCGCGCCTGGCCCGGGATGTTCGGCTACCAGTTCGTCTACGAAGCGAGGCCCGTTTGACCCGACCGCCGGCCCTGTCCCTCGTCGTCCCCGCCTACAACGAGGAGAAGCGCCTCCCCGTCTCCCTCGCGCGGATCTCCGAGTGGGTCCTCTCGCGATCGCCGCAGCTCTCCGTAGAGGTCCTCGTCGTCGACGACGGCTCCTCGGACCGGACCGCCGCCGTCGCGGAGAAGACCGCGGCCGGCCTCGGCCTCGACTTCCGCGTCCTTCGCCTGCCCCGGAACCGCGGGAAAGGAGCGGCCGTCCGCGAGGGGGTCCTCGCCGCCGCCGGGGAGCAGGTCCTCGTCACCGACGCCGACCTCTCGACCCCGATCGAGGAGGTCGACAAGCTCCTCGCCGCCGGGGCCCCCGTGGCAATCGGCTCCCGCGCCGTCGACGAGACGCTCGTCAAGCAGAGGCAGTCGCTCTTCCGCGTCGCGAGCGGGAAGCTCTTCAACCTCCTCGTCCGCCTCCTCGCCGTCTCGGGCATCCACGACACCCAGTGCGGCTTCAAGCTCTTCCGCGCCGACGCCGCGCGGGAGGTCTTCAGCCGGGCGACCGTCGACCGTTTCGCATTCGACGTCGAGGCGCTCCTCCTCGCGCGCCGGCTCGGGTATCCGATCGCGGAGGTGCCGGTCCTCTGGTTCAACTCGCCCGACACCCGGGTCGGGCTCGGCGGAGGCCTCGAGGCCTTCGCCGCGCTCTTCCGGATCCGGCGCCGCGTCGCCCAGACGCTGCGCGAGCGCCCTCCGGCCCCGCGCGCCCCCTGACGACCGGGGCGGTTCCCTCTCCGCGCCGCGGCCGATACGATTCGCCTCCGGACGGAGGTGAACCATGAAGCCGAAAGTCGGTGTCGTCCTCTCGGGCTGCGGCGTCTACGACGGCGCCGAGATCCACGAGTCGGTCCTGACGCTCCTCGCGCTCGACCGCGCCGGCTCCGAGGCGGTCTGCCTCGCCCCCGACGTCGAGCAGAAGCACGTCGTGAACCACCTGACCGGGCAGCCGGCGGACGGCGAGAGCCGCAACGTCCTCGTCGAGGCGGCCCGCATCGCTCGCGGCAAGGTGAAGAGCCTCGCCGGCTTCGACCCGGCGTCGCTCGACGCCCTCGTCCTGCCCGGCGGCTTCGGGGCGGCGAAGAACCTCTGCGACTTCGCGTTCCGCGGAGCCGACTGCGAGGTCCACCCCGACGTCGCCCGCGTCGTCCGCGCCGTCCACGCCGCCGGCAAGCCTGTCGGCGCCATCTGCATCGCGCCGGTGATCCTCGCGAGGCTCCTCGGCGGCGAGAAGCCGAAGCTGACGATCGGCACCGACCCGGGGACGGCCGCGGCGATCGGGAAGATGGGGGGCGAGCACGTCTCCTGCGGGGGAGGGAAGGCCGTCGTCGACGAGGAGAAGCGCCTCGTCACGACACCCGCCTACATGCTCGACAGCCCGATCTCCGAGGTCTCGGCCGGCATCGAGAAGCTCGTCGCGGAGCTGCTCGCGATGATGCGCCGCTGACAGCGCTTCAGCCGGTCTTCTCGATCCAGAACGAGCAGCCGTCGAAGCGTTCGCGCGGGCAGCCGAACGAGTCGGCGATCGCGTCGAGGCCGAGCCGCTCGCGATTCCGGGAGACCCAGTACGCGGGAAGCGTCACGCGGTACCGCCCTTCCGCACCGAGGAGCCAGGCGGCGAGGACGTACTGCTCGCTGTAGTAGCGCTCGGCCCACTCCGCGGGGTAGTCGTCAGGAAGGAAGATGTCGTGGACTCCGATCGCGACGCCGCTCGGGATCCGCGGCAGGACGTCGAGGAAGAATGCCGTCACGTCGCTGTTCATGAAACAGCGGTGGCTCCCGTCGAAGAAGACGACGTCGCCCGGGTGGAGGTCGTCGAAGAGCGCGAGGTCGACCGTCTCGAGCGGCTCCCGGATCACCGTATCGCAGAGGGCGTCGCACTCCGCG
The DNA here is from genome assembly GCA_022711615.1 of Acidobacteriota bacterium. GTDB lineage: Bacteria > Acidobacteriota > Thermoanaerobaculia > UBA5066 > UBA5066 > UBA5066. The sequence continues at coordinate 7,309 of JAKLER010000206.1, forward strand.
CGCGGGAAAGGGTCGATCGAGACGATCCGCGTCGTCAGCCCGAGCGCCCCGATGAAGTGCCGGAGGAACTTCGTGGAATTGCCCGAGCCGATCTCGAGCACCTGCCGCGTACCCGGTCCGAGGAACGCCGCGAACGCCGTGCCGTCGAGCCCGGCCATCATCGCGTTCCGCCAGCGCGGGCGCGGATCGGCGTCGTCCGCCGTCTCGGGGATCCCGCTCCCGCCGAGGGCTCGCTCGAGGTCTCCGGCGCGGGCGGCGATCCTACGGACGGTCTCTGTCCAGACCGGTTCGTCCCGCTCGATCAGCCGTCGAAGGCCGAGGTGCCCCCCCCCCCCGGCCGTCCACCGCGGCCGGTTGGCCGCCGAGGTCGGATAGTCGAAAGAAATCGTCGATCCGCCCATCCCTGCAATCGGCGTCGGGCCGGACCGCTGGGCGAGAGCCGAGAGTCG
>JAKLER010000207.1 GCA_022711615.1 Acidobacteriota bacterium
CCGTCCCGGCGCCGCCGAAGGGAGCGCCCTCGATCACGGGCGACTGGGGCGTCGAGATGGGAGAAGGGGAGAAGGCTTCCCGCCTCCTCGCGACGTTCCGCCAGAAGGGGGGCGAGGCGTCCGGCACGCTGCTCGGGCCGACCGGCGACTACGGCCCGATGAGCGGGACCTGGGACGGGGGGGCGCTGGTCCTCTCGGTCTTTGACGGTGTCTTCATCTACCGGATCGACGCGAAGGCCGACGGTCCCGATGGGCTCTCGGGCACGTTCCGGAGCCGGAACGGGGTCCCGTCGCGCTGGACGGCCCGCCGCCTCGACGCGGCCGGAGCCGCGGCCTGGCTCCCGGGGGGCGGCTCGATCGTCCGCGCGAAGGAGCCGGGGGCGCGGGTCTCGTTCTCGTATCCCTCGGCGCCGGGGAAGCCGGTCTCGCTCGACGACCCGGAGTTCGCGAACAGGCCGGTCCTCGTCACGATCTCGGGGACCTGGTGCCCGAACTGCCACGACGAGGCGCCCGTCCTCGAGGAGCTCTGGAGGAAGTACCGCGGCAAGGGGCTCGCGGTCGTCGCGCTCTCCTACGAGTACACCGAAGACGCCGAGAGGAGCTTCCGGCAGATCGCCCGGTTTCGCGAGCGCCACGGCCTGACCTATCCGGTCCTCTTCGCCGGAACGACGAAGGGGGCGGCGGCCTCGGCGCCGGTTTCCCTGCTGGACGGCTGGAAGGGCTACCCGACGACGCTCTTCCTCGACCGGAGCCACCGGATCGTGAAGGCGCACTCCGGCTTCGACGGACCGTCCACCGGCGCCCGGTTCTCGGTGCAGAAGAAGGAGCTGGAGACGGCGGTGAAGGAGATCCTGGCCCGCTAGCCGGTCGGCCTCCGGGCGCGACGCGCCCGGAGGCTCCGCGTCAGGGCTCCTGGCGGTAGTTCGGGGCCTCCTTCGTGATGATGACGTCGTGGACGTGGCTCTCCTTGAGCCCGGCCGACGTGATCCGCACGAACTTCGCCTTCTTCCGGAGCTCGGGGAGCGTCCGCGCGCCCGAGAGGCCCATGCCTGCCCGCACGCCGCCGGCGATCTGCGCGAGGAGGACCGAGAGGGAGCCCTTGTGGGGCACCATTCCTTCGATCCCCTCGGGGACCATCTTGCGGGGCTCGTCCCCGGAGTTCTGGAAGTAGCGGTCCGCCGACCCCTTCGTCATCGCGCCCAGCGAGCCCATTCCGCGGTACGCCTTGAACGTGCGTCCCTGGTAGAGGATGGTCTCTCCCGGCGACTCGTCGGTGCCGGCGAAGAGGCTCCCGATCATGACGGACTGCGCGCCGAAGGCGAGCGCCTTCGTGACGTCGCCCGAGAACTTGATCCCGCCGTCGGCGATGAGGGGGACCCTCGACTTCCCGCGTCCCTTCACGCACTCGAGGATCGCGTGGATCTGCGGGACGCCGACGCCGGTGACGACACGGGTCGTGCAGATCGAGCCCGGCCCGATCCCGATTTTCACCGCGTCGGCCCCGAGGCGGATCAGGTCGCGCGTCGCCTCGGCGGTGCCGACGTTGCCGGCGATGACGGGGATCGACGGGAAGGTCTTCTTCAGGAGCTTCAGCGCCTGGAGGACCCCCTCGCTGTGGCCGTGCGAGGAGTCGAGGCAGAGGACGTCGACCTTCGCGGCGATGAGCTCGCGCGCCCGGTCGACGAGGTCGGCGCCCGCGCCGACCGCCGCGCCGACGCGGAGGCGGCCGAGCGAGTCCTTGCAGGCGTTCGGGTACTTGATCTGCTTCTGGATGTCCTTGACGGTGATCAGCCCCTTGAGGTTGCCCGCCTTGTCGACGACGAGGAGCTTCTCGATCCGGTGCTCGTGAAGGAGCTGCTTGGCCTGCTCGAGCGTCGTCCCGGGCGCGCAGGTGACGAGGTTCTCCTTCGTCATCCGGGCCGAGATCGGAAGGTCCATCCGGGTCTCGAACCGGAGGTCCCGGTTCGTCAGGATCCCCGCGAGCTTGCCCGCCGCGTCGACGACCGGGACGCCGGAGATCCGGAATCGGGCCATCACGTCGAGCGCCTCGGAGATCTTCTGGTCCTGGCGGCAGGTGACGGGGTCGACGATCATCCCGCTCTCCGAGCGCTTCACCTTGTCGACCTCGGCCGCCTGGCTCGCGATGGGGAGGTTCTTGTGGACGATCCCGAGGCCGCCGTTCTGGGCGATGGCGATCGCGAGCGGCGCCTCGGTGACCGTGTCCATCGCGGCGGAGATCACCGGGACGTTCAGGGTGATGTCGGCCGTGAGATGGGTCTTCAGGTCGACCGACGAGGGATGGACCTCCGAGCGCGACGGGACGAGGAGGACGTCGTCGAACGTGAGGGCGAGGGGGATGCCGGGAGCGGAAGACGGCATGCCGATTCATAGCACGTCCGGGGCCGCTCCGCTGGGAGCGGCCCCGGACGGGGCGAAACGGGCGTCGAGAAGGGGGTCAGGCGGCCGACGTGGCCCCGTGGCACTTCTTGTACTTCTTGCCGGAGCCGCAGGGGCAGGGGTCGTTCCGGCCCACCTTCGGGCCGGCCGCCTTCACGGTGTCGACCCGGAAGTCGCCGCCGGACGTCGGGTCGGACGTCCCCTGGAAGGACATCTCCCTCCGCTGCCTCTGGGCTCTCCGCTCGAGCTCCGCGGAGGCGCGCGTCGAGAGCGCCGGCGCCGAGACCCCGCCCGAGGGGGCCGCCCCTTCTTCCGAGGGGGCCGGGGGGGCGGACGCGGCGGGCACGGAGGAAGCCCAGCGGGCCTCGGCTTCCTCCGGCCTCACGACCTCGAAGCGGAAGAGGTTCTGGAGGATCTGCTCCTCGATCGCCTCCTTCATCGACTCGAAGAGCTGGAACGACTCCTTCTTGTACTCGACGAGGGGGTCGCGCTGGCCGTAGCCGCGCAGGCCGATCCCCTCCTTCAGGTGGTCGAGGGCGAGGAGATGGTCCTTCCACAGGGCGTCGACGGTCTGGAGCATGAAGAACTTCTCGAAGTCCTTCATGACGTCGGCGCCGAGCCGGGCCGTCTTCTCCTCGTAGGTGCTCCGGAGAGCCGCCTTGAGCTTGTCCTTCAGGGCCGCGTTGTTGTCCGACTCCTGCGAGAGCCCGGCCTCCTCGGGCGACATCCCGAAGGACTCCCCGAGGACCGACGTGAGGGCCTTCCAGTCCCACTCGGAGTGGTCCTTCCCGGCGGGGCAGTGCCGGTCGACGAAGTCCTCGGCGACGTCCTCGGCGAGGTTCACGACGTACTCGTGCGACAGCGCGCCCGTGAGGATCTCCTTCCGGAGCCGGTAGATCTCCTCGCGCTGCTTGTTCATGACGTCGTCGTACTGAAGGAGGTGCTTGCGCGTGTCGAAGTTCCGCGCCTCGATCTGCTTCTGGGCCCGCTCGATCGACTTCGTCACCCAGCGGTGCTCGATCGGGACCCCCTCCTCCATTCCGAGCCGCTTCATGAGGCCCGAGAGGCGGTCGGACCCGTAGATCCGCATCAGGTCGTCCTCGAGCGACAGGTAGAAGCGCGAGGAGCCGGGGTCGCCCTGGCGGCCGGCGCGGCCGCGGAGCTGGTTGTCGATCCGGCGCGACTCGTGCCGCTCGGTCCCGATGATGTGGAGGCCGCCGGCCGCGATGACCTCCTCGTGCGCCTCGGCGCACTCCGACAGGGCCTCTTCCAGGAGCTTCTCGTGCTCCTCGACGGTCCTTCCGCGGCTCCGCTGCCGGGCGAGGAACTCGGGGTTGCCCCCGAGGAGGATGTCGGTGCCTCGGCCGGCCATGTTCGTGGCGATGGTCACGCGGCCCGGCTGGCCGGCCTGGGCCACGATCGCCGCTTCCTGCTCGTGGTACTTCGCGTTCAGGACGACGTGCGGGACGCCGCGCTTCTTCAGGAGCTGGCCGAGGTGCTCGGACTTCTCGATCGAGATCGTGCCGACGAGCACCGGCTGCTTCTTCTCGTGGAGCTCGACGATCTCCTCGACGACGGCGTCGAACTTCTCGCGCTCCGTCCGGTAGACGACGTCCTGGTGGTCCTGGCGGACCATCGGCCGGTTCGTGGGGATGACGACGACGTCGAGCTTGTAGGTCTTGTCGAACTCGGCCGCCTCGGTGTCCGCCGTGCCCGTCATGCCGGCGAGCTTGTCGTACATCCGGAAGTAGTTCTGGAGGGTGACCGTCGCGAGCGTCTGGTTCTCGCGCTCGATCTTCACGCCCTCCTTCGCCTCGACCGCCTGGTGGAGGCCGTCGGACCAGCGCCGGCCCGGCATGAGGCGGCCGGTGAACTCGTCGACGATGATGACCTGCCCGTCCTTCACGACGTAGTTCACGTCGCGCTTGTAGAGGGTGTGGGCGCGGAGAGCCTGCTGGCAGGCGTGGAGGACGTCGATGTTCGTCGGGTCGTAGAGGTTCTCGACGCCGAGAAGCCGCTCGCACTTCCCGACTCCCTCCTCGGTGAGCGCGGCCGTGTGCGCCTTCTCGTCGACGAGGTAGTCGCCCGTCGTCGTCTTGTTGCCGTACTTGTCCTTGATCTCCTCGCCGCGGACGAGCTTCGGGACGATCCGGTCGCACCGGTAGTAGATGTCGACGTCCCCTTCCGACGGGCCCGAGATGATGAGGGGGGTCCGGGCCTCGTCGATGAGGATCGAGTCGACCTCGTCGACGAGGGCGAAGAAGTGCGGCCGCTGGACCATCTGCGTGAGCTCGAACTTCATGTTGTCGCGCAGGTAGTCGAAGCCGAACTCGTTGTTCGTCCCGTACGTGATGTCGCAGGCGTACGCCTCGCGGCGCGCGGCGTCGTCGAGGTCGTGCTGGATGCAGCCGACGGTCAGGCCGAGGGCGGTGTAGATCCGTCCCATCCACTCCGCGTCGCGCCGGGCGAGGTAGTCGTTCACGGTGACGACGTGCGCGCCTCTCCCGGCGATCGCGTTGAGGGTGACGGGGAGCGTCGCCACGAGAGTCTTCCCCTCGCCGGTCCGCATCTCGGCGATCTTTCCCTGGTGGAGCACGGCCCCGCCGCGCAGCTGGACGTCGTAGTGGCGCTGGCCGATCGTCCGCTTGCCCGCCTCGCGGACGAGGGCGAAGACCCTCGGGAGGAACGGGTCGAGGACCGACCGGGTCTTCGCCCGGCGGGCCTCGAGGTCGGAGGGGAGGTCCTTCAGCTCGGACTCGACCCGCTCCCGGATCTCGCCGAGGCGGGACCGGAGGCCGTCCAGGGGGAGCGCGGCGAGCTCGGGCTCCAGCCGGCCGATCTCCTCGACGAGCGGCGTGAGCGCCTTCATGTCGCGGTCGTGCTTCGTCCCGAAGATCTTGGAGAGTGCCTTGTCGATGATCATCTTCCGTCCATGGGCGCCCGGCGGGGGCGCAAGCTCCGGATCCTAGCAGAGGGGCTCGGGGTCGCCCGCCGTCGCGCGGATCGGCTCAGAACGCGTTCAGGACGTAGTCGAGCGGGTTGACCGGCTTCCCGGCGACCTGCACCTCGTAGTGGAGGTGCGGCCCGGTCGACCGCCCGGTGGAGCCGACGAGGCCGACGACGTCTCCCCGGCGGACGCGCTGGCCCTCGGCCACCCGCGGCATCTCGAGATGGCCGTAGAGGGTCCGGATTCCGAAGCCGTGGGCGATCTCGACGACACGGCCGTAGCCCCGGTCCCAGCCGACCCGCACCACCGTTCCGCTCGCGGGGGCCACGATCCGGCTGCCCTTCGGCGAGGAGATGTCGATGCCGGCGTGGAAGTCCGGTCGTCCCGTGAACGGGTCGGCCCGGAGCCCGAAGCCGGCGGTCAGGACCCCGAGCGACGGCGCGAGCGTCGGCGTGAGCGCGAGCTGGTCGGCCTGGAGCGACAGCCGGCTCTCGACCTCCCCGAGCTGCCCCGATAGGAGGAGCCCGCGGCGGGAGGCCTCCTCGAGGACCGCCTCCGTATGGCGGGCGTCGTCGGCCGGGAGCGCCGTCAGGCCGCCGACGCCTCCCGTTCCCGGGTCGGGGGAGCCGGAGAGGCCGGCGACGATGGAGAGACGGCGGGTCCGTTCCTCGAAGTCGGCGAGGACCTTCTCCAGCGACTCGAGCTTCGCGTTCAGGCTCTTCGTACGGCCGCGGAGGTCCTGGTTCTCGGCGACGAGGCTCGTCACCTCGCGGTTCTTCCGGACCGACTGGAGCCAGAGGACGCCGAAGACGACCCCGAGGAGAAGCGAAAGGGATACGGCCGTCGCGACACTCCAGAGGAGCCGGGAGGTCACCTGGAACTGGCGGAATCTCGCGCGCGCGTGCGGTACGACGATGATCGTGTGCTGCTTTCGCGTCAACGGAATCTCCGGGACCGCCGGGACGGGTCGTCCCCCCAGGCTTTGTGACGAGCCGCACGGAAGTCTATCGACCCGTCGTCTCCCGTCAAGCGAAAGTTTTTTGGAACGAAATCGTTGAGCCCGCGAGACTTGCCGCGAATCAGCGGGTCCGGTCCGGTGCCGCGGCCCGGTAGCGGAGCGCTTCGGCGACGTGGGCCGGTCCGGTCGAGGGGGAGCCCTCGAGGTCCGCGATCGTCCTCGCGACGCGAAGGACCCGCTGGTGACCGCGTGCCGAAAGGCCCAGCCGGTCCATCGCGCGCGAGAGGAGAGCGGCGGCCTCCGGCAGGACGGCGCCGGTCGCCCGCAGGCGCCCGGGCGTGAGCGCCGCGTTCGTCAGGCGCCGGTCGCCGGTCCGCTCCGCCTGACGTTCCCGCGCTGCGAGGACGCGGGCCCGGACGAGCGAGGACGGCTCGGGCGGGACGTCCGCCACCAGGTCGGCGGACGGGAGCGCCGGGACCTCGACGTGGAGGTCGATCCGGTCGAGGAGCGGACCCGAGACCTTCCGCCGATAGCGGCCCAGGTCGTGCTCGGAACAAGTGCACTCTTTTCGGGGATCTCCACGGAAACCGCACGGACACGGGTTCATCGCGGCCACGAGGAGGAAGCGCGCGGGGAAGGAGCGGCTGCCGCTCGCGCGGGTCACGCGGACGATGCCCTCCTCGAGGGGCTCGCGGAGCGCCTCGAGCGCGTCCCGGCGAAACTCCGGCAGCTCGTCGAGGAAGAGGACGCCGTGGTGGGCGAGCGAGAGCTCGCCGGGTCTGGGGTCCGGGCCGCCCCCCGCCAGGGCGGGCGCCGACGCACCGTGGTGCGGAGAGCGGAACGGGCGTGTCCGCAGCAGTCCCGATCCGGCCGGAAGGCGCCCGGCCGCGCTCCAGATCCGCGTCGTCTCCAGCGACTCCTCCGGCGAGAGGGGAGGGAGAATCCCCGGGAGCCGGCGGGCGAGCATGGTCTTGCCGGAGCCCGGTGGGCCGAACAGGAGGAGGTTGTGCCCGCCCGCGGCCGCGATCTCGAGGGCTCTGCGGGCGATCGCCTGGCCGCGGACCTCGACGAGGTCGGGAGCGTCCGCCTCCGGCGCGGCGGGCTCCTCCGCCGGGACGAAAGGCTTCAGGAGCTCGCGGCCGGCGACGTGCGCGACCACCGCGCCGAGGTGGGGCGCAGGGAGGACGATCACGCCGGGGACCGAGGCCGCTTCGGCCGCGTTTTGCGGCGCGACGACGAGCTGGGACCGCCCCTCGGCGCGGGCCGACTCCGCGATCGGGAGGACGCCGGGAACGGGCCGCACCTCGCCGTCCAGGGCGAGCTCGCCTGCGAGCGTCAGCTCGGCGAGCCCCTCGAGAGGGACGTCTCCGTTGGCGGCGAGAACGGCGAGG
>JAKLER010000208.1 GCA_022711615.1 Acidobacteriota bacterium
AGACGATCCTCGTCGCGCAGGACACGCAGCAGAACCGGAAGGAGTACGAGGACCAGGTCGTCCGGACGTTCTTCCTCTCGAACGGCGACGTGAAGGACGTCTCGACGATGGTCCGGGGGCTCCTCGACCTCCGCCGGATGGGGACGATCCCGCAGCTGAACGCGATCGTCATCCGAGACACGGCCGACAAGGTCGCCGTCGCCGAGCGGCTCATCGAGGTGAACGACAAGGCGAAGGCGGAGGTCGTCCTCGACGTCGAGCTCCTCCAGCTGAGCACGTCGAAGCTCCTCGAGCTCGGCGCGAAGCTCTCGAAGTACGAGACGACCGGGTCGTTGGCCGGGACGGCGACCGGGGGCTCCGGCGGGTCGACCTCGTCGGCCCTCCCGTGGAAGGACCTCCTCAAGCTCTCCCTCTCCGACTTCAACTTCACCGTCCCGTCGATCCTCGTCAACTTCATCAAGTCGAACACCGACACCGAGCTCCTCGCCCGGCCGCAGCTCCGGATCGCCGAGGGGGAGAAGGCGCAGCTCGTCATCGGCGACAGGGTCCCGATCCCGGTCACGACGATCAACACGCAGCAGGCGATCGGCCAGTCCGGCATCGTCCCGGTCACCTCGTACCAGTACCAGGACGTCGGCATCAAGGTCGACGTCGAGGCGCGGGTCCACCACAACCGGGAGGTCTCGCTCAAGCTGACGGTCGAGATCTCCGAGGTCAAGCCGACCGCCTCGGGAGAGGCCGCGGAGCAGCCGACGATCAGCACGCGGACGATCACGTCGAACATCCGGCTGAAGGACGGCGAGACGAGCTTCCTCGCCGGGCTGATCCGGACGAAGTCGGCGAACTCCCGGTCCGGGCTCCCGTTCCTCTCGGACGTCCCCCTCATCGGGAGCCTCTTCAGCGGCAAGAGGCAGGAGACGGCCCGGGACGACATCTTCCTGAGCCTCACGCCCCACATCACCCGCGCGCCGCAGATCGACGAGCAGGACCTCGTCCCCGTCTGGGTCGGGACGGAGAACAACGTCTCCTTCTCCGGCCTCAACGTGAGGCTCGAGTCGCCTCAGGCGCCCGCCACCCCGTTCGACCCGCCCGCGGAGGCGCCCGCCTCGCGTCCCTCCGCGCCGACGGGCCCGGTCCCGGGGACGATGCCGGGCCGGGCGATCCTCCCGGTGCAGGGGAGCGGCCCGAACGACCCGTTCCGGCGGACGCCCGCACCCGCGCCCCGGACCGGCTCGAACATCCTCTCGGGCGACGCGGCGCAGCGCTCGGCGGCCTTCGTCGAGACCGAGGGGCCGCGGCCCCTGGCCCTCGGGCTCGAGCTCGAGAACGGCGAGCTGGCGGTCGGGGAGACGGCGCTCCTGACGCTCAACGGTCCCCCGGAGCTCGCCGACGCCGGCGCGCTCGAGGTGACGATCGAATGGGACCCGGCCGTGGCCGAGCTCGTCGCGGTGACGCCCGGCCCGTGGCGGACCGGATCGGCGGCGCTCAACACCCGCCTCGATTCCGACCGGGGGCCGGGGCGGGTGCGGATCGGCCTCGGCACGCCGACGGGCGTCGTCGGCCTCCCGAGCGGCGCGCTCGCCCGCTTCACGCTCCGCGCGCTCGCCCCGGGCGACGCCCTCGTGAGGGTCTCCGCCGGCGCGGGGCTCGGCAAGAGCGGACCGCTCCGTCCCGAGGCGAACGCGGTACCGCTCGTCGTGAGGGACTGAGGACGCCGTGAAGGCCCCGTCCCGCGTCCGCGGCTACTCGCTCGTCGAGCTCGTCGTCGTCGTCACGATCATCCTGACGCTGACGGCGATGATCGTGCCGGTGGCGCGGTTCAACTGGACGCGGATGAAGGAGATGGAGCTGAAGGAAGCCCTCCGGACGATGCGCACGGCGATCGACGAGCACAAGCGCCTCTCCGACCAGGGGCTCATCCCGGTCGAGCTCGACACGGAGGGCTACCCGAAGGAGCTGGAGGACCTCGTGAAGGGGATCGAGCTCGTCGGGCAGATCAAGAAGACGCGCAAGTTCCTCCGGAAGGTCCCGATCGACCCGATGACGGGAGAGGCGGAATGGGGGCTCCGGAGCCTGCAGGACGACTTCGACTCGACGAGCTGGGGCCGCCAGAACGTCTACGACGTCTACTCTCTCTCCGAGCGGACGGCGCTCGACGGGACGAAGTACAAGGACTGGTGACGACGATGCCTCCTGACGAGACCCTCGCTCCCCCGACCCCCCTCCGGCCCGCGAAGGGCCGTGGCTTCACGCTCATAGAGTTGCTGGTCGTCATGGCGATCATCGGGACGCTCGCGGCGATCGGCATCCCGATGCTGATGAACACGCCGATCAAGGCGAAGGAAGCGGCGCTGAAGGAGAACCTCTTCACGTTCCGTTCCTGCCTCGACCAGTACAAGGCCGACAAGGGGCGCTACCCCGAGTCGCTCGAGGTGCTGGTCCAGGAGAAGTACATCCGGAAGGTCCCGATCGACCCGTTCACGAAATCGGCCGACACCTGGGAGCTCGTCTACGAGGAGCCCGACTCGGCCGAGGCCGCCTCCGAGGAGCCGCCGGGGATCATCGACGTCAAGTCGGGCTCCGACGGGACCGCGATCGACGGGACTCCCTACAACACGTGGTGACGGCCGGCCGGGCGGCGGGGCGCCTTCGGCGCGGCGGGGGCTACACGCTCGTGGCGCTCCTCGTCGGGATGACGGTCGCCTCGATCCTCATCGCGGCCGTCCTCCCGCTCGCCTCGGCCCAGGCCCAGCGCGAGAAGGAGTCCGAGCTCGTCTTCCGGGGCCTCCAGTACGCGGAAGGGATCCGCGTCTTCCGCCGCCGTTTCGGACGCTACCCGAACTCCCTGACCGAGCTCCTCGAGGTGAAGCCGCGGAGCGTCCGCCGGCTCTGGAAAGACCCGATGACGAAGGACGGCGAGTGGGGGATCGTCTCGATGGAGGGGACGCCGGTCGCCGCCCCGCCCGCCGGGGGAGGGACGTCCGGCCGGCCGACTCCGACCCCGACGCCGAAGCCGACGCCGAGCCCGTTCCGGACGCCGGGCGCCGGCGAGGCGGGGACCACCGGACCGGTCATGGGCGTCTACTCGAAGTCGACCGAGCGCGGCTACCGGCTCTGGGAGGGGCGCGAGGCCTACAACGAGTGGAAGTTCACGGAGGCGAGCCTCGTGGGCGGAGCCCCGGGGATCGGCTCGGGCGGAGGGCCCGGCCCCGGCGTGGGGGGCGCTCCGATGCCGCCGCCCGGCGGGAGCGGCGGCACGCCGTGACCCCGGCGGCCCGCGGGTAAGATCCGCGCCGTGGAAACGCGGACCCTCGGCGACGGCCTGACCGTCTGGCTCGACCCGATGCGCGACGTGCGAAGCGTCGCGCTCGGCGTTTACGTGGCGGGAGGCTCGGCCGACGAGGAGGCCTCCGACCTCGGCTCGACCCATTTCCTCGAGCACCTCCTCTTCCGGCGCGCCCGGCGCCGGACGGGCGCAGACATCGCCCGGACGACCGACCGCCTCGGCGGCGACTGCGACGCCTACACGACGAAGGAGTGGATGGCCGTCCACGCCCGGACCCCGTCCGAGCGCCTCCCCGACGCGCTCTCGCTCCTCCTCGACCTGACGGAGGCCCCCGCCTTCACCGCCGACGACGTCGAGACGGAGCGGAAGGTGATCCTCGAGGAGATGGCCGAGGCGAGCGACGTCCCGGAGGACCGCCTCCACGAGACGTTCGTCCGCTCCTACTGGCCCGACCATCCGCTCGGCGCCCCGATCCTCGGGACGGAAGAGACGGTCGGCGCGCTCACGCGCGCCCGGCTCGTCCGCCGCTTCCGCGAGGTCTTCCGCCCCGAACGGACGCTCCTCGTCGCCGTCGGCGCGTTCGAGCCGGAGGCGTTCCTGAAGCTCCTCTCGACCGAGCGGCGCAGGCGCCGGCACGCCGCGGCTCCGCTCGGCCCCGTCCGCCAGGCCGGGCCCTCCCCGCGCGGGAACCGCTGCGCCTTTCACATCCCGAGGCCCGACCTGAACCAGACGCACCTCCTCGTCGGCACCCCGGCGCCCGCCTACGCGAACCGGCTCGTCCCCGCGGCGTGGCTCCTCTCCGTCGTCCTCGGCGGCGGCGTCTCCTCGCGCCTCTGGCGGCGCGTCCGAGAGAGGCACGGTCTCGCCTACCAGGTGGGGGCGGGGCTCTCGCTCCACCGGGACGGGGGGATGGCGCTCATCGAGGCGGCGACCGCGCCGAAGAAGCTCCCGAAGCTCGTCCGGGCGACCGGCGCGGTCCTCCGCGAGCTCCGGCAGACCGGCGTCACGCGCGCCGAGCTCCGCCGGGCGAAGGACCAGGTCCGCGCCGAGGTCGCGATGTCGCTCGAGTCGACCTCCTCGCGGCGCGAGTCGGCCGTTCGCGGCTGGTTCTATCGCGGGCGTCCCTGGGAGGCCGACGAGACGATCGCCACGATGGAGGCCGTCACTTCCGCCGACGTCGACGACGCGATCGCCGCCCTCTTCGGGGAGCCCGACGCCTCCGGCTTCGGCGTCACCGGCCCCACGCTCGTCGGCGCCACCGTCGACGACCTCGCGGGCGAGCTCGCGGCGTGACCCCCGGCGCGAGCGTCACGGTCCGCTTCCGGCTCCGCGCGGAGTGCGCGGACCTCGGCCCGCCCCTCTACGCGAGCGACCTCGCCGCCGGGGCCGACCTCCGCGCGGCGCTCGAGGAGCCGCTGACGCTCGCCCCCGGCGCGCGCGCCGTCGTCCCGACCGGCCTGACGCTCGAGATCCCTCCCGGCTTCGAGGCCCAGGTGCGTGCCCGCTCGGGCCTCGCCCTGAAGAAGGGGCTCGCCCTCGCGAACGGCGTCGGGACGATCGACGCCGACTACCGCGGCGAGGTCGGCGTGATCGTCGTGAACCTGGGAGCCGAGCCGGTCACGCTCGAGCGCGGCGAGCGGATCGCACAGCTCGTCGTCGCCCCCGTCGTCCGCGCCGTCTTCGAGCCGGCGCCCGAGCTGAACGGCACGGCTCGGGGCGCGGGGGGCTTCGGCTCGACGGGGACGGCGTGATCGAGATCGCCTTCCTCGGCTCGGGCTCGACCGGCAACTGCGCCGTCGTCCGCTCCGGGGGGACGACGCTCCTCCTCGACGCCGGCCTCTCGCCGCGGCAGGTCTCGCTCCGTCTCGGGAAGCTCGGCGCCTCGCTCGACGACGTCTCGGCCCTTCTCCTGACGCACGAGCATTCCGACCACGTCTCCGCGGCCGCGGCCCTCGCGACGAAGAGAGGGCTCCCCGTCTACGGCACGGCCGGCACGCTCGCGAAGGCGGGCCTCCCGGGCCCTCTTTTCGCCGACCTCCGCGTCGTCCGGGACGGCGACGAACTCGCGTTCGGAAACGGCGACCTCACCGTCCGCGTCACGGCCACGCCGCACGACGGCGTCGACCCGTGCTGCTACGTCTTCGCGAGCGGCTCCGGCCGCCGCGCCGGCGTGGCGACGGACCTCGGCCACCTCTCGCGGAACGTCCTCGCGGCCCTCGCCGGATGCGAGGTGATCGGCCTCGAGGCGAACCACGACGTCGACGTCCTCCGCGAAGGGGCCTACCCGGCCTTCCTGAAGAAGAGGATCCTCTCCGACGTGGGGCACCTCTCGAACGAAGCGGCCGCCGACGGGCTCGAGCGCCTCGTCGGGGAGCGGACGCGGACGCTCGTCGGCCTCCACCTCTCCCAGAACAACAACACGCCGGCCCTCGCGGAGCGCGCGCTCCGCCGGGGTCTCGAGCGGCTCGGGGCGCGGGTCGCCCTCGAGCTCGCGGGGCCGTCCGCCCCGACCGGGTGGTTCCGGGCGTGAGGCTCGGACCGGCGCGGTGCGGCGCGCAGAACGATCGGGGAGGGCCGCGACCGGCCGCCCGCCCCAGGAGGAACGCATGAAGGTCCAGGTCACGGTCGTCCCGAAGTCCGGAGTCCTCGATCCGCAGGGGAAGGCGATCGCCGGCGCGCTCACGCGCCTCGGCTTCCCGGGCGTCGGGGACGTGCGGGCGGGGAAGGTCTTCCGGGTGGAGGTCGAGGCGAAGGACGCCGCCGAGGCGAAGGCGCTCGCGGAGCAGATGGCCGTCAAGCTCCTCTGCAACCCGGTCATCGAGGAGTTCGAGGCCGAGGTGCTCGGTTGAGCTCCGGCGCGCGGCCGCGCGTCTCGGTCGTCCTCTTCCCCGGCTCGAACTGCGACCACGACGCCGTCCACGCCGTCGAGACGGCGATCGGCGCCGACGCGCGCCTCGTCTGGCACGACGGCACCGACCTCGGCCGCCCCGACCTCGTCGTCCTCCCGGGCGGCTTCTCCTACGGCGACTACCTCCGCTGCGGGGCGCTCGCCCGCTTCTCCCCCGTGATGGACTCGGTTCGGGACTTCGCGGCGAGCGGCGGCCCGGTCCTCGGCATCTGCAACGGTTTCCAGGTCCTCTGCGAGGCGGGGCTCCTGCCGGGCGCGCTCCTCGCGAACTCCGGCCAGCGCTTCCTCTGCCAGGACGTCCACGTCCGCGTCGAGACGATCCGGACCCCGTTCACCTCCGACCTGACGAAGGGGGACGTCCTCCGGCTGCCGATCGCGCACGGCGACGGGAACTGGCGCGCCGAGGAGGCGACGTGGGACGACGTCGTCGCCCACGACCAGGTCGTCTTCCGCTACTGCGACGCGGCCGGCGAGCGGGTCGCCTCCGCGAACCCCAACGGCTCGCACGACGACGTCGCCGGCGTCTGCAACCGCGCGCGGAACGTCGTCGGCCTGATGCCGCACCCCGAGCGCGCCTCCGAGGAGATCCTCGGCAACGCCGACGGGGCGAGGCTCTTCCGCTCCTTCGCCTCGGGGCTGCTCGGCCGCTCGGCCTGACGGGGCGGGCGCGGCCCGCGCGGACTCCGCGACGGCGAGCCCCGGGGCCCCTCGTCCGGGCTCAGGCGCCGAGCCGGACCTCGAAGCGGGTCGGGCCGCCGGGCGGGCCTGCGAGGGAGTACGGGAAGCCGTGGGAGGCGAGGACCTCGCGGACGAACGTCAGCCCGACGCCCTGCCCTTCCGGCTTCGTCGTGAAGAACGGCGTGAAGAGCTGCGCCTCGACGTCTTGGGGGATGCCGAGTCCGCTGTCGACGACCTCGATCCGTCCCGGCCCTGCGGCCGACGTCTTCAGCGTCACGCTCCCGCCGCGGCCGGCCGCCTCGATGCCGTTCTTGACGACGTTGAAGAGAGCCTGCTCGAAGAGAGCCGCGTCGAGCGGGACGGGGCGGAGCGCGGGGTCGGCCTCGAGGGCGAGCGCGACGCCGTGCCGCTCGGCGAGCGGCCCGAGGAGGAGGAGGACGGAACGAGCGAGGACGTTCGGGTCGGTCGGGGCGAGGCGCGGCGCCGGGACCCGCACGACCTCGGCGAGGGAGCGCATGAAGGCGTTCAGCCGCTCGGTCCTCTCCCGCGAGACGCGGAGCGCCTCGACGAAGTCGGCCCGGTCCTCGTCCGGGACCCGCGGCGCGAGCGAGAGGAGCGAGCCGAGGAGCGACCCGACGGCGGCCCCCGAGTTGTTCACCTCGTGCGACGTCATCCGGATCAGCTTCTCGTAGGCCGCCTTCTCCGAGAGCCGCAGCTCCTCCGTCAGCTCGTCGAGGAGGAAGAACGTCCGCGGGAAGCCGCGGTCGAGGAAGTGCGAG